>DASUEB010000042.1:0-24026 GCA_036275295.1 Luteibaculaceae bacterium | reverse complement strand
GTCGAGGCGATATTGTCCTACGATGTCAAATTCCTCGTTCTCGCGGGTCTCGTAGTGACTTCCTATGAGTTTTATACGCCAATCGTCATTTACCTTATACTGCAGGTCGACCGCACCTAAACCCGTTCGGTAGCGGGTTATCTCCTGTCCGTCGAAGAATACAGTGAATCGCAGGGCCTGTTGTATGCTTCCCAACTCGGTTTGGCGCGTTTGCGGGATAAACTGAAACCGATTGCTGCTGTAATTGCCTAAAAAACCAAGTGACCAGCGCTTGCTGAATTGGTGTGTGAGGTACGACTGCAAATCGAGGTATCGAGGGGTATATTCTCCTTGAGTGTCTAAACTTCTTAGGACATATCCGTTATTGCGATATCTAAATCCAACTAGATAGGTGGTTTTTCCCGATTTACTGGCATTCTCGAGATGCAGACTGCCCATCATAATACCGAGTTGCGCGGAGCCTGCAAATTTTTTCGGTTGACGGTATTTCACATCGAGCACCGAACTCAGCTTGTCGCCGTATTTCGCCTCAAAACCACCAGCCGAAAAGGATACCCGATCGACCATGTCCCCGTTGATAAAACTCAATCCCTCCTGTTGCCCGCTGCGAACCAAGAAGGGGCGATACACCTCAATATCGTTGACGTAAACGATGTTTTCGTCGAAGCTACCCCCTCGAACGGAGTACGACGAACTCAATTCGTTTCGCATCGAAACTCCCGGTTGACTGCTGAGTACGGCGTTGAGAAAATCGCCGCTGGGACTGGGCACACCCGCGGCAAAGCGCGAATCGATGCTTTTCATGGTGCTCGCTCCTTGACGGTCGCTGACCACCACTTCACTTAGCTCACTGTTGATCAGGGTGACGTTGAGGACTAAGGTGTCTTGATTTTCAAGAACGAAGTTTTTTTCGTATTTTATGTATCCCAGTCGCTGAACTTCCAACAAGTACCGCTTTTTTTTGGCGAGTTTGAGCACAAAACGACCATCCTCTCCGGTTATGGTACCCGATTCGCCCTTGTTTACCGAAATCCCAGTAATGGGTAGCGCTTCACCTTTGGTATTGGTTACTTTACCCGTTACCACGGTTTGTGACCAAAGGCAGGGGATAAACAAAAGCAGGGCAGCAAGCGCAATAAATAACCTGACTACCCTCACGGTTCGGTGGTTTTGCGCTTGAATTTTCCTTCGCGCCAGGCTTTGATAAACTGCGCCCAAGCAAAGGGGTTAAGAACAGTGATAGGCGGTGCCTGCCCGTTGTAATACAGCTGCGCTTGTTTGAGGGCCATCTGATTTTTAAAGTTCATCGAGCCCGTGCTGGGCATTTCCAAAGCCTTTTGATAGATAAGTTCGGGATTGAGGTTTTTCTCGGCCCGGGCTATCTCGTCGTCGGGGATGTCGAGGTTCATAAAGGCCTCTTTAAATTGCTCCTTACTGGGCCAAGGATAGATCACGGTCTCGCTCAACATGATGGTGTCAGGCTGTACCACGTGAACCACGGAATAGCGTTCTTCTTTAAGGTCGGAATCGAGCACATAGACCGACTTTTTATAACCCAAACTCGAAAAGATCAGCGTGTCGCCTGCCAAAACAGGAAGCGAGAAATATCCAAAATAGTCGGTCGTTGCACCGTAATATTTAGATTTTATCAGCACGTTAACATACGGCACTGGTTTGAGACTATCGCCCGTTACCACTACACCACTCAGTTGTATTACCCGCGCCTGTCCAAGTAGACGCTGATGAGGTCCTAAGCAAGCTCCGATGAGCAAGGTGAGGAGTGATATGGTAGATAAAAACTTCACGTGTGGTACAAAGCTAACGATTTACGGGCGCATTAAAAACTCGCACTCAAAGGTTCTTGAATTCCCAACCCCATCGGTTAAGACCAACTGTAAACGGTGTTGACCGGGCAATATTTTGTTGGGATCAACCGAATACGAGAAACGGTGGTACTTGGCATCGTACTCCAACAAGCACCATGTATTGTCGATGTATAGGTCGTAATCTTCAATTCCTGTGAGATTGTCCTTGCCGCTGAAAAGCAGGGTTTGAAAGGCCTCCACCTCCATACCATCACCGACGTTGATGGGTTTGATGATTGGACTAACACTGTCGATCGCCAAAGCAAACCGGCCGAAACTGCGGGAGCTGCCGCTCATCCAACCCTCGCTGCGTTTATTGCCAATCATGCGAATAGGTTTGTTGGCGCTGTTAACTTGGGCCACAAAAGCCATGGGAACCAGGCTATCGGCTATACCTTCGGTGGGGAATGATACGGTGAACTGTTGGTGAATGGGAATGTCGTCGTCACCTATATCGAGCACTACTGACCACAGTCCGTCGGAGGTGGGGGTGGTTTTTAGTTGGATAACCTCATCGCGGTAAAGATTGTATGCGGGGAAGTTTAATCGATATGCAGGGGTGCTTCGCTCGTGGCTTTTGTCGAAGCGCCAAGCGGCTGTGTTGGATTTTGCTGCCGATTTGACAGCAGGTACTGATTCAATGGTGTCGCGTAACTCAGATGTATTGCCATATACATCTTTCACCACAAATCGGATAGGATGCAGTCCCGCATCTTTGAACAAAATCTTGCCTCGGGTAGGGGAGAAAGGATAAATAGGGAGGGTATTATAAGGCTCTAGAAAACACTTGTGCACATTATTTTTGGCGCTGCGAAATGCAGGGTAGTCGACATGGGCATTGAGAAATCGGCCCTTATTGAAGTCGAGTTTATCCATGCGCTGGCTGTGAGCCAAGGTGTCGTCGATGTAGAGGTCGATGCTGTATACGCCGCATTTGTTGGCCGTACCGCTCAGCATGTCCGTTCCGTGCAGGGCAAATCCGACTTCTCCCTGAACCACAATGGGTTCGCGGCGAACGGTATTGTACAGACCGCTTCGACCTTTGGCCTGAAGGGTAAGTTTTTTCGATCCGTTGACCGAAGCCGATGGATTTAGAGCAAAGATGCGCCAACCGGCGATGTTGGGAGCCACATCGTCTTCTACCGGAAAACCAAACAAAAGGGGATTAACGGCCAGTTCCGACTGCGTCTCTCTTATTTCGAAATGCAAATGCGGACCACCGCTGCTGCCTGAATTTCCCGATAGGGCTATTATTTCGCCTTTAGCAACGGGCAATTCCCCTTCTGGAACGGTTATATCAATTTCGTACGAGCGCCGCTCATACTGTTTGATCTTGATCCAGTCGCTTATGCGGTCGTTAAACCTGCTCAAATGGGCGTATGTAGAGGTAAAACCGTTGGGATGGTCGATGTACAGAATAAGGCCGTAGCCTACCGAGGAGACCTTGATACGGCTTACAAATCCAGATCCGATGGCGTACACCGAGAGACCTTCACGGCCTTCGGTTTTAATATCCAATCCGGTGTGAAAGTGGTTGTTGCGCAATTCTCCAAAATTGCCACTCAGGTAGAGGGGGATATCGAGCGGGGAAATAAAAACCCCGCGCTCGGGTACCTGCGCCCAAGTTACCAAAGCCAACACACTAAGAAATACCGAAATTAAGCTTGCCCTCATGCGAAATTGCGTCCGAAATTACTAAACACAACTCAAAAAGCCCTGAATTGTTGTATTTTTTTGGTCTACAGGGGCATTCCAAAAATAGCTTCAGCGATCCAAAATTTACTTGCAACATCCGACCGCGCTGATTACATTTGCCGCAACGATAATCAACCGAATGAGCGAGATTTCAGAACTAATCTCATCCATTGAGAGCAAAACCGAGCAGCTGCTGCGCCATGTTACCGCAATCAAGACCCAATTGCGCTATCAGGAGCAACGCAATGCCGATTTGCAACAAATGATGGGTGAGAAAGACAAAAAAATCGCACTTTTGGAAGAACAAATCAGCCGATTGCAAACGGCGAGGCCGGTTCCTTCGAATCACTCCGCGCCCAGCAGTGCGCAAGAGGCAAACGCGAAGATCAATGATTTGGTGCGTGAAATCAACCAATGCATTGCCCTTCTGAACAGATAATTCATTCATGAGCAGTCAACAAATAAAAGTAACGATAGCAGGCCGGGTTTACCCCTTAACCGTGGGTATACAAGAAGCCGATGTTATTTTGCAGGCTGCACAAAATATCGAGGAACAGGTTAACCTGTTTCAGCAAAATTACGCCGTGAAAGACAAGCAAGACTTGTTGGCCATGACCGCGTTGCAAACCGCCACTCAATTGCTAAAACAGGAGCATGCCGACAAAGCACTCCAGCTGGGTGAGCGTCTCAAAGATATTGATCAAGCACTGAATAACTGTTTGGAAGACAACAAGGGTTGAGCACTGCACCAACACGGGTTTTCGCCTATTAAACAATAAGCGAAACAATGGATGTAGTAAGTATTTTAGTAGGACTCTCAGTCGGCCTAGTTGGCGGTGGCGGTGGGGTCTATTTCATTTTAAATAACGTTTTCAACCAGCGCAAAAACTCGATTCTCGCCGAAGCAGAGAAAGAGGCTGAAGCCATCAAAAAAGACAAAATCCTGCAAGCCAAGGAGAAGTTCCTTCAGCTTAAAGAGGAGCACGAAAAGGTGATCAGCGAACGAAATCGCAAGGCGCAACAAGCCGATGAGCGGATCAACCAACGCGAAAAGGCCCTGAATCAAAAAATTGAGGAAGCCAAACGCGTAGAAAAAGACCTTGAAAAGATGAAGAGCGGTCTCGATACCCAAGAGGCCAACCTCAAGAAAAAACACGAAGAAGTGGAGCGCGCCCACCTCAAGAACGTCGAAACCCTTGAGAAAATTTCGGGCCTTACCCAAGAAGAAGCCCGCGTACAACTGGTTGAAGCGCTCAAGGACGAAGCCAAGACCGAGGCCATGGCTTTTGTGAAAAACATCGTAGACGAGGCCAAGCTCACGGCAAATAAGGAAGCGCGAAAGGTCGTTATTCAAACCATTCAACGTGTGGCCACTGAACAAGCCGTTGAAAACTCAGTTTCGGTTTTTAATATCGAAAGCGATGAGCTTAAAGGTCGTATCATTGGTCGCGAAGGTCGTAATATTCGCGCCTTAGAGGCCGCCACGGGTGTAGAAATCATTGTCGACGATACCCCCGAAGCAATCGTACTTTCTTGTTTTGACCCCGTTCGTCGCGAGGTGGCCCGTTTATCGCTGCACCAGCTGGTCAGCGACGGACGCATTCACCCCGCTCGCATCGAAGAAGTAGTGGCCAAAACGGTTAAACAGCTCGAAGAGGAAATTGCCGAAATAGGCAAACGAACCTGTATCGATCTGGGTATTCACGGTTTGCACCCCGAATTGATCCGCGCTGTTGGACGTATGAAGTATCGCTCGTCATACGGGCAAAACCTCCTTCAACACTCTCGCGAAGTGGCCAACCTGTGTGCCATTATGGCATCGGAGCTGGGTCTCAACGTGAAGCTCGCCAAACGAGCAGGTCTGCTGCACGACATAGGCAAGGTCCCCGATTCAGAACCCGAGTTGCCACACGCTATTCTCGGTATGAAATGGGCAGAGAAATTTGGCGAAAAACCAGAGGTTTGCAACGCGATCGGTGCTCACCACGACGAGATTGAAATGACAACCCTCATCGCACCCATTGTACAGGTGTGTGACGCTATCTCAGGTGCGCGTCCCGGCGCCCGCAGAGAGGTGATGGATAGCTATATCCAACGACTCAAGGATCTGGAGAGCCTGGCGATGAGCTACAACGGCGTATTAAAAGCATTTGCCATCCAAGCGGGTCGCGAATTGCGTGTGATGGTGGAGAGCGAAAAAGTGACCGATACCGATGCGGATACCTTATCTTTTGATATTTCTCAGCGCATCCAAAATGAAATGACCTATCCCGGTCAAGTGAAAGTGACCGTGATCCGCGAGAAACGTTCCGTGAACTACGCTAAATAATGTCACTATTGCATAGACGTCGGCACTTCGCTGGCGATCTCTTCAGTTAAATCCAAAAAGCCTGATGCCTTGTGCTCAGGCTTTTTTTTTGCACTTTCCTAGCCGTTCAAGGGTCAAACGAGGTGCTCCAACTCACCCATTTCAAGGTGTTTATCGTCCGGCAGTCCGACACCGTTTTTCAGCGCGCTTGTGGGGATCAATACGGCCTTTCATGACCGATAGACAGGTCTTACTACCGCAATCCGATCGTTCATCGAGCGGAATGGGGTAGAGGATCGACTCTTTCTCCCGTTCCCAGGCGTTGGGCATGATGTCGAAGAAGTCGATGCCGGTTATCTTTTCCAAAGAATCGACGGTGATTTGTTTCGCGACAATATCTTCGTTAGCCACGGGTAGGTGGTCTACGAGGAAGGCAATCAACATATCATCGCTTGCCTCCGGAAAGTGCAGCCACACCACTTTGTAAAATTGGTCAGGCACGGCTATGGTCACTCCATTTTTCAGACAAATGGTGTCGCGCGTTTCGACACCGGGAATAAAATGTGAACCGGTCCCTACAAAGACCTGCGCCCTGGGATGCGACTCTACCAAATTCCGAATAGAAGTCTCCAAATAACACCAACCGCGTTGGTTGAAACAGGGATGTTGAGGACTGATGTTAGCCATGGCATTGCTTGCTTGGTAGGCCTTGATCTCGTATTTGAAATCGCGTGCAGGGGCTAAGTGGCCATGATCGTAACCGGTTTTGCTGTAAGCGTTGCCCGGGATCATGGGCAGTTCATCAACGGCGGGATAGTTGCTTTTGCGCTGCAAGGGCAAATCGAGCTTCAGTTGACTGCTGGTACTGGAATACCACACCACCGAAGGCACATGGCGCACCGTGTCGAAGTACGATAGGTAGTCGCCTTCATAAATGGGTTTACAGCCCTTGGGGACCTTGCAAAGCTGGTCGATGGTTTGGGCCTCAACTTGGGCTGCTCTCCCAATTAAGAAGCCTAGAATCAGGCATAAAGCCTTGAAGGTGGCTCGGATCATTGGCCTTTTCAGGGAAGTTTTTTCCAAGCAATGGCTACAACCTCAATTAGGGCTCCCAACGGCAAGGCATTTACAGCGTAGGCTGCTCGGGTGGGCTGTGTATTTGGAAAGTATTGGGCGTAGATGGTGTTGACAGCTTGAAAATGAGAGATATCGACCAACAGCACGTTGACATAGGTGATTGCATCTAACCCCAGTGAAGCCTCTTTTAAAACCGCTTTGATATTGGCAAATACCTGATGAGTCTGCGCTTCAAGTCCCTCCGCTAGTTTTCCCGTGGCAGGAATCAATCCCACCTGACCTGAGAGGTAAACAGGAACTCCCGGTGAATCGGGAATGATACCTTGTACATATGGTCCAACTGCTTTTGGGGCCTCGTCTGAGTGAAGAACAATCATGCTTTTTTTTCGCAATTTAAAGCCTTCTGAGCAATTCCACACTTTTTAGATTCACCCTTTTTGATACATTCGCTGAAGTTAATCTTTCGCATGTGATTCCGAATGGCGTTTCAGTGGTAATACCCAATTTCAACGGGAAAGGGCTTCTCGAACAAAACTTGCCCACTGTCGCTGCAGCCCTGAAAACGCTATCTATTCCCAGTGAAATCATTGTTAGCGACGATGCTTCAACCGATGACTCGCTGGTTTTTCTCGCTGACCAATACCCTGGCATTCACGTCTTAAAAAGTCCAAGAAACAGTGGATTCTCCGCGAATATCAACCGCGGTATTCACCAAGCTCAGTATGACCTGTGTTTGTTGTTAAATTCTGATGTTTGGTTGAGCGCTGATTTTTTTCAATCCCTGCTCACGCATTTTGAAGACGACCGGGTGTTTGGTGTGCAAGCCAATATACTCCATCCCGAAACCGAGATTACCCAAGATGGAGCCAAAGTTCCTGCACTATCTTTGAGTGGAATCAAGGCCACATCAAACGCCTTGGGTAACCATCCTAAACTAACCACCTTCTTTCTGTCGGGAGCCGCCGCTTTGGTGCGCTCTGATTACCTAAGGCAACTCGGCGGATTTGATGAGGTATACAGCCCTTTTTATTTTGAGGATGTCGATTTGGGTATTCGCGCATGGCGATCGGGCTGGGTTTGCTTGTTTGATCAACAAGCCAAATGTTACCACCCACTCTCTGTGACCATCAAATCGCATCACAAACTGGGATACATCAGAGAAATCACCCGCAGGAACAAACTTATTCTCAATCATCTTCACCTCGACGGCTGGCGCCGAACGGTTTGGATGGTAAACTCGCGACTCCATTTTGCAGCAGCCTTCTTAACGGGCAGGAAAAAAAAGATCAATGCCTTTCTGGCATACAAATTGCTTCTTAAGAACTATACCTTTAAGTCGTATGCGTTTTCGCTTAGTGCGGTGATCCCGCGCATCAAAGCCGGTCTAGAACCTCATATTACACGCGTATTTTGAAAAAAGTCCTCACCATATTGGGTGCGCGTCCACAGTTTGTGAAAGCCGCCGTCTTAAGTCGTTCGTGGCAGGCGCGTCACGGTGTGCAGGAGATCTTGGTGCATACTGGGCAGCACTACGACGCCGATATGAGCGATGTTTTCTTCACCCAGATGCAAATTCCAGAGCCGGCGTATAAATTAACCCTAAGCCAGAGCACCCAAGGTGCCATGACCGGTGAAATGTTGGTGGGGTTAGAGCGAATCGTCGCTGCTGAGAAGCCAGATGCTATCTTGGTATACGGCGATACCAACAGCACCTTGGCGGGGGCCTTGACGGCTGCCAAAATGCACATACCCTTGGTCCACGTGGAAGCGGGTCTGCGCAGCTTTAATCGAAAAATGCCCGAGGAAATCAATAGGGTTCTCACCGATCAATTGAGCCAGCTGCTATTTGTACCCGCTGATTCAGCGATTGAAAACCTGGCAAAAGAGGGTATTGCAGCTCCGGCGCATACCATCGAAGTGGTAGGAGATATCATGAAAGATGCGGTACTTCACTATCGGCAATTTGCAAAGGTTCCGAGTTTTGTCGTCCCGGATAAGTATATGTTGGCTACGGTGCACCGCGCAGAAAATACCGATGACCCTGAGGTGCTTAAGGGTATCTTTGAAGGCCTAGATGAAATCAACAAAAGCCTGCCTGTAATTTTACCGCTTCACCCCAGAACCAAACTAGCCCTGCTGCGCAATCAAATCAAAACCGATGTGCAGCTGGTCGAACCACAGGGATATTTTCAGTTGCTTTGGCTGCTGGATAGGGCCCAGCTGGTCGCCACCGACAGCGGCGGATTGCAAAAAGAAGCGGCCTACTTACATAAATTCTGTATCACCTTGAGAGGCGAAACGGAGTGGACTGAGCTGGTGAGCGGCGGCGTGAACCGACTAGTGGCGGCCAATACCCGAGAAATGGCCCAAGCTTTTCAGTACTTTTCAAATCTTGAGTTTCCCGCTGAGCGACAATTTTACGGCGACGGCCACACGGGTGGCAAAATAGCCGATAAGGTGGCTCACTGGTTGAAATAATCTCCCCAGATGCGAGGGCGGCTAGTGCTACGGCTCTCTATCAGCGGCATACAGACTCCTATAAAGCGACCAGAGTATGGGATGCCAATAGGATATCGCTGGAATTGGAAATATTTCTACCTTCCCAATTCAATCAAAACCATCCTTATGTCCTTTCCAGCCATCCTAATTAGTGTTGTTATTCTCGGGGTATTGCTTACCTCTTTTGCCACCATCCAGCAGGGAACCATTGGGGTAACCACGATCTTTGGTAAATATCGACGTATCCTTCACCCCGGTTTAAACCTTCGAATCCCCATCATTGAACGCATCTACACCCGGATTTCGATTCAGAACCGTTCGGTAGAACTCGATTTTCAGGCGGTAACCAGCGATCAGGCCAATGTCTATTTCAAGGCGATGCTGCTTTACTCCGTATTTGATCAACAGGAAGCAACCATCAAAAACGTGGCTTTTAAATTTGTCGATGAGCGCAATCTCATGCAGGCCTTGATCCGAACAGTAGAAGGCAGCATTCGCGCCTTTGTGGCGAGTCGGAAACAAGCTGAGGTGCTGTCGCTGCGCAGCGATATTGTGGAATATGTGAAAGACCACCTCGACAGCACGCTGGAGGACTGGGGTTATCATTTGCAGGACTTACAGCTCAACGATATCACCTTCGATGAAGCGATTATGCGCTCAATGTCGCAAGTGGTGGCTAGTAATAACCTGAAAGCCGCCGCCGAGAACGAGGGTCAAGCCCTTTTAATCACCAAAACCAAAGCGGCTGAGGCCGATGGCAATGCCATCAAGATTGCCGCTGAGGCGGAGCGAAGTGCAGCACAGTTGCGCGGGCAAGGCGTTGCGCTGTTTCGTCAGGAAGTGGCCAAGGGTATGACAGAAGCGGCCCGTGAAATGCAAGTCGCTAACCTCGATACCTCTGTGATTCTTTTTTCAATGTGGACGGAAGCCATAAAACATTTCTCCGAGAATTCGTCTGGCAATGTGATCTTCCTTGATGGATCGGCTGAGAACATGCAGAAAACCATGCGCGAAATGATGGGCATCAATCAATTAATGCACCCCGGCAAAGCAAATACTTAATCAGGTTTGTACTCAAAGGCTCCCAAGTCGGGTGTGTCTATATTGCGAGGATTGAGGTCTATATCCGCGGTTTCAATACCCCCTTTGCCCTTACCTCGTATAAATGCGTTAGCCGTAGGTTTGAAGTTGAAAGCTCCCACGTCGGTAAAACCGGGGTTTTGATTGAAATAGCTCTCCACAACTAAAGTTGACGAGAATGTTTTTTCACTTTTAATCAAACAGTGGTCGAATACCACTTGATTGGGTGCTAAGTTGTTGAGGTCGAAGTCGAATTCATTGCGTTCGATTCCAGAGAAGATGCAGTTGGTGAAACGGCTGTTGGTAATGCTGCGCACTTGTACCACTCCCGGCTCGGCCTCGTAGGCATTGGTCATAAAAAATGCGGGGGTCTTGCGACCTACAACACTGGCATAATTGCCTGCCGTGATGTGATTGAACTGGTATTCCCCGCCTCCGCTGATTCCGATGGCATATTGACCTCCATTGACCACCACACAGTTGCTTGCATCAACGCGGTAATTGCGGAGGAAAAGCGCCAATGCGCTGCAATTCTGTATACGGGTATTCCTGATGGTGGTCTTGTTCTCGCTGGTGGGTGCGTTGAGGTTGTATGAGAAGGGAAGGGTCTCCAATTGAATGCCTACCAAGGCGTTTTTGACTACCGCGTGTTCGATGAGGTTATCCCTTCCAGCCGGTCCCTCGTTGATCCAAATTCGATCCCATTGTCCTGGGATGTCTTGGTATTGAGGTTCCAATCGATCGCCCTGGAATACCACGGGCTGTTCCTTGGTTCCGCGAACCGCGATTTGACCGTAGCGAAATACCCATAATCCAGACCCACTGTGAAAATAAACTTTTGTTCCAGCCTCAATCTGCAGCGAGTTAGCGCTGTCGACCACCGCATAGCCGTATATAACATAGGGTTTGTTGGCAGTCCATACCGCGTTGGGCGGTAAAATTTTGTACGGAGGCAGGCCTGTAACCCGAGTATCGGCCCGGATGTAGTTGGCGTCTTGCCCCCATGCTACGATGGGCATGTTGCGTTGGCCGTTGCCAAACTGAAAAACCAAATTTTCCTCTACCACCAAGGGCAAGTTACCACCGTTGGGATTGATGGTGGCCTCAACAAATACAAAAGCACTGTCGCCGGGCAACAATTCCAGGTTCTCTACCGAAGTTCCTGTTTCGCCGTCGATGTTGAATCGAAACGGCGAGTTGCTGCGCTCGAAACGAATCGACTCAATGCGGAGGGTTTGATTGCTTCGGTTGTAGACTTTAAAATTGCGGGTT
Source organism: Luteibaculaceae bacterium (assembly GCA_036275295.1). Taxonomy (GTDB): domain Bacteria; phylum Bacteroidota; class Bacteroidia; order Flavobacteriales_D; family Luteibaculaceae; genus DASUEB01. The sequence goes on along the minus strand of DASUEB010000042.1, from coordinate 12,230 downwards.
GCCGTGCCCACCTCAGTGAATACGGTGTCAAAAAACAAGGTGTCAATGGAAAACGCCAAGCTGTCGCTTGCGCTGATGACGCGGTCTTTTTCGCATCCCATCAGCGCGATCCACAGAAATGCGAATAGGCCTAATCCTTGAAAAGTGTACTTTTGCATGGCTCACAAAACTACGAAATGCCAGCCGATATTGTTCGATTGGGTTTTTTCTAAAAAAATTCTTCTTCGGCTGGCTTTGGAGAAAAAATATTGTACATTTGCCCTCCGAAATTTATTTGACGATATGAAACAAGGTATCCACCCCGAAAATTATAGATTGGTTGTGTTTAAGGATATGTCAAACGATTATTCGTTTATCACCCGCTCAACAGCAAACACAAAAGAAACCATCACTTGGGAAGACGGAAACGAGTATCCACTCGTGAAAGTGGAGATTTCCAATACCTCACACCCCTTCTTCACCGGAATTGTTCAGTTGATTGACACCGCCGGTAGAATTGATAAGTTCAAAAACCGCTACGCGAAATTTTCGAAAAAGTAATTTTTTTCTTATATTCCCATCAAAGCCCCGTATTTTTACGGGGCTTTTTTGTTTTACGCCCATGAATTTTATTCTCGTAGATACAGCTCCACATCGCTTTTATCCGTTGTCGCTTACCCGGCCGGTAGCGCACATCCGAGTAGGTATATTGACCCTGTTCGACAAGTGGCGCAAGCGGATGCCGCACCAAAGTTGGTCATGTCTTTCGGTAGATTACCTCCGACTCAAATTTCCACTTTTGATTCATGCCGACAATGTCTTGGTAGAAAGTACGCTACTTCCAGATGACAGACTTTGTAAGCGACTTCAGGAGCTGAGACACAATCAAGCACTCGCTTATCAAGGAAAAGTCATTGCCATCCGAATCGACGGCGCTCGATTGCAACAAGAACCTGAGCGCGAGTCGCTCGCAGCTTGGCTCGACCTAAATACGGAGGTGGTAGAATATTTGGAAGGCTGCCGGTTTGTGGAGGGTATAACCGATCTGTTCACCCGAAATCAACTTTGGATTCAGCAGGACTTTGAGTTTTTGACGCATAAAAAAAACAGTCATCCCGCACATCCCAGCAATACCGTTTTTGGAAACCAGTTGTTTCTCAAGTCGGGCGTTCAGATGCGCGCTTGTATCATCAATACCGAGTCGGGTCCGGTTTACATCGACAAGGATGCCGAAGTCATGGAGGGATCGATGCTCCGAGGGCCCTTGTATATTGGAAAAGGTGCTCAAATCAAAATGGGAGCTAAAGTGTACGGCCCAACGACCATTGGACCTCAATGTCGCATTGGAGGCGAGGTGAGCAACTCCGTTTTTCAAGGCTATGCCAATAAAGGCCACGATGGTTTTGTGGGCAACTCGGTAATAGGAGAGTGGTGCAACCTAGGGGCCGATACCAATACCTCGAACCTCAAAAATAACTACGGCGAAGTGCGATTATACGATCAACCCAGCGGCGATTTTTTGCCTTCTGGCCTGCAATTCTGTGGCTTGCTCATGGGCGATCACAGCAAAAGTGCCATCAATACCCAGTTCAATACGGGAACAACAGTGGGCGTTATGGCCAATGTGTTTCGCTCCGGTTTCCCACCGAAATTCATTCCCTCTTTCAGCTGGATGGGCAACGACGACAATAAGCGTTTCGACCTGGACAAGGGCCTAGAGCTGGCTGCGAAGGTCATGGAGCGCAGGTCGGTTGCGCTTGATTCCGAAGATCAGGCGATCTACCAATGGCTGTATCAACAACCTGGAATCTGATTCATTCCTTGTTTGGCACGTTAATTGATCCCTAACACTCACGCGTGAAGACGTATGCAGGTGCATGCCTCTTCGCTGTGTTTTTTGCCATTACCTGACAAATGTGCGGAGGGTTTGGCATACTGACCTGACGATTTGACCTGATTATGACCGATTTTTTTGATAACGAAATGATGCTTTCCGACGTGATTGACACCGATGGCGAGTTTATACCCTTGTTTACCTCTGAGGATGAGGAAAACATGAGTAAAGAAGAGATACCTCTCGAATTGCCCATTCTGCCGTTGCGCAACAATGTGCTTTTTCCTGGGGTTGTGATTCCTATTACCGTTGGTCGCGACAAAAGCATACGCCTTATCCAAGATGCCAACAAAGGCGACAAAGTCATTGGGGTGGTAGCCCAGCGAGATCAGAACCAAGACGAACCCGAGATAGAGGGCCTTCACGAAATTGGAACCGTAGCGCGCATTATAAAATTGCTTCGCATGCCCGACGGAAGCACAACCATTATCATTCAGGGTAAGCAGCGATTCAAAGTCGTGGAATATGTTTCGGTTGATCCCTATTTCAAGGCCTCTGTTAAAGCCCTGGAGGAACCCAAGTCGGAAAGCTCAGACAACACGGTTGCGCTGATTTCAAGTCTCAAAGAGATGAGTTTGAACATCATCAAACAGTCGCCAAATATCCCTAGCGAAGCGGGTTTTGCCATCAACAACATCGATAGCCTCAGTTTCTTGGTCAATTTTATTTCGTCGAACATGAACGCCGAAATTGCCGAAAAACAGGCTATTTTGGAGGAGATCGATACCGAGGAGCGCGCAAAACGCGTGATGATGCACCTCAACAAAGAGATGCAACTCTTGCAGATAAAAAACGATATCCAAAGCAAGGTTCGAACCGATATCGACAAACAACAGCGCGAATATTTCCTGTATCAGCAAATGCGCCAAATTCAAGATGAATTGGGCGATAATCCAGTAACGCAAGAGGTAAATGACCTCAAAGCACGCGCCGAAAAGAAAAAATGGAATAAAACCGTAGAAAAGGCATTTTTCAAGGAACTCGACAAACTGCAGCGCCTTAATCCACAGGCAGCTGAGTACAGTGTTCAGCTCAATTATTTGGAGTTGTTGGTGGAGCTGCCTTGGGGCGAACACAGTAAAGATCGCATGGACATCAAGCGGGCCAAAAAAATCCTCGATCGCGATCACCACGGTCTCGAGAAAGTGAAAGAGCGCATTCTGGAGCAGCTAGCCGTTATCAAATTGAAAGGCGATTTCCGAAAAGCGCCCATACTTTGTTTCTACGGACCTCCAGGCGTAGGTAAAACCTCATTAGGCAAATCAATTGCCGAAGCGCTGGGGCGTAAATACATCCGCATGTCGCTGGGTGGAATGCGCGACGAGGCTGAAATCAGAGGACATCGCAAAACCTACATCGGCGCTATGCCCGGCCGAATTATTCAAAGTATTAAAAAAGCGGGAACCGCCAACCCTGTTTTTATCTTAGATGAAATCGATAAACTAAATCAAAGTGGACATGGCGACCCCTCTTCGGCTTTGCTGGAGGTGTTGGATCCCGAGCAAAATACAGCGTTTTACGACAATTATGTAGAGCAGGATTTCGACCTGAGCAGGGTAATGTTCATCGCTACAGCTAATTCACTCTCCTCCATTCAACCTGCCTTGCGCGATCGGATGGACATCATAGAGGTGAACGGATATACGTTGGAGGAGAAGATTCAAATCGCTCAGAAGCACCTGATCAATAAGCACTTGGAAGATACTGGAGTGCCCAAGTCGAAATGCAAGTTTACGGTAGATATTCTCGAGCGCATTATTGAATCGTACACCAACGAGAGCGGGGTGAGAACCCTGGAGAAACGCATCTCGAAGATGGTGCGCCATCGCGCCAAGCAAATGGCCTTGGGGGAAACTTTTGAGGCCGAAATTCAAGTGAGCGATCTTCGCGTTGCCCTCGGGCCAAGTCATGCCAAAGACAAATACCAAGGCAATGAATTTGCTGGGGTGGTGACCGGCTTGGCTTGGACTCCAACCGGAGGTGACATCCTCTACATAGAAACCTCGCTCACCAAAGGAAAAGGGCAACTAACGCTAACTGGAAATCTGGGTGATGTGATGAAGGAAAGTGCCACATTGGCCTTGCAATACCTCAAAGCTCACGCCAGTTTAATTGATATCGATCCCGACGTTTTTGAGAAGTGGAATGTGCACGTACATGTTCCCGAGGGCGCAACGCCTAAAGACGGCCCCAGTGCCGGGATAACCATGCTGAGTGCCATTGCATCGGCGTTTACGCAGCGAAAAATAAGGAGTCATCTGGCCATGACGGGAGAAATTACGCTTCGAGGCCTCGTCCTTCCTGTAGGTGGTATTAAAGAAAAAATCCTGGCCGCTAAAAGAGCTGGAATAACCACCATCATGATGAGTAGGCAGAACCAGAAGGATGTGGAAGATATCAAAGTGGAATACCTAAGTGGTCTTGCATTCCATTATGTCGACACCATGCGTGAAGTGTTGCAATTTGCTTTGCTCGACGAAAAGGTGTCTGAACCACTGGTTATCAATTGATCAATTGCATTGTCAATTGATTAGATTCTGTATTTTTGAAAAAAACCCTTTATGACCGTCAAACAAAATGCCGGTAGGGCCGCGTTTTTGCTGGTGCTTCTGTTAACTGTTTTTCATGCATCGGCGCAAGAAACCCTGCCCGATTATTACTACAAAAACATACCACCTCGCGCTGCCAAAGGATTTTCAATTGATGTGAGTCCATTCACAATCATAAATGGAGGACTCAACAACGTGTACAAACCCTCTTTTGCGGATGTGTCGGTAGCCTACTTCGCTGGAGTTATCATTGACAATTACAAAGCTATTTTTGAGCCTGAATTTTCATTTTTTTTCAATTTTTCGATTCATACTCCAAGAGCCGATACCCAAATTGTGGCAGTTCGGGAAGTTAGCCGGTTGATTGACTACAATTATCTCAGTTTAGATAATTTCCAGCAATTTAGAGGTGGGCTTATCGCAACTCTTTGGGTGAAATCCAAAACTCGCTGGCAGGCTGGACCGCTCTTAGGTGTTTCGGTAGGCCGCTATGGATTTAAGGCCACCGAAACAACTTTCGATACCCTTAATACCTTTGATGTTAAACGTGAGTTTATCGCTTTCTCACCTGGCGTGGCAGCTCGCTACCGCGTAAACGATAAAATGGGCATCTTCCTCCAACTGTCTTACCAACTTATATTCGAAACGGCAAAGGCCGATCCTATAATTACTGCAGTTAGTCCCGATTTGACACGCTCTTTCGGAACATTCACACCTCGAGTAGGATTTTTCTACAATTTCAAAACGCGTTGAGCATGAAAAGAATACTTTGGATTGTTGTCGCCGTGCTAGGTGTTATGGCATGCCAACCGGAGAAAGAACTCTACTTAAGCACTGAGGAGCGAGATGCTTTTGAGGCGATGATCAACCCCGCGATTCTCAATATAGCGTTCATCAAAAATAACGATATTTACCTATATCGGGATGCTGAGAAAGGAAGCATTCGGCTGACAACAGACTCGGCGGTTCTCAAATTTATGCCCAGGATCAGTCACGACGGATTAAAGATTGCATACATTCATCAAAATGGTTATCCGATTGTAATCAATGCACTCACTGGTGATACAATACGCAGTTACCCTCAATTTGCTGGTGTTACTTGCTACGATTGGATCGCTGGGCCGCTGGGCGCCAATGATGTGAGTTTGTACATGCTCATTAATGACAGCATCAAATTTACTTCTGCTTCACTAACTGTTCCCAACTTGCCTTTAAACGCTGCTACCGAAGTAAAGCAAGTAGCATTTGATCCAGCTGGAAATTACTACTATCTGGCTACCGAGGAACGCCCCAATGGCGATATCACGCGATTGTATCGATGGGAAAAAAGCACAGGACTGATTAAGGAGATGATTTTCGACGAGCCAGTGGCTCAACCCAACACAGCCCGTTTGTCCATATCAGGGGAAGGAGACATTTTACTCGCTTTGGCGCAAGACCCTGGTAATGCAGTTTACAATACTTTTTATGCTTTCGACAAAGGATCTTTGCGTGTGAGTGTGAAAGAAAAATCGGTTAAGTTCAATACCGCAAGGTATAACAGTAAACTCAAGCAAGCTTTGGTGTACGGTGTCGAGCCTTTTGGAACTTTTGCCAAGTTTATCCGACTCAATTATCAGCCTTTTCAGCGTGCTGTCGACAAGAATCTCGATACCACGAAATACGGGAATTTAATCATCGATTTCGACTGGAAATAGAAAAATTCCGCAAGCAAAAGTCCTTTCAGCAGTTTTATAGGTTGGAAAACGATTTCGGAAATTGGGTGTGACCTGAATTCACCCTGGTTTGTAGAAGCAATGTTCCAATAATGTCCCTTCTGGAGGTATCTACGGTTTAGATTCACCATCATGGGGGTCATTTGCGCATGTGGGTCATATTTAGTACATTGGCTCGGCTTGAAGCAGTTTCTGCTCTAGGCTAATAAACACTCCGCTCATGAATTTAAGAAGAATTTCCCTTGCGACTGTGCTTTTCCGTTCTAGGTATGGCACAACCCTTTTGTTGTTTTTATTCAGTTTGACCACCGTTGCTCAGTGGGTGAATGTGGGTTCGGCAGGATTCACCACCGGCAAAGCGTTAGTTGCTCCCATTGTTACTGATGCTGAGGGTTCGCTTTACGTGGCTTATCAGGATTTTACGCAATCACGCAAAGCATCGGTCTCTAAATTCAATGGATCCTCGTGGTCTGTATTAGGCACCGCGGGATTTTCTGATGCCGATGCTTACGAGATATCTACCGCTGTGAGTGCAGCAGGCGAACCATACGTAGCATATATTGACTGGGGCAATTCGTTTAAAGCTACCGTTATGCGTTGGAGCAATGGAACTTGGGCACCCGTCGGAAACAAGGGATTTACATCCGGTGTTGTGTTGTCTACATCTTTGGCCTTTGATGGCAATGGCACACCCCATATTGCCTTTTCCGACGAGTCGAATTCCAGAAAGATTACGGTGATGAAATTCAACGGTGTTAGCTGGGAGGTGGTAGGGCCCGAGGGCTTTTCAGAAGGAGCCGTAATTGGTTCGCGCATCGCCTCAGCGCCCAATGGTGATCTGTATGTAGCCTATGGCGACGCTGGTTTATCAGATAAACTGACGGTTAAAAAATGGAACGGGACCACCTGGGAGCTTGTTGGGGCCGCCGGATTTACCTCTGCGCCCATAGCCTTTATATCATTCGCAATCAGCGGATCCGGTGAGCCGTATGTCGCTTTTCAAGACTATGCCAGTCAACTCAAGACCAGCGTTGTTAAATTTAATGGAACCGAATGGGTTGCTGTGGGAAACCCAGGCTTTTCAGATGGACAAGCCTATTTTACTGGCCTCGCTTTCAATTCACTCAACGAACCCTACGTGGTGTATCAGGATCGCTCAAACAACGATCGCGCCACCGTCCGAAAATTCAATGGCACAAACTGGGTTGATGTGGGAGCACCGTCATTCACTCCCTCTGGGGCTTACAACACCAGCTTAACCATTAATCAGCAAGGTGACCCCGTGGTGGCATTTGAGGATTTATCTCAATCCAGCAAGGCATCTGTGATGCGCTTTGCGGGTAATATCGGAATCAATTCGGCCCTTCCAAAGCTACCATTACCGGTTTACCCTAATCCAACAGCTGGCGATTATGTTTCCCTCGGAATAGATGGCGTTGGAGAATTGATCATCTGGGATCTATTGGGATCGAAGGTTAAAACATTTAAAATCGCTGAGCCGGGTCAAATCATTCCTATTCAGGACTTGGAATGCGGTGTTTATACGCTGACCTTTTCTGACGGGTCAACGCATTATTCATCCCGATTAACGGTCGTTAGGTAGGTGCCTTATTACCCGCTTTGTGCGGTGTGCTGTTGACTTAATAGGGCAATCATTGTTAATTCTGTTGGTAACGGTGGAAAGACGGAAAATGCAATAGACCCAAGCCCTCTATGTGGTCCTGTACGGACGTTTACTTCGGACTTAGACTCGATTTTCTATACCCATAAGAGAAGTAGACCACTAACCCAATTACCAACCAAACGCCAAACCACATCCAATTGCTGGGCGCCATGCCGGTAAGCAGGTACAAACACGATAAAAGCCCCAACATGGGGATAAGCGACAAGTTTCTCAACCAACTGAACACGGCTAATACGACCCATATCACGTAAAATATGCTCAGGGTGAAGTGCTCGGCTTTGGTATAGCTCAAGATATCGGTGAAATAAGTGGGTTGGTAAACCGATATCCAAATCCAAATGAGCAGCGTAGCGGCAGGAACCCAAATTTTACCGTTGATGTAAGGAAGATTAAACCGTCCTGTGCGCTCTTCGGGGCTCTTGGGCGGTAGCATCAATACCCCGCCATTTACCATGATAAACGCAAATAAGGTGCCAATGCTGGTAAAGTCGAGTACAAAATTTTCGTTGGTAAAGAGCAAGGGTACACCCACTACTAAACCGGTGACAATGGTGGCGAACCCCGGAGTTTTGTACTTGGGGTGAATCTTGGAAAAAGCTTTTGGCAACAAGCCGTCGCGACTCATGCTCATCCAAATACGCGGCTGCCCCATCTGAAATACCAGAATCACACTGGTCATGGCAACAACAGCCGCTATAGAGACTACATAAAGCATCCATTTAACCCCTTTCATGGCAAAAACCTCTGCGAGAGGGTCGCTTACATTGAGCTGACTGTAGCTCACCATGCCCGTAAGAACCAGCGAAAGCAATATATAGGCAACCGTACAGATCACCAACGATCCAATCATACCCCTTGGCAAGTCGCGCTGGGGATCTTTGCTTTCTTCGGCTAAAGTAGAGACAGCGTCAAACCCAATGTAGGCAAAGAAAACAGCTGCTACTCCGCCCATTACTCCATTGAAGCCATTAGGCATGAACGGAGTCCAGTTGTCGATGTCGATGTAAAAAGCTCCTACCGCGATAACCAATGCTATAATGGCCAATTTGATCACCACCATCAGGTTGCTCACTTTTTTTGATTCGCTAACTCCAACATAAACCAGGGCGGTAATAATGATATTAATTACTACGGCAGGCAAATCGAAGATGATGCGCAGGGATCCTAACATGGGTGCTTGCTGCCACGCAAGTAAACCTTCGCCGGCCGTTTGAGAAAGAGAGGCCTGTTTTGCAGAGCTGTAGTTGATGGTCAGCCATTCGGGCAAGTGTAAATGGGCAGCTTCCAACAGATTGGTAAAGTACCCGCTCCATGAGAAGGCCACGTATATGTTACCAATGGAATATTCCATCAACAAAGCCCAACCAATAATCCATGCAAAAAGCTCGCCAAACGAGATATACGCATAGGTGTAGGCCGAACCGGCCGTAGGAACACGTGAGGCAAATTCAGCGTAACACAGTGCCGTAAAGCCGCATGCAATGGCGCATATGATGAACAATAGAATTACCGCCGGTCCGCCGCTATAACAAGCCTGACCCATGCTGCTGAAGCTTCCAGCTCCTATGATGGCTGCAATGCCAAACGCGGTTAAGTCGCGAACGCCCAATGAGCGTTTCAACAATCCTTCGTGGCCATGTCCATCGGGAAGAGCCTCTGAAGCGCTTTTCTTGCGCATTAATTGTTTGATCATGTAGAGGATGGTTTGGGTGGCCTTGCTCCAAAAATGGCGCTGCCAACTCGGATTAAATTCGAACCGTATTCCAAGGCTAAGGGGTAGTCGCCAGACATGCCCATCGAAAGGATGCTCATTTCCAAATACGGATAGAGCACTTGACCAAATGTTTTCCCACCGTACTGATTTCCTAACTGATGGTAAAGTGAGGATAATTGTTTCATTTCCGATCGGATTTGGTCTTCGCGTTCGGTAAAACTGGCCATGCCCATAAGCCCCTTAATTCGAACAAATTGTAGGGGATGCTCTTTGATTTGATCGATGAAGTCAAGCAACTCAGACTCAGAAAATCCAAATTTGGTATCTTCCTCACTGATGTGAACCTGCAAAAGCACATCGATACACCGACCGATTTTTTGTCCTTGTTTTTCTATTTCTCTAAATAATTTCGGGCTATCCACTCCGTGAATGAGGTGCACGAATGGCGCGATGTATTTTACCTTGTTGCTCTGCAAGTGCCCTATGAAATGCCATCGAATGTCGGAGGGAAGTGAGAGCTGCTTGTCGCGTAATTCCTGGATGTAATTTTCTCCAAAATCGAAGTGTCCGGCACCGTAGGCCTCCATGATGGCCGATTGGGGCTGTAATTTGCTTACGGCAACCAGGGTAACACCCGCGGGAAGACTGCTGATAATAACCTGTAGATTCTCGGAAACCGTCATATTCGATGCAAGTTTACGTTTTTCAGAATAAAGAATTAAGTTGGTGCCAAAATCTATTGGTATTCCATGAGCAATAACTATAAAATCGTTTTACTCGGTTCGGGTGAGTTGGGTAAAGAGTTGGTCATTTCACTGAAGCGACTCGGTCAACACGTTGTAGCGTGCGATTCGTACGCTGGAGCACCGGCCATGCAGGTGGCTGATGAGTTTGAGGTCTTTGACATGCTCGATGGTGATGCCCTTGATAGGGTCATTGAAAAACACCAACCTAAACTCATTGTTCCTGAGGTTGAGGCCATCAGAACCGAGCGATTTTACGACTATGAAAAACGCGGTTTTCCAGTCGTTCCGAGTGCTAAGGCAGCCAATTTTACCATGAATCGCAAGCTCATACGCGATCTGGCGGCTGTTGAATTAGGACTCAAAACAGCGCGTTATTTCTACGCCTCCTCGGTGGAAGCATTTCGCGACGCCGTCCAAAAGTTGGGATTCCCATGTGTCGTGAAGCCGCTTATGTCTTCTTCGGGAAAGGGGCAAAGTGTGGTGAGAAAAGAAGAGGATGTCATAAGCGCTTTTCAGTATGCCATGGAAGGGAGTAGAGGTGACCTGAAAGAGGTAATCGTGGAGGAATTTATTCCCTTTGACTACGAAATCACGCTGCTTACCGTTACCCAGGCCCAATACCCCACCCAATTCTGTGCGCCCATTGGCCACCGACAGGAAAGAGGCGATTATCGGGAGAGTTGGCAACCTGCTCCCGTAGCCGCAGCGGTAGAAGCCAAAGCCCGGGAAATGGCGGGTCAGATCACCGAGGCCTTGGGGGGCGCAGGTATTTGGGGAGTTGAATTCTTCGTAAAGGGAAATGAGGTGTATTTCTCTGAATTATCGCCTCGACCTCACGATACGGGAATGGTTACCCTCAGTGGAAATCAAAATCTATCGGAATTTGATCTGCACGCCAGAGCCATTTTGCAATTGCCTATACCCCTCATTGAAACTAGCCGAATGGGTGTGAGCGTGGCTGTGTTGGCCGACCGTGCCTCGCAGGCACCACCGGTATTTGAAGGTGTCATTGATATGCTCACGCAGCCTCACTCGGATATCCGAATTTTTGGCAAACCCACCACACGACCTTTTCGAAGAATGGCGGTAGTACTCTCAACCTACCCCTTGAATACCCCCATAGATCAGGCCGTGGCCGACGCTGTTCGGCTTACCCAGTTGATAAAACTCAACTACCCCGACTAACCGTGATTGACCCATTCCCGTTGGTCTGGCCAACCGTGGTAATTTCATGAAGACCCTGGCATGGGTAGTGGGGAGTAAGTTGTTAGATCCTTGGCATGGCATTCGGTTGTTTGGCACGCTATGACCGGGTATAGTGATAAAGGGGCTTTAGGCGCGCTTCAAGAGCTTAAAAGCGATCTCGCGGCCTTGACCCTGCATCATGGCCAAGTTGATCCAAAACCAAGCGAATTGCTCCATCAATTCAAATTTGTCGTTCCCGCCTATGTCGTAACAGGCGGCAAAACCCGCATCGATGGCCAATTTACTTGCGATTTCTTTGCCCAACTTGCTATCGCCAGCTACAAATGCATCGATGGCTACATCACCGTACACGGGGTTCTGCATGTTGTTAAATCCGGTGGTATTGAAGCATTTAACCACATCGCGAGTAAGGGTGTTGTCTAGAATAGCCTGTGTGGTTTGGGTATAACCCTCTGGGCCTCGTCGCATTACGATGTTCATGGTGTCGATGATGACCTTTCCCGTTGTGTCTCCCAGCGATTTGGCGACTTCTACAGCCATAGGTGCCGGTGTGCTCAACAATACGACCTCTGCTGATCGAACTGCGCTGATTACATCCATGACTTGGGTAGATGGATTATTCAGCAATTCTCTCCCTTTGAAAGAGTGGATATCTCGCACTCCCAAATAGATCTCATGTCCGGCTTTCGACCAAGCCGTTGCCAATGCACCCCCTACGTTCCCAGTGCCAATGATTGCTATTT
>DASUEB010000041.1:0-5384 GCA_036275295.1 Luteibaculaceae bacterium | reverse complement strand
AAACTGCCAACCGCACGCTTGTCGTTAAAACGGCGGGTAATTACAGTGTTACCTACACGGATGTAAATGGCTGTGTTTCCACATCTGCCTCAACATCGGTCACCACGAACCCCGTACCCAATAAACCCCAAGTCCAATTTTTGGGCAAGTCCAACACCTGTGCGGGAGATTCTGTTCTATTATTTGTAAATAACCCTAACGGCGATGCACTCTTGTGGAATGATGCAGCTGGAACTACCAATGACACACTGGTCGTTAAAACCGCTGGCAACTATTTTGTTGTCGCTTCGGCTGCTGGCTGCAGTAATCAATCGGATCCGGTGTCTGTGCCTTTCGATTTTTCACCAGATCGCCCAGTTATTACTCCATTGGGATCAACTCTACTGTGTGAAGGCGACCAATTGCAAATCACCAGCTCATATTCAACCGGCATTGTATGGAGTACGGGTGAAACAAACGATACCATTACTCTTTCCAATACCGGAACTTATTCGGTAACGTACACGGATCCAGCAGGATGTGCCTCGGTTTCCGAATTGTTCTCGGTATCATTTACCCCCGCTCCCCCAAAACCTGGAATTATTCTGGTTGGCGATAGCCTGAGATCTACCGTTGAATCATTTACCTATCAGTGGATTGGTCCTTTTGGACCGATTAATGGGGCTACCAATAGATCGTATAAGCCAACCACCACGGGTGATTACCGTGTGGTAGTTTACACACTTGAAGGCTGTACTTCGGAACAATCAGATCCTTATTACATTGGATTTACTGGAGTAAATGAATGGAAAGGCGGTATGGTGGCTTTGTATCCCAACCCGGTTGCTGACAAACTTACCGTAGAACACTCAGAGCAAGATGTTTACTCATTTGAAATTTATAATGCCTTGGGTCGGATGGTGAAGCACTTGGTGAGCAGTGACAAACGCGTGGTATTCGACCTAAGCGATCTTGCTGCTGGTCCCTATCAATTCAGAATGGTGGGAAGCAATGGTGCCATAACCAAGACAATAATCCGACAATAATTTTATTGGTTCATCTGCTTTCAAAGAAACCATCTTCACCTAGGGAGATGGTTTCTTTTTTTGTGTCATTAGATTCGATAAATTTAAGCATGAAAAAATGGTTCTTGGTTTGCACTATCTCTTTGTTGAGCATCTTCTATACCAAGGCGCAGGATTCCCTTTGGGGTTATAAAGAAGGCTATTACCTGATTTGGCATGACGAATTTGGCGATGAGTCGACGACTTTTAATCTTTGGGATCGCGTGTTCCCATGGGGCCCGTTCGCGGGCGATTACACCTATTCAAAAGCCTATGGAAATCACGAATTTCACCAAGGCGCACTCCATTTAGTAAATCGAAAGGAATTTTTTAACGGAGAAGTTAGTCATTGGGATTCATCGGGAAATTATGCACCCTACTACCGCGATTTTGAGTACACCAGCGCCATGCTTTACAGCAAACAGCAGTTTTTGAATGGCTATTTTGAGACGCGATTTAATTCTGATGTAGGCGCAGGTTTTTTCAACGCTTTTTGGTTATACGGTCAAGAAGATCAGGAAATTGATGTTTTTGAGCTCGCGGGTTCACTTAAGAACGACGCACAAATGACCTTGCATTGGAGGGGGAAGGATCCGTTGACGAATTCAAGCCAATCCATCTCTCACATGCGTGCACCCCGAAATTTTGATCAGGGCTGGCACGTTTTTGGCGTTGAATGGAGTGCTCAGCGACTGCAATGGCTATATAATCACCAGCCTGTCCCAGAAAGTGGATTCACGCGGTTTATTAGGGGTCGCCATATTCCAGATAAACCCATGAGCATTATCGTAAACTCTTCGGTTGCCACTCAAGACGGATTACCAGACTCAAACACTCCACTTCCTGGAAAGATTGCCTTTGATTATGTGCGGGCTTATCGACAAGATACGATCGTCGAGGCCCCGGTTATTGTGGGTCACAGTCCAATGACCTACTTGGGTTATGCGCCGCTAACGCTCTCACATGAGTTACTGGAGGTTGAACACCCCTTCGGTCTTTTTCCTTACGGTTTTGAGCTGCGGACAGAAGCCGGTGAACATTACACCGTTGAAGAGCGCAATGTGGTTCGTGTAGAGCAGGGGTGGCGCGACACCGTATGGCTCAATGTTCGGGTTAGCGACGGGATGCGACTATCTGAGGTTTATTCATGGCCTATTGCGCCAGATCAGACCTTGGGTTTAACCCAACAAAAGAACAAGCCAACGATGAAATACAATGGTGAAAGCCAATACCTAGAATGGGTTGGTTTGGACGGCGATGATTGGCAACTTGTATTGACTAATTCTTTAGGCCAAACGCTATTGGAAGCGCCCTTGGGCGTCTTGAAGCGGTTTTATTTGAATCATTTCTTGCCGGGTTGGTATGCTGTACGCCTTACCTCCGCCGGCAAAGCCGAACTTGTTTATTCGCTTATCTTGACAGGCCCTTGATAATCATTACGGTGATACAAAACAGAAAAAGCAGGATTGACACTCTGTTGATCCAGTGCATGGCAATAACACTCTCGTTTTCTCCTTTACCGCGCTTCCAATGAGTAAAGATTCGTATCAGGTAGATTCCAATTGCTTTCATAATTAGTAAACAATAAGTCAATCAAAAGGTTTGTGCGTAGTTCTCGGTAACAAAGTTTGGGGTCTGAATCACTGAGCAAAATCTACAGTGATCCATACCATTCGGTACCTGCTCTAAATTAGGATGTTTTTATTCTCGTGTTTGAAAGTTTCATTTTATTTTTTCGGTTGGCCGTTTGGTAGATATCATGGTACATCGTCGGGTCCAAAGGACGAATTTGATCTATACCCATAGACATTTCTTCGTTATTCTGGCTTAGGAGCAAGGAGTCGCAAAGCAGGCTTATTGCCCTGGATGATTGGTTTTCAAATCACATGGGGAGTCGCTCACCTGCCTTACAAGAGAAATCCTGATGAGGTCTAGCGGGCTCATTTGTACAATTTACCATTGGGTTTTGGGGTGTACGTCGCATGAAGGGCTCTCGGTAACAAGCCAGATACGCATGCATATGGCAGCACAGTCCTGACTTGGGTCAGCTTTTAAGCGTGGATAGGCGCATACTCGCACATGATTTAAACGATAAATCCATGTGTCGGATCCAAGTTGTGTTAACACAAATTATGTGACACACAAACGGGTTTTCATTTCGAATTCACTGTGCGAATGCACTAACTTCTATCCATCACAAACCAAGCAAAGGCGGAAATCGTTTGTATAATATGAGAAAGTTTATAGCCTTGATTATTTTTGCTACTCTGGCTGGGTCATCTTGTAAAGCGCAACCTGAAGAGATCAACACATTACCGAAAACAGATATGGACAATCAACTAGCACAATCAGGCAAAGGGATGGATACTGCAACTTTTGGAGCAGGCTGTTTTTGGTGTGTAGAGGCGGTATTCCAGCAGCTCAACGGGGTAAAATCGGTTTCAAGCGGTTACGCTGGTGGGCAAATCAAAAACCCCAGTTATAAGGAAGTTTGCACGGGAAGAACGGGCCACGCCGAGGTATGTCAGGTAGTCTTTGATCCATCGGTCATATCATACAGCACGCTTTTAGAAGCTTTTTGGTCTAGTCACGATCCTACCACGCTCAACAGGCAAGGTGCGGATGTAGGTACACAGTATCGATCGGTGATTTTTTACCACAATGCTCAGCAGGAGCGGGCTGCCCGCGACCTCAAGGAGTCGCTAGACCGATCAGGAGCGTTTGAAAAACCCATCGTAACAGAAATTTCGCCCTTCGAGATCATGTACAAGGCTGAGGATTATCATCAGAATTACTACAACCAAAACGGCGACCAACCCTACTGTCAATTCGTTATTCAACCGAAGTTGGAGAAGTTTAGGAAGGTCTTCAAGGACTATCTAAAGCGTTAATTTCCAACTTTTTCCTTGTTTCTTAAGAGAAGTTTTTTAACTTCGGCCTAACGCGCAACCCTTGTATAAGGGTAGCGTCTTTACACGAACAAAAAACCTCTCTCAGTGGCTAACGCACCTCAATTACGTTGTCTACCGATTTGGGTATTATTGCTCCTCATTACACCTGAACTTTGGGGGCAGAATATCTGTGGTACCGCAATACCGATCAACGCCCTCCCATATGTTAGTCCTAACCATACACTTGGTTTTCCCGCTCCCAATCCTGGGTTGTCCACTTGTGGTACTGTAAACGATTACAATTCCATAAACGTATGTGGCGGCACTAACTTGCAAGGAGAAGACGCTTTGTTTGTTCTCAACTTACCTCCTGCAGTGAATTGCATTTCCATTAGGCTTGATGGTTCGGGAATTGGTTTCTCGCCCAATCTAAACGCCAGCGCATCTGTTTCTGTCTTTCGAGGATGTCCGGGAGATGCCGGTTCTCAATGCATTGGTTCAGTTCAAAATACGGGTCAAGCGTTTATTCGGTTGAACAACATCAAACTCTCGGGTGGAGGTAACTTCTACATCATGATTGATGGGGCTGGAGCCTGTTTCCCATACCGGTTAAACGTTCAACCTGGCAATTGTCCAGATGGGGGTAAATGTGATTTCCCCCTTAATGTTACCCTTCCCTTTGAATCAGTACCTGGAACGACAGCGGGGTTTGGAAATGATTACAACGCAAACAACAGTTGTTTCGATGTAGCAACCACAGGGAATGATGTGGTTTACAAGATCAGCCTCGACAAGGAAAGTTGCATTTGGTATCAGTTTGAGAATTTCACCTCCAGCGCAACGGTTTTATTGTCTAACGCATGCCCTATAATAACCGCTCCTGCGTGCCTCCGACTGGCCCCCTGTTTATCCCCTCTTTGTCGAACGGTCATGGGCGAGATTACCCTTCCAGCGGGTGATTATTACTTCATAATTAAAAGTCAGTCGAACACAGATGTGCAGTTTTCTTCAACGATACGCGTATTAAACCCGGATAATTTGACTGATTGTCCATCATGTAACGATCAGGATAATTGTACATCTTGCCGAAATTCGGGTTTCGAAAAAATGACATTTGAAGGCTGGACGGCCAGATTCGGAAGTACCTTCAATCCTGGTTTGACCCCAGGATTCAGATCGGGGAATTTCAATAACGGATTGTCTCGTCATACCATTGTTACCCGAGGCAATTTTGACACGTTAATACCAGCCCTTCCAGTGGTGCCTCCTGATGGCGGAGATTATGCGGTTCGACTGGGTAATTGCAACAACAACGCCCAAGGGGAACAATTGGTTTACACGTTCCTTGTTGACTCATCCAACACCAATTTCATCTACCGCTATGCTGTGGTTCTTGAAAATCCCAATCATACACCCGACCAGCAGCCCTTTTTCAGTATCGATGTTAAGG
>DASUEB010000040.1:0-27390 GCA_036275295.1 Luteibaculaceae bacterium | reverse complement strand
AGGGATTATTAGCTCAATTCGAGATTGTTGCAGATGAAGAGCGAGAACCCACTAATTAAACAAAAGCCACGTGGCTACAAGCCCGTTTTGTGGGAGAAGTGGGGAAGCGTGTTTGTTCCGAAAAATAGACCTGTAAAAAATCACGGCAAGGTACTTTGCGTTAATCTAATCTCATTGTGGCAAAGAGTTTGAAAATGGGGTCTTTATAGCCTTGTGGGGTGGTGAGTGGAGCAAAAACCCCTACGCCAAAGGCGGTGAAGTTGAGTTTCAGCAAGTTGGTTATTACCAATCCCCCTTCTGCAAATCCCTTGTTGGGGACGCGGTAGGAGAGACCTTCGGCCATTGGAGAACCCTGTAAATCGCCGATGATGCCGTTGCCAATAAGCAGCAGGCCGGGACTGAATTTTTTGCCCCTAACCAGGAGTCTCTTGAGGTCCCAATACACGTTGACAAGCGCAAATCGGTTGTACAACAACTCGTAGAATCCCGCTGTTTCCAGCGAACCAAAGCTAGGGAGGCTCCATTGGCCATTTCGGTTGCCAAAATCGCGGGCCAAGAGGGGGTATGGGGTAGTGATGTCGGCATAACCCGCCGTTAAGCGGTAATTAATTTCGCCTGACAGTCGGGTAGGCACCGTGTGATCGATTTGCAGATGCACCCGGTTGAACGGTTTGCTCGCATTTGTCAACACACCTTGCTGAGCCCACACTTGAACCACCGGATGCCGCGAGGCAATAGGCATCACGGTGCCCATTAGTTTGTCTAAACGCTGCCCAGGAGCCCATCTGATCGCCAAGCCGTATGCCCGGTATTCCATTTGTAGGGTTCGCAGGGATACAGCCTCACCGGCTTGCGAGGAAAGTTGATAGCCGTAATTGCCAAACCTCCTTTGTTCCTGTATGGCAAACGGGGTAACGGTGGTTGTGCGATGCACCCGCCAGGGCAAACTGATGGAATGCCTGCTGATTTCGTCCATCCGCGTTAGGTAGAAATTCCGGATGTACTCGGTCGATCTCACCCCTGATCTGTTCTTGGTCAAGGTTAGGCCTCCGGGCTCTTCCAGATCAAAAAGGTAGTTGTACTTCAGGGTGAGCTCTCCGTCTTTAATCAGATAGAGATCGAGTCCAGAGCCCCATTTCCAGCGTTTGTCGACAAAACCATAGCCACCGTATGCCGAAACGGCGGCGTGTTTGAACAATCGGTCGTTGGTTTTTACGGCCAATCCCAAACGCGTGCCCTCCACCCGATTGAATCGGAGGAAACCCGTAGGGACCAGGCTAATCTTCCCGATGGGGATTTCATTTTTTACGAGGTACTCACTCAATTTGAGGGTCCACTCGGCATTCGATTCCCTTACCACACTGTCGATGACCTGATAGGTTTTGGCCTCGCGCTGCTCCAGCTGTCCTACCCGCGCCGATGCCCAGAAAGTTTCATCCTTTGCCCCTGCCCCCGTTTTAAATTCAGTGGCATATTTCGGTTTGATTTGCAAAGAGTCGGCCGATAGAAGTTCAATCTCGGTGTTGTACGCTTTGGCAACACCTTCGAAGGTATCGCCTTTTTTGCCTTGATTTCTGAATTTGATAAAGGTGACTTGCTGTTCCGGGAACCAATACGAGCCTACCCGCTTGCTCTGCATTTCGTATTTTGACGTAATGCGCTGATCCTCGGCTGTATTGGGCTCTGCTATAACTTGCTGCAAGGCATAACCCTGGGAATGAATGTACAATACCCCTTTGAGGGCGTCAAAGGTTTTGCCTTTACGGGGCTCGAATTCAATGACAAATACGGTGTCCACTCCGTCGAGTAGGGTATCTACCCACTCGTAGCGATAGAGGCGGGTAGCGTTTTCAACCAGCGGACTCACGTAGTTAACCGCGCCAAAAAGCAGTAGATCGCGGTAAAAATTCACGGGCTGCAGTTGGGAGGCGAGAACGCCAAATGAAGCTTCGCGCATGCCACTTACCCGGGCTCCTTCAATGATTTCCTGTTGATTTTTTGCGTCTTTGAATATGCGTTTGCTGCGTGTTTCAGTCAGAAAGGCGTACATGGAGTCGAGCTGATCGACAACAGCACCGGTGCTATCGGGGCCGCGGAGCCCAATGTACAGTTTTTGATAGCTGTTGTATTGAAATGCGGTGTTTTGTTCCGGATCGTTGGCCTTTCGCCTCATGGACGCGGTTTCAATAATGCGATGAGCGGGATTCTCGCCGGGTCTAATTTCTACTTCGGCAATCGACAGGCCGCCCGGTTTAAGTCGGATCATCGGATTTGCCTCACCGTTGAAGGTATATGGGGTGGGTTGGTAGCCTAACATTTCTACGTTTACCGTAAATGGGAAGGCGGGTACCTGCAATTCAAAAAAACCGTCGGCATCGGCTATGGCACCCTGATTGATGCCCCATCTCAATCGGGCAAAAGGAACGCCAGCGTTGGTCTGCTCATCGACTACCCGTCCTTTGACTGGCGACTGCGCCATGATCGCCTCAACGGGAATTGCCGCCAGAAACCAGAAAAAAAACAATCCAAGTAGGTTAACTCGGGCAGGTAGAACTAACTTTACAGCGCAGCGCATAATGTAAGAGGGATAAAATCTAATGAAAAAAGCAAGTCCAACATGGCAATGGTTTCAGACCCTGACGTGGCTCAAGGTGTGGAACATGACCAAGGTTGTGGCAAGTTATTACAATTTTCGTGCCAGTCGTAGGCCGCGTATGTGGGGTATGCCCATCAGTATGTCGGTAGAGCCTACTACCGCCTGCAACTTGGGATGCCCCGAGTGTCCCAGTGGATTGAAGCAATTTAGTCGACCCACAGGCAACTTGCACCCGGATTTGTTCAGAACGCTGCTCGATCAGGTTAAAGGGCATTTGAGTTACCTCACGTTTTATTTTCAGGGCGAGCCCTTCATTCATCCCAAGTTCCTCGACTTGGTCAAGATGGCCGTCGATGCCGGCATTTATACCTCAACTTCTACCAACGCCCATTTTATGAGTGAATCGCTTGCCGAGAAGACGGTGAAAAGCGGATTGCATCGAATGATCATCTCCATTGACGGCACCACGCAGGAAGTTTACGAGCAATACCGAGTTCACGGGCAGTTGAACAAGGTGCTTGAGGGCACACGTCATTTGGTGGCGGCTCGCAACAAACACCATTCGACAACCCCACACCTGATTTTTCAATTTTTGGTGGTAAAACCCAATGAGCATCAGCTCGATGACGTTAAGAAACTCGCAGCAGAATTGGGTGTTGACGAGGTCTGGTTTAAAACGGCTCAATTAAACGATTTCGAAAATGGGCACCCGCTAATGCCCGAGCGTGTCAAATACAGTCGGTATGTCCGCAAAACAGATGGTACCTATCGACTCAAAAACCGAATGGACAACCGCTGCTGGCGGATGTGGAGCGGCTGTGTGGTCACTTGGGATGGAGCCGTGGTACCCTGTTGCTTCGACAAAGACGCCAAGTATGCAATGGGAAAGATCGATCAAAGTCCGTTGAGCGATATTTGGCGGAGTCAAGCTTATTCGCAATTCAGGAACAAGCTGGCCGCGTCCCGAAAATCCATCGATATCTGCGCCAATTGCAGCGAAGGAACGGTGGTGTGGGCCGATCAAGACGCCGTTTAACCCACCTGTAGGGCCTATTCGATTTATGCTAAGGCTTGATGAACAAGAGGTTTGTAAGTAAATGGGCGACAACTGAGCCTACCGATCGACCGTTCTGATCCAATTCCGCTGTGTCGGTCGTGTTTCTTTAATGCCTATTTACCGCCCTAAATTCGATCTTTCGTTGAACGAAAATCAGGGCGTGAATAATGGGCAGCCCCTCAATAGTGAACTTCATTTTAGCATGTAAACTTCGATCTGGGCGGCTATATTTGGGCCCTGATTAAAGATTTGACATATGCGCTACAAAGCCTTGGTGGTTAGGGAAGAAGAAAATGGTGGGTTTCTCAGGTCTATTGAGCAGTTGGATACCGACCATCTTCCAGATAATGACGTGTTAATTCGGGTGCATTATTCGGCTCTGAACTACAAAGACGCGCTGAGCGCAACCGGTCACAAGGGCATCACCAGACAATTTCCCCACACCCCCGGTATCGATGCAGCGGGTGAGGTAATCAGCGATCGAGCGAAATTGTTTCACCCTGGCCAACAAGTTTTGGTAACCAGTTACGACTTGGGGATGAACACGGCGGGCGGATTCGGAGAATATATCCGAGTGCCAGCTGAGTGGGTGATTCCATTGCCCGAGGGCATGACGTTAAGGCGTGCGATGATTTTAGGAACCGCTGGGTTTACCGCTGCTTTGGCCCTGCACAAAATGGAGCAGAGCGGGCAAAAACCTGAAATGGGTCCGGTATTGGTAACCGGATCAACGGGAGGCGTTGGAACCATGGCGCTGATGCTACTGAAAAAAGCGGGTTACCAGACCATAGCATCGACGGGCAAACCTGAGCATGCCGCATTCTTGCGCAAGCTGGGTGCCGATGAAATACAGCCCCGAAGCGAATGGGTGGATGAGTCGAACAAGCCGTTTTTGAAAACCCGGTGCGCCGGCGCTATCGATACGGTAGGAGGGAAAACCCTCAGTACCATTCTCAAGTCGGCTGGACTAAATGCAAATATCGCGGTGTGCGGATTGGTTGACCAACCCGAATTCAGCACCACCGTGTATCCCTTTATCATCAAGGGCAATAATCTTCTTGGGGTGGAGAGTGCTACCTGCGACCGCCTAACCCGCATGCACCTGTGGAACGCCTTGGCAACCCATTGGACGATTGATTACCCAGAGGAAGCCGTGCAGGAAGTTGATCTTCAGACGCTCAACGAGCTCTGTATACCCCAGATTTTGGCTGGCCAAGCCAAAGGCAGAGTCTTGCTCAAACACGAAATCTAAACCATTCCCGACGTACACCTCCACTCGATTGGATACCTTGGCACGAGAATGGGTCACGTGCAGGAGACAACCCGCATCTGCTTCATGTAGGTTGGGCAATTTGTCTGAGCGGGAATGGATGTGTTTGTAATTTTATTGTTTTTCAAGCAGTTAGCTCCTTAAAATTGGGTTTCATTTCCAAATTTTACCGGTCAACGGGTTGCCATTCTGTGAGCGGCTGGCGCAGGTGTTGGGGAGTTGGTTTTTCCTTATCTGTCAGTAATTTTGTGTACTTTGCGCTCCCATAAACGAGTGAGCGGTAATGTGGTTTCAACTTTCTAGGATCATCCTGCGCAACCGGGTGGCTGTGGTACTTTCGCTGGCATTGGTTACGCTATTTATGGCGTGGTCGTCGCGCAATGTTGAGCTGCATTACAAATTTGGCGGCATTTTACCCACAACCGACAGCGCCTACATAGACTATCAAAAATTTATTGAAACATTCTCTGAGGACGGCAATGTCATTGTGCTGGGCACCGAGGATAAGCGCTTGTACGAGCTCAATCACTTCAATGCCTGGTATGAGTTAGGAGAGCAACTCAAAGGTCTTACCATTGCGATTGACTCCGGAAAAACAGGTACACATGAGGTTCAGATTGTCGATTCTATTTTTTCGATAGCGAATGTTTACAATCTCAAACGCAACGACGAGAAAAAACGCTTCGAGCTGGATCGGGTGATCAAAGAAAAACCAAGCACTCAGGCCGAGTTAGACGACAAAATTGCTCAGGTTAAATCCCTGCCATTTTATGACAAGTTGCTCTACAACGACAACACCAACTCTACCATGATGGTGCTCTTTGTGAACAACAAGCTATTCTCTTCTGAAAATCGCGTAGCTGCCTTGAAAAAGGTGAAAGCCGAGGTAGATTCGTTTGCTGCTGAGCACATTGCTGTCCACTACTCTGGGCTTCCTTTCATACGCACTTTGGTGGCGTCGAAGGTGAAGAAAGAGTTGAGCATGTTCTCCATTATGGCGGGTGTGGTATCGGCCATTTTTCTGTTTTATTTTTTCCGATCGATACAAGTAACCCTTTATTCCATGCTGATTGTAGCGGTTTGCGTGGTATGGGGCTTGGGTTGTATTGGTTTGTTTGGGTACAAGATCACGGTGGTGATGGGTCTCATTCCGCCTCTGATCATTGTACTGGGCATACCCAACTGCGTGTTTTTGATTAACGAATACCACCAAGAGTTTCTCATACACCGCAACAAAATCAAGGCCTTGAGCCGTATGATCACCAAAATTGGTCTGGCTAATTTCTTGACCAATTTCAATACCGCTGTCGGTTTTGCGGCATTTATGTTTGTGTCGAGTCCGATTCTCGGTGAGTTTGGGGTTATTTCTACAATTGCCAGTATGGTGGTTTTTGTGGTTTCCATTCTCTTGATCCCTGTCATTTTCTCCTATTTACCTGATCCCGAAACCAAACACACCCGTCATTTGGAGAAACCTTGGGTGGCCAAATGGAGCGAGCGGCTGATTTACGCGGTGAATTACAAAAGACCCATCATCTATTCGGCTTCGCTGGTCATTATTGTGTTGGGAATTATTGGGTTGATACGTATCAAATCAACCGGATACATAGTAGATGACTTGCCAAAGAACGATCCTATTGTTCAGGATCTGCAATTTTTTGAGCGCAATTTCAGCGGAGTGATGCCCTTTGAGGTACTTATTGATACCCGAAAAAAGAATGGCGCTACACGCGATGCAACGCTTCGCAAGATTGAAAAACTCCAACGGGTATTAACTGAGTATCCGGCCATATCTAAGTCGCTGTCGATTGTAGATGCGGTGAAGTTTGGCAGGCAGTCGTTTTACAATGGCGAGGAGTCGGAGTACAAGTTGATACGAAACGAGGAAAAAAGCTTCATTGGGCCCTATATCACGGGGACAGGTAAAGGAGCCAAGAAGGGCGGTAATATTTTAAAGGCTTTTGTCGATGCCGATAAACAAAAAACCAGGATCACCGCCCACATTGCCGATTTGGGTACCGTTGAATTAAATCGATTGATAGAGGAGTTGGAGCCCCGTATCGACAGCATCTTCGACCCATCCGATTACGATGTTACATTAACCGGAACCAGTGTGGTTTTTCTGGAAGGCACCAACTATTTGGTAAGCGATTTGATTGAATCGGTTATACTGGCTATCATCGGAATTGCTTTGTTGATGGCATTTTTATTCAGCTCCGTTCGCATGATCTTGGTTAGTTTTATTCCCAATATCATCCCGCTCTTGCTCACAGGAGCGATCATGGGTTATGCCGGCATTACGGTTAAACCCTCGACCATCCTGGTTTTTGGTATTGCCTTTGGCATTGCCATAGACAACACCATCCACTACCTGGCGAAGTATCGCTATGAGCTTCGCAAAAATGGATGGAATGTGGCAGAGGCGGTAAATGAGGCCTTGAAAGACGCTTGGCTCAGTATCTTTTACACATCGGTCATTTTATTTTTCGGCTTTTCGGTTTTTGCAGCATCTGAGTTTGGCGGAACGGTTGCGTTGGGCATACTCACGGCCACCACCATCGCAGTGGCTATGTTTACCAATGTTTTCCTTTTGCCGGCCATCTTGTTGTCGCTTGACAAAGCCGCCATTACGAAAGCATTCCGGGAGGAACCATTGCTGGTGATATACGACGAAGAGGTGGATATCAATTTTGAACACCTCGAGCTTGCCAGCAAGAGAAAAGACGCTAATAACGAAGCTTTATGAAGGGAATTATTTTAGCCGGTGGGTCGGGGACCCGATTGCATCCGCTGACGTATGCCGTGAGCAAACAATTGATGCCGGTTTACGACAAACCCATGATTTATTATCCGCTATCTACGTTGTTGAGCGCGGGAATTCGAGAAATACTTATCATCACCACTCCGCACGACCAAGTCAGTTTTCAGAAATTACTCGGCGATGGCTCGCGCCTAGGATGCCGTTTTGTATACGAGATTCAGGAGCAGCCCAACGGATTGGCTCAAGCCTTTGTCATTGGTGAGAAATTCATCGGCAGCGATAAAGTGGCATTAATTTTGGGGGACAATATCTTTTATGGCGCTGGGATGGGCGACCTGCTCCGATCGAACAACGATCCGTCGGGCGGCGTGGTATTTGCGTACCACGTATCAGACCCTGAGCGATACGGTGTTGTTGAGTTTGATGCGAGCGGAACCGCTATCAGCATTGAAGAAAAACCCAAGATTCCCAAATCCAATTACGCCGTCCCGGGCTTGTACTTTTACGATAATTCGGTGGTGCAAATAGCAAAGGACCTCAAGCCGTCAGCGCGCGGAGAGTATGAAATCACCGACGTCAATGCCGAGTATTTGCGAAAAGGCAAATTGAAAGTAGCCAAACTCGATCGCGGCACTGCGTGGTTAGATACGGGCACTTTTGCCTCGCTTATGCAAGCAGGGCAATACGTTCAGGTGATTGAGGAGCGTCAGGGCTTAAAAATTGGGTGTATCGAGGAAATTGCGTTTGAACAAGGTTTCATAACAGCCCAACAATTACTAGAACTAGCTGTTCCATTGGAGAAGAGCGGGTATGGTACCTACCTCAAAAACCTCATAAAAAGCGCATGATTACCTACCCTGAATTGCTCGACGAAATTGAAAAACAACTGACTGAAATCAACCTATCGGGTCAGCCTAACAACTTGTACGAGCCCATGCGGTATTTGTTGGGCATTGGGGGAAAACGAATTCGACCGTATGCGTTGTTATTGAGCAACAAATGTTTTGGTGGCCAGGTTAAACAGGCCATGCCTGCGGCTTTGGCCATTGAGGTTTTTCACAACTTCACCCTGATGCACGATGACATTATGGACAAGGCCCCTTTGCGCAGAGGGCATACCACGGTTCACGAGAAATGGAGTACTACGGTTGCCATTCTCTCTGGCGATGCCATGATGGTTAAAGCCTATCAGCTCTTGGAAGGGTTACCCGATGCGCATTTTAAATCGGTTTATGCCCAATTCAACCAAACTGCTATTGAGGTTTGTGAAGGTCAGCAGTTTGATATGGATTTTGAGTTGCGAAATGATGTGTTGTTGACGGAGTACGTAGAGATGATTCGCTGCAAAACGGCTGTTTTGTTGGCTACCAGCTTAAAATTGGGTGCCTTACTCGCCAATGCCAGTGAGCGTGATCAAGAGCTGATTTACCAGTTTGGGGAAAACCTCGGCATTGCCTTTCAAATTCAAGACGATTACCTCGACTGTTACGGCAACGCCCACCAATTTGGCAAACAATTGGCTGGAGATATTTTAGATCGAAAAAAGACGTTTTTGTTGCTTCACATGATGCAATATGCCAGCGACGAAATAAAGCAACGGGTAGTGGAGGCTTGGAAATCGGATCGGATTTCAGACCAGGAACTCATTGAACTTACGCTATCGGCATATGCCTCGGCTCAAACACCCGAAAGCACGCTAAACACGGTTGAACATTATACCATGAATGCCTTATTGGCCTTAGATCAGGTTAGCATCTCCTTAGAAGAAAAACAACCGCTTTTCGACCTTGCTAATGGGTTGATGGTGCGCCAGTCGTAGCATACAGCTCAGCCAGCGCGTTTTCCAGTTTTTCGTGTTGAAATCTAAAACCCAAAGAAAGGGCGAGTTGCGCACTGGCTTGGGTGCCTTCCAACAGCATTTCCGACATTTCACCTAAGGCGAGTTTGAGCAACCATGCGGGCACGTGGGGCAGCCACAGTGGTTTTTTAAGCAGCTTGGCAGCCGTTTGAATCAATTGCATATGGGTTACCTGCTCGGGAGCCACCGCGTTGATGGCGCCATGGCACCGGTGCTGAAAGGCAAATTCATACAAAGCCACCAAGTCGCTGAGGGCAATCCAAGGCATGGGCTGACGGCCGCTTCCCAGCGCTGCACCTAATCCCCATCTGATGGGGCGGTCAAGTTTGGGCAGTGCTCCGCCGCTGAGGCTCAAAACCACCCCGGTTCTCAAGCAGGAAACCGGCATGTGTGGCGCAAACTGCATGGCCGCGTTTTCCCACTGCACACATACTTGGGCTAGGAACGAGGCACCTGGGGCGTCGGCTTCTGTGTAAACCTGGGTTTGGGTGTTGGGGTAGAAATTGATGCCTGAGGCACTTACGAGCTGTTTAATCTGAATACGTTGGTTTACCAGCTCTTGGTGTATGATATTCAATGTTTGAACCCGGCTGTCGACGATTTCTTTTTTTCGCCGGGCAGTCCATCTGCGGTCGGCTATGCCGGCACCACCCAAGTGAAAAAAGCAGTCAAAAACCTGATTTGGATCTACTCCCACCAGCCTTTGCCGCTTCAGATCGATTCCAATCTGATGATGAGCCGGGTTTGCATTTCGCACCAAGTGAAAGACTTCGGCGCCTTTCTTTTCCAGATCGGCTGAAAGGGCTGAACCTACCATTCCGCTTGCTCCACTAATTAAAACTCTTGTCATACGCTAAGTTGGTGAATGCGGCGATATTCTTCTGTACCGCCAAACAGAGTTATAACAGTTTCGCGAGGCAATCGGGTGGGTTTGTCTGATAAAAAGGCAGCATACGACGACAGCAACCAGAGGTCGGGCGAAGGGCAACACCCTTGGTGAACGGGCAAGAGATGAATTCCGGTAATGACTTGGAGGTATTCTTCGGGTTCTACAGGAAGGCAGGGGGGAACGCTACCCCATACCGACTTGGTGAACGACGACCACGTGTTTTGGAGTAGGGATCCCAGTAGCAACTGGCCAGCCGCCTCATCAAATAAGTTGAATTTTTTATCGAGCTTGTTTTCGCTTTTGAGAAAGTGTTCGCAGGCCTCTTCTCCAACTACAGTAAACATCCATTTTACCTGAGTAGGGGTAATGCAATAGGCCTGCATGGTAAATACAGGCGAGAGGTGTTCTGCAAAGCGCTTAAGCCAGTCCTTGCCTTTATTTTGGTGGTCGTTGAGAGGGGTTTCCCATTTCAACTGAAAGGAATAGGTATGGTCAGGGTAGAGTGCCATTAAGCCTCGGGGGCAAGTCGCAACACAATTCCATCAATGTCATCGCTGATGGGTATTTGGCAACCCAGGCGGCTATTTTTTTTCACAAAAAGCGCTTGGTCGAGCATGTCTAATTCAGCGTCGCTTTGCTCGGCGAGTTCGTGATCGCTTTCCAGGTAACATTGACATGAAGCGCAGAGCGCCATTCCCCCGCAGGTGCCTTCAACCGGTAGCTCATACGATTTGCAGAGCTCCATGATGTTCATATTCATGTCGGTTGGGGCTTCCAGGTGGTGCGATTGTCCTTCCCGGTCGATAATGGTAACAGTGATCGTACTCATGATTTACATGTATCGTTCGAGATACTTAAAGTTGTAGCAGAATAAAATACGCGTAGCCTTGCCGTTTTTAGAGTCAACCA
The DNA here is from genome assembly GCA_036275295.1 of Luteibaculaceae bacterium. Classification (GTDB taxonomy): domain Bacteria; phylum Bacteroidota; class Bacteroidia; order Flavobacteriales_D; family Luteibaculaceae; genus DASUEB01. The sequence continues at coordinate 16,050 of DASUEB010000040.1, read as the reverse complement.
TAATGCCGTGAAGCAAGATTTCATCTTCGTCCTCTGCCAGGCGAGGGAAAATAGCACCTTCGAAATATACAACCGGACATCCTGTGGAGCATCCCGCACAGGTATCGAACTCAAATTTTAATTTTTTCTTGTTCGGATTGTCCTCCTTGAACTCCTCAAATCGGCCTGAAAGCCAGCTGAGGTAGTCGGCTTTGTCTTCTACCAACAGATCTTCGCCAAACTCGTCTTGAATGATGTATTCGCCTTTATCGGCCATCAGGCTGCTCAGCGTTGGCAGGTCGTAGTGGGCAAATGCATAGGCGAATTGCTTCGCAAATTGGGCGCTTTCTTGTTTGGGAGTCATGGCTGTAAAAATACAAATGTAGTTAAAGCAGGTGAAATGCCTTTCCGTTTAAGGTGGCATTTAGACAGGTTGTAAACCCTTTTAAAACCCACTTACTCCATTCACCGTGGTGTATTTCAAAACCAGGTTTTTCTCCGGATAGATGCGTTTGAAGGCGCTTTGTACCATGAGGGTAGCTTCGTGAAATCCACAGAGAATGAGTTTCAGCTTGCCTGGGTAGGTGTTGATGTCGCCAATGGCATAGATGCCGGGAACGTTGGTGGAATAGTCAAAGGTGTTCACCTCAATGCTGTTCTTGCTAATGTTTAGACCCCAGTCGGCTATAGGCCCCAATTTGGGGGAGAGTCCAAACAAGGGAACAAAATGATCGACCTCCTTCATAATGGGCTCTTGATCATCGATGTTAATTTCGACGCGCTGCAGGTGCTGATCGCCCTGTAGTCCGGTAACTTCTGCGTTGGTGATCAGATCGATCTTGCCGGCTGCCGATAGATCCAAAACCTTTTGAACCGAGTCGAGGTGACCTCTAAACTCGCTGCGTCGGTGTACCAAGGTAACCTTGCTGGCAAGGTTGCTCAGGAAGATCGTCCAGTCGAGGGCTGAATCTCCGCCACCCGCAATGATTACTCGTTTACCGCGATAGAACTCCGGGTCTTTGATGATGTATTCTACCCCTCGGTCTTCAAAGTCAGCGATATTCGAAATAGGTGGTTTTCGGGGTTCAAAAACACCTAGTCCACCAGCAATGGCGATAATGGGTGCTTTGTGCTGGGTCCCTTTGTGAGTTGTAAGGATAAAATGTTGTCCGTCGGGTGTTTTTTCAATTCGTTCGGCCCGCTCGCCCAAGGTGAAGCCGGGTTTAAAGGGGGCAGCTTGCTCCATCAAACGGTCTACCAAGTCGCCGGCAAGAATAGACGGATAGGCCGGTATATCGTAGATGGGTTTTTTAGGATAGATTTCGGCGCATTGCCCTCCTGGAATAGGCAAGCTGTCGACTAAATGACATCTGAGTTTTAGCAGTCCGGCTTCGAAAACGGTAAAAAGGCCGCAAGGACCCGCGCCGATGATAAGGATATCTGTTTCAATCATGGTTAACGGCCAAATGGTGTTGCTGTGGCGGGATCGGGTAGGTTTACGGCTTCAACGCCTTTGATTTCGGGAACGGCCCGTTTGATGCTATCTTCAACGCCTGCTTTGAGGGTCATCATGCTCATGGAGCATGAACTGCAAGATCCGTGCAACATAACCTGAGCAATCATGTCATCGCTAATGTCAACCAGAGAAATATCGCCGCCATCGTCAGCTAAAAACGGGCGAATTTGATTTAACGCTTCTTCCACACGCGATCGGAGTTCAGTATTCATGGAGTTCAGGTTATTGTTTAACAATTTTGGTTGTTTGAGTGGGTGCCAACTGGGCATTTCGCAATTCTACGGCTTCGATTACTTTGGCAACCAAGGCCTCCATGGCCAGCGCGCTGGGTGTATCGTCTTGTAGGACTGCCGGGCGGCCCACATCGCCGGCTTCACGAATGCTTTGAACCAAAGGGATTTCGGCCAACAGAGGCACTTCGTATTCATCGGCGAGGCGTTTAACGCCATCTCGACCAAATAGATAGTACTTGTTGTTAGGCAATTCGGCGGGGGTGAAATAGGCCATATTCTCTACTAAACCCAACACAGGAACGTTAATAGAGGGTATTTTAAACATTTCTATTCCTTTGCGGGCATCGGCCAGCGCAATTTCCTGGGGGGTACTCACCACAACTGCGCCGGTAATGGGAACTCCTTGAACAAGGGTTAGGTGAACGTCGCCTGTACCGGGGGGTAGATCGAGAATCATGTAGTCTAATGGTCCCCACCATGCATCGTTCAGCAATTGATTTAGGGCTTTAGTGGCCATAGCACCACGCCATACAATGGCTTGATTTGATTCTGCAAAAAATCCGAGCGAAAGCAACTTCACGCCATAACTCTCAATGGGTTTGATATAGGTTCGGCCGTTTTGTTCGGTAGTTACTGGTTTAGCGCCTTGTAAATCGAACATTACATGAGCAGACGGGCCGTAAATATCGGCGTCGATAAGTCCAACGCTGTAGCCCAATTTAGCCAGTCCTACGGCTAGGTTGGCGCTGATGGTTGATTTGCCTACGCCGCCCTTTCCGGATGCAACGGCAATGATGTTTTTAACCCCGGGCAGTACCTTGCGCAAATTGGGATCTCGGTCGCTGCCAAGATCCACGCAGGTTACTTCAACCTTAAATTCTTTGCCCAGCACTTTTTCAATTTGAAAAATACAGGCTTCCTCCATGCGCTTTTTGCCGTGTAGGGTGGGATTGCTCACTTTCACGGTGAATCGAATGGTTTTGCCTTCGATGTGGAGGTTTTCCACCAAACCCAGTTCAATAATATTATTCTTGAGCTCGGGCTCTACGACGTTTCGCAGGGCTTCTTCAACCGCGTGTTTACTGATCATGCTTGTAGTGGCAATTAGCGATACAAAGGTACGTTATTCTATTTAGAATTGTTCCAATTCAACAGCGGGATCCCAGAAAAGTTCTTTGAAGCGAAGCACTTTATCGTTTTTTACAAGTACCCCTTCTTGCTCCAGTAGCGCTTGCATTTGATGGGGCTCGGCGAAATGGTGTTTACCAGTGAGCATTCCGATTCGATTTACTACGCGGTGCGCGGGTACCGGTGGCATGGCGCGGTGAGAAGCATTCATGGCCCATCCAACCATTCGAGCTCCACCTTTTGTTCCCAGGTAAGCAGCAATGGCTCCATAGCTGGTTACCCGGCCAGGTGGAATAAGCCTGACGATATCAAACACAGTATCGAAGAAATCAGTGTGGCCGCTGGGCGCTTTTTTCATGGCTTTGCCCGAAAAGATAGGTAGTTGATAGGAAATCCTTTTTCCAGCCACATGCTTTCATAAAACGTTTTTATGCTCAGTATTTCTCGCATTGGGGCGGTAAAACGATCCATTTCGCTGTACAGGTTATAGGTGTACTCACCAATTCTTTCGTATCCGTGTTCATCGATCTGCTCTTGGGTATAATTAAACAACAGCCTGCTATCAGTTTTGAGGTGAATCTGGCCTTCGGGAGCTAGAAATTGGCGGTATCTGTCGATAAAGGGTTTAGCCGTGAGTCTTTTTCTGGGTTTTTGAGGTTGTGGATCGCTGAAGGTAAGCCAGATCTCCGCTATTTCACCGGGCCCGAAGAAACCCTCAATAAATTCAATTTTGGTTCGAATAAACGCAACGTTTTTGAGGTTTTTCTCTTTTACCGTTTTTGAACCTCGCCACAACCGGGCTCCTTTGATGTCGACGCCGATGTAGTTTTTAGTCGGGTCTTTCTCCGCTAAACCGGTGGTGTATTCACCTTTGCCGCAGCCCAATTCGAGTACAATGGGTCGATCATTTCCAAAAAAATCGCGAGCCCATTTTCCTCTCAGTGGGAATTTTCCATCCAACACGTCTTGAAGATCAGGTTGGAAAAGGTGCGGAAAAGTCAGGTTTTCGGCAAATTTGGGTTGCTTTTTTTTCGACATAAAAATAATGTAGCAGTAATATCGGCAAAACTATGGATTTCGAGGTTTGCTACCTTTACCAAACGCATGCATTCAAAAGTTCTTGTTGCTCCATTAAATTGGGGATTGGGCCACGCAACCCGCTGTATACCGGTGATCAGATCGCTGCTGATGTTGGGCCACGAGGTGGTTATAGCTGGCGATGGCGATGGATTAGCCCTGCTGCAAAAGGAGTTTCCATCCCTGCATTGTGTGGAATTACCCGCTTGGGGGGTTACCTATCCGTCGAAGGGGTCTTTTGGGTGGCATATGCTCAAACAGGCGCCCAAACTGGCATGGGCCATCTGGCGCGAACGCCGCGAGGTAGAGAGATGGGTCCGCAAGCTGGGTATATCGCTCATTATTTCGGATAATCGGCTGGGTGCCCGGTCGAAACACATACCCAGTGTGATTATGAGTCACCAACTGAAACTCAAAGCGCCGTTTTTGAGTGCCATCCTCAACGGATACAATCACAGGCAATTGGCTAAGTTTACCGAGGTTTGGGCGGTTGATGTTAATCGTGGGGACAAATTGGCGGGTGATCTCTCCACGCCCTACAAAGAGGGTCTTCCGGTGCACTACATGGGCTTGCTTTCTCGCTTTACGTCGGGCGAGGCACCCAGTTCGACTTTTGATGTATTGGCCATTGTATCGGGTCCTGAGCCTCAGCGAACACTCTTTGAGGAAGAGGTGAGGGATAAATTGTATCAAAGCGGTCTCCATGCTGTTTTGTTGCGCGGGAAGCCCAGTGAATCGGCTGATGTGGTTACACAAGGTAATCTCCGCATTTACAACCACTGCAGCAGCGCTTTTCTGCAAGAGCTTCTCGCTGGCGCCCATTGGGTTATTTCTCGCACCGGATATACCACGGTAATGGATTTGATTGTTCTTCAAAAAAAAGCTCTTTTGGTACCCACACCGGGTCAGACTGAGCAGGAGTATCTGGCAGATCGGTTTTCTGCCTTGGGCTGGTACCGTATTCAACGACAGGGTCAATTGGATATAAGTTTCCTTGGACAAACGGAGGCCAATTGCACCATTCCGCCACCCGAAGATCCGACGAGTTTGGATCAGTTTCTTTTCAAGCGATTGAAAGTGCTGCTTAAAGCTTAGTGGTGAGGTTGCGGTGATGAGTAGCACTGAGGAATATGCATCGGTTGGCAATACAGACCGGGAAGCGATTCGCTCACGTTAGAATGGATTGAGGTGAGCCTGATCAACAGATCCCATAAGTTGAGATTATTTCGTAATATGCGTCAAACTAACAAGTCATGATCAAACCAGCCGATGGTGAGTACAATCCTTACTACAAGAGTTATATTGATTCCATTCCTTCGCAAGACCCATTGGGCGAGTTGGAGGTAAATCGGCATTTGTTGCACTGTTATGTGGGCAAACTTCCAAGGGAGATTGGCGATTATCGCTATGCCGATGGCAAATGGACCGTTAAGGAAGTATTGATTCATTTGATGGATGTTGAACGGGTTATGGCCTATCGCGCCTTGATGATTGCGCGTGGCGACGAGCATCCTATTCAGTCGTTCGACGACGCCATGTTCGTAGCCAATTCAGAAGCGAAAAAGCGCTCGTTGGAGCAGATCGTAGCAGAGTACGATGCTTTGCGGGTATCGACCATCACTTTTTTCAAGGGCTTGACTGATGAGCAGTTGGCTTTGTCTAAAGATATGGGCGAGTACCGGCTCTCTGTTCGAGCTCTGGCATATATCATCGCTGGCCATGAACTGCACCATTTGGGGGTGCTGAAGGAACGATACTTTGGTAAAGTACTTAATCTTTGATCCACCGCAGGCGGCTCACCTTTCCCTCGCGATCAGTCACTTCTACAAAATAGATTCCACCGGGTTGCGCAGACATGTCGATGTAATGATCTCCATTGCCTGAGTAGCTTACGGAGCGGCCTGCTAAGTCGCGGACTGCGATCTGATGCGGTTGAACGCCCTGTATGTAAAACCCAGAGCCGGGATTGGGGAATAAACGTGCTTTTGGCTCGTTGGAAACCGCAGTGATGCCTGTTCCTTCGGGCGCTTGACCGCCTTTGGAGGTGAAAAGGGCCTTGCGAAGCGAGTCGTTTTCGAGGAAAAATTGGGCGCGGGCTCGCTGTCCGGCCGTAAAACTATTCATGCAGGCGTCGTCGCTGTAGTCCATGTAATTCTCCGTCATGTCGGGTGGATTCTGTCCATTCCAAAAGGGGTGCTCCTCGCTGCATGAGTTGACGTCGAGACAGCCGTAGTGGGCTTCGGCGGCATTGGGGGTATCATCAACAAAGTCGCTGGCGGCGCAATTGCCATCGCCCCAAATATGTCTAAGGCCGAGCCAATGGCCCACCTCGTGTGTAGCTGTTCGACCTTTACCGCCGCTGGCTGATGGTCGACCAACATATTGCCATTGAACCACGATGCCGTCGGTTTCTGGGTTTCCGCCGGGGAATTGGGCATATCCAATTACAAATTGAGTGGCGATCAGCGACATGTCACAGGTCCAAAAGTTGAGGTATTCGCCGGCTGGCCAAGCATCTTTGCCCCCTCGATCGTTGTATTTCACATCGTCGGGGAATACAAAAACGTTAAAATTTTTGAGCGATTCTGTTCGGGTAACACCATCGGTGGGGTTTCCCTCAGGGTCTCGCTGCGCGATGACAAATTCAATCTGCAGATCGGCAGCTATGCCCTTAAAAACTTCGCGGGTGAGGGCTGTGTCGGCATTCAAGCGCCTAAAATCTTCGTTTAACACGTCTAACTGAGCGAGCAGGGTTTCTCGCGAGAGGTTAGAGCCGGCCTGGGTTGGGTTGTATACCACGTGGAACACCACCGGGATTTGCAACAAAGCCGATTGATTTTTGGCAAATGATCTATTGGCCGCCCAGCTTGCAATTTTGTGTTGCAGATCTTCGAGGTAAAGGCGATGGTTTGCTCTGGTTTTTTGATCAATGATCTGTGCCAGACAGGGTTCGCCAGGGCCCTGGCCAGATGCAAAAGCTGCCACGAACAGGGCGGAGAATAGAAGAAATACACGCATCGCAATCGTTTTTCTAAATATACGAATTGGTGAGTTAGGCAGATGCTAAAGCCGTTGGAGCGCTTTGGCTACGGAAGATGACATCACTTGGCTTTCTTCAAGGTAAAGCTGAATGTGCTGCCCAATTCGGGTGTTGAGCGGACGTTGAGCGCCTGTTCGTGGGCCTCAATGATGTGTTTGCAAATGCTCAGTCCCAGTCCGCTGCCGCCAACGACACGGGATCGGCTTTTATCGGCTCGATAAAATCGCTCGAAAATACGGGGGATATTTTCCCTGCTGATGCCCACGCCGTTGTCGGCCACTTCGATGAGGATGACTTCGTCCATGTCGAAGAACCGAATCTCGGTAGACCCCTCATCCTTTCCGTAGTTGATGGAATTCACCACCAGATTGGAGAGTACTTGGCCAATGCGCAACACATCGCCAATGACGAAGATGGGTTTGTCGTATTTCTGATTAAACGAAAGTTTAATATTCCGCTCCTTGGCCTTGATTTCAAAGGTTTCAAGGGTGTCTTTGGCGAGATCTACGATATTAAAACGCACTTGGTCGAGTTTGAGCTGACCGCTTTCCATTTGGGCGATAGAGTCGAGATCTTCTATCAGATTCACCATTCTATCCACGCTCTTCGAGGCTCTGTCGATGAATTTATGGCTTATTTTAGGATCTTCTAATCCGCCTTCCAGAAGGGTTAACAGATAACCTTGGATTGCGAAAATGGGTGTTTTGAGTTCGTGACTCAAGTTGCCGATGAATTCGCGCCGAAAAGATTCCTGTTCGCGCAGTTTGTTGATCTCCCTTTTTTGTGTGTCGGCCCAATCCATTACATCTCGGTTCACCTTTTTGAGGACGTCTTCGCTCATATTAAATTGCACATCCTTACCTCGCTGGGTTTTGAGGTTGTGGATGGTTTTGTAGATGAGTCTGACTTTGGCGTCGATGTATTGTTTGATGAAAAAAAGGAAAAGGAAATACGAGGCGGCGAACGACAGCAGGCAGAATGCAGAGGCTAGGAGCCAGGGTACTTCTTGTTGGGTAAAGACATCGGCAAGGGCAAAGAAAAGCAGGCAAATACACCCCACGGTAAGACTGCAATACAGGGCAATATTCCGCGGACTGGTTGTATTCATTGGGGTTTAGGCTCTAATTAGGCTTCAATTTTGTACCCTACCCCTTTGATGGTTTTGATGTATTGTTCGCCAATCTTTTCTCTGAGCTTTCGCACGTGAACGTCGATTGTTCGATCGCCAACCACCACTTCATTGCCCCAAACGCTGCTCAGAATGATTTCACGGGTAAACACACGGCCGGGTTTGGATACCAGAAGGGCTAGTAGTTCAAATTCTTTCTTGGGTAAAGATAAGGTTTTCCCATTTCGGGTTACGATGTAGCGCTCTTTGTCGATTTCGAGGTCTCCCAGCGCGATGGTTTGTGAGCTTTCCTCAGCCCCACCTTTACGGCGTAAAAGGGCTTTTACGCGGCTCATTAAAACCCTGGGTTTGATGGGCTTGGGAATGTAATCGTCGGCACCTGCGTCGAAACCAGCTATTTGGCTGTAGTCCTCGCTTCTGGCGGTTAAAAATGCAATTATGGTTCCTTCCAATTCGGGTAGTTCGCGGATGCGGCTGCAGGCCTCAATGCCGTCCATTTCGGGCATCATAACGTCAAGGATAATCAGGTCTGGCTTGAATTGCAACGCTTTTTCAACACCGATTCGGCCGTTGGGGGCCGTTTCAACCCAGTAATCGTCTTTTTCTAGATTGTACTTTATAATATCAATGATATCCTCCTCGTCGTCAACTAGTAAGATCTTAAATTTCTTGTCTTCGGTAATCATCCGGTAATGGGTTGTTGATTTTGTGGCAAAGGTATTTTCAATTCAAGGTGGCTTTTTACGAAGCAATGTTAAATGTGGGTTAAACCTGATCTACCGAGAATTCCCAGTTTCACCAAGGTAAGCATTTTTGGCCTTAGGCTTAACCTTAGGTTAATATGGGGTTGAAGTGGACGTAACCTTATCGGGGTTCTTTTGCGGCCAAATTAATAAACTGTGAAAGCAAAACACATGCTGTTTCTGGTAGTTACCTTATTAACTACCGCATTAAAAGCACAAGTAGGTACCTTAAGTGGTGTGGTGAAAGATGCCACTACCGGCGAGTCGCTCATTGGCGCTACGGTGGTAATTAAAGGAACCAGTTTAGGTGCCGCAACCGATTTTGACGGGAATTATCAAGTTAAGGGAATAAAGGCGGGCACTTATGTAGTTGAAGTATCTTACATTTCTTACGCTACCAAGGTGGTTGATAAAGTGGTTATTGTAGCCAATCAAACCACCGTATTAAAGGTGTCTTTAGACTCGGATGAGAAAAAGCTCACTACCGTAGAGGTAGTTGCTACGCGTCGCACCGGGACGGAGATGTCAGTTATCACGGAGTTAAAGAAAGCCGATCAGATTGCGGTGGGTGTATCGGCTGCACAGATCGCCAAAACGCAAGACCGCGACGCCAGTGCAGTAATTCGCCGCGTGCCCGGAGTTTCTATTCAAGACGGCCGATTTGTCGTTATACGCGGATTGAGCGATCGCTACAACAACGTTTTGTTGAACGATGTGTTAACGCCATCGATAGAGGTAGACAAAAAAGCATTTTCGTTTGATTTGATTCCCAGCGCCATGATTGATCGCATGCTGGTGTTTAAATCAGGTGGCGCTGATTTGCCCGCTGAATTTGCCGGAGGTATCATCAAGGTTTACACCAAAAACATCCCCGACGAGAATTTTGTGTCGGCAGGATTCCAGTTGGGTTACCGTTCTGGTACAACAGGTCGCAATACGCAGTACAACAGCCAAGGGGGGACCTCTTTCTTGGGGTTTGATCAGGGAGGCGCTTTGCCAGCGGCTTTTCCCGATCGAGTTCGTCCAAATCAAATTTCAGCGGCTGAGGTAAATCAACTGGGCAATCGCTGGAGCACTCGGGCGGTATCCATCGCTCCCGACATGCGTTTTAATCTTGCCACGGGCTATAAATTTAAGATTGGTAAAATAGATGCGGGTAACCTGACTACCATCAGTTACTCAAATACATGGCAGTCGTACCAGCAATTCAGAAATCGCTGGGGTATTTATGATCCAGAGGCCAAAAAAAGCTTGCAAATCTTCGAACAAAACGACGATTTCACCCAGAACAATGTTAACGTAGGGATTATCTCCAATTTCAATTTTAGACTGGGAAGTCGCACCAGCATTGATTTTAGAAACTTTTTGAATCAAAGCGGACGCAACGAAACGACCATTCGTACGGGTTCAAACGAGAACAGCATTGAATTCCTCAACTACGGTTTCCGTTATGAGCAGCGCACTGTGTATTCGGGTCAGCTGGGTTTGACGCATACCTTTGACGATCGCAATGAGATCAAATCAACCGTAGGATACTCTCGCACCGATCGGTCGGAGCCGGATTACCGCCGTGTGAGAACCATTCGGCCTGCGGGAAGCAATGAGCCATTCCGCATCGTAGTGCCACCCACGGCAAGTACGTTCGATGCCGCCCGTTTCTTCTCCAAATTGAGCGAGAACGGCTATGTTGCCACAGCGGCTTTTGAACACAAAATGGGAGAGCTAGTTGATGGGGAACAATTTCAGAATAAGTGGAAAATAGGGTTTTATGTTGATCAGAAAAGCCGCGAATCGGCCGCTCGATGGATGAGCTATCGCGCCACCAATGGTTTTAACGACGATATCCTGAATCAACCTGTTGATCAGGTCTTTGCCGATCAGAATATTGGCCCCGGTGGATTTACCTTACAAGAGGGAACCAACCCAAGCGATTTCTACACCGCCAGCAATACCATCCTGGCTGGATTTGGTCAGATTAATTACGCCATTACGCCTATTCTGCAAGCAGTAGTAGGTTTGCGGGCTGAATCCAGCCAAATCAAACTGAACAGCGCGAACAACACCGATACGGTGGTTGTAGACTATCCGCAGTTCATTTTAGCTCCTTCTTTGAACTTGGCTCTTAATCTGACAGAAAAACAGATCCTTCGATTTGCCTATACCAACAGTGTGAATCGCCCGGAATTCCGCGAATTTGCGCCTTTCTCATATTATGACTTTAACAATGATGTAAACATATTTGGTAATCCAGCCCTCAAGGCGGCTACCATCCAGAACTTCGATTTGCGTTGGGAACTTTATCCGAATCCGACCGAATTAATCACTCTTGGCGTATTCTACAAGACCTTCAAAAATCCGATCGAGCGATTCATCATTGGCGGTTCAGGGGGTAATGTGCTTTTGTACAGTTTCCAGAATGCCGACAAAGCCGTTAACTACGGGGTAGAGGCAGAGGTTCGCAAAAGTTTAGAGGGCCTTTCAAACAGCAAATTCCTTAACAATGTTACGGTTTTGTTTAACGCTTCCTTATTGAAGAGTACAGTTTCGCTTAACACAGCTGATCCTACTTTTGCGGGGCAGGAAAACAACAGACCCCTGCAAGGCCAAAGCCCGATTTTGGTGAATACTGGAATCTATTATACCGACACCGAAAAGGGGCTACAGGTCAACGTTCTTTACAATGTGGTATCGAAAAATCTATACGCTGTTGGTGATGCAATCAACCCCTCTCAGTACGAATTGCCGAGAAATGTGTTGGACCTGAATGTCACCAAGCGATTGCGCAAAAACCTTGAACTCAGAGCGGGTGTGGCTGATATCATCAACCAAAAATACCGCAGGGTGCAAGATTCAGATCGCAATCAGAAGATCGATGGCCTCGATGAGAATATCCTCAATTTTATTCCAGGTCGAATCTTTAGCGCAGGTATCAGCTTTAAATTTTAATAGCAAATCTCAAATCCAAAATAAAACAACCATGAAAAATCTGTTTAAAACGACAGTAGCTGCAATTTGTCTGGGTATTCTTGCCGGTGGCATGGTAGCTTGTGAAGAGGATCCCACACCGCCAGTTGTAGATCCAGGATCAAACAACGGAACAGTAGTATTGAGTGGATCAATCACTTCAAACACAACGCTTGACGCCTCTAAGTCTTATTTGTTGAAAGGTTTCGTTTATGTAGTTGCTCCAGCGACCTTGACGATCCCTGCCGGAACTGTTATCAAAGGTGACCAAGATTCAAAAGCTACGCTTATCGTTGAGCGCGGCGCTAAAATCATCGCTGATGGTACTGAATCAAATCCTATCGTGTTTACCTCTAACCAGCCGGTTGGCCAGCGCAATTACGGCGACTGGGGTGGGGTGATTGTTTTGGGCAAAGCTCCACAAAACCAAGCTACTACTCCTATCATCGAAGGTGGTGTTGATCGTCCTTACGGCGGAACTGATGCCAACGACAACAGCGGTATCTTGCGTTATGTTCGCATCGAGTATGCAGGTATTGCCCTAACCACCGACAACGAGATCAACGGTCTTACCTTGGGCGCTGTTGGTGCAGGTACGATCATCGATAATGTTCAGGTTTCTTACTGCGGTGATGATGCCTTCGAATTTTTCGGTGGAACCGTAAACGCTAAGCACCTTATCGCTTTCCGCACATGGGACGATGAGTTTGATACCGACTTAGGTTATTCAGGAAAAATTCAGTTTGCCGTATCGCTGCGCGATCCAGCTATCGCCGACGTTTCTACTTCAAACGGTTTTGAGTCAGATAACGACGGTGTTGGTTCTGCCACTACCATCAAAACCTCAGCTGTTTTCTCTAACGTATCGGTATTTGGTCACTATCGCCAAATCGCTGACACTGCTACAGCCAACAGCCTGGTAGGTCGCGGTGCCCACATCCGCAGAAATACCTCTATCTCTATCTTCAACACGGTAATTACCGGTTACAAAGAGGGTATCCGCTTAGATGGAACATCTACTCAGCAAAACATGACAGACGGCAACTTGGTATTGAAAAACGTAACTCTTGCAGGAAACGTAAGAAGTTTGAACACCGCTGGTAGCGCAAATTCATCTGACTTTACGGCTGCTTTCAACGCGGCTGGAAGCAACAATACATCGGTTGCATTGGCTGATCTTCAGTTGAACGCAAACAACTTCAACTTGAATGCACCCAACTTCCTACCACAATCCAACTCACCATTGATCGGTTCAGCCGATTTCTCTCACCCCAAATTGGGTGGCGGGTTCTTCACCACAACCAACTACAGAGGTGCATTCGGAACCATTGACTGGACTGCAAATTGGGCCAACTTCAACCCAGCAAACACCGTTTACTAAGAACTAATATCTCTTTGAAATAGGGTCGACTCATCAGGGTCGACCCTTTTTTACGAAATGCCATGCCTATGCGGTTCAGATTTTCTGCTTTTGTGATTCTTTTTTTGGCGGTCGCTTGCTCCGATGTGGCCAAACGCGATTTAAAACCCGGAAATTACCTAAGCGACGGGCTTGTTAAAAGAAGCTTGATGTTGCAGTTGGTTCAATTTACCGACAAATTACCGGAGGGGTTTACTCATGAGCAGCGATTCGATTCATTGGCACTGCCGGTGTTTCAGCAACGCGCATCGATTCATGAATTGAGTTTTTTGTATCCCACTGACTCGGTTATCTATTTTCAAATTACGCGCCCGGCACCGAGTTTATTTAAAGAGCGGATTGCCATAGGTGGATGGTTCACGCTGCAACCCAATGGTAAGATAACTGATGTAGAACAGTTATATGTAACCCCCAAGTTGCGACCCGAGGAGCTGGTGGTGCGCACCGCTACACTGTTTCGCGAATTGGTTCAAACGGGAAATGTAAAAGGTTTTCTCAGCGACAGGAACTACGTCAATTATCCCGACTCTGTGAATCAATACAATTCGCAGCTCAATAAATGGGAGTATGTGCCCAAGGGGAAATGGAATTGACATGAAAGCAAAAAAGCCACCGCAATGGGTGGCTTCTTTATGATGTGTGGTTGGATGAAAGAGCAACTTAGTTGGAATAGGATTTGCTCTCCATTAGCTGACCGTTTTCGTTCCAGCTCTTCCAAACTCCAGTTTTTTCTCCGTTTTGGTATTGCATTTCATAACGCAATACACCCTTTTCGTCCCAAATCTTCCAGGTGCCGTGTTTTTTATCGTTTAAAAATTGGGCAACAGAAAGCAGTTTTCCGTTTTCATCAAATCGCTGCCACTCGCCTGTTTTGAGTCCATTATTGAGATATCCCGATTCTTTAAGCGCACCGTTTTCATGATTGTAAACCACCTTGCCGTTCATCTGGCCATTGATAAGCTGGTAGCTCATTTTTTCATTTCCATTTTGATAATAGGCAATATGTGTTCCACTTTGCGGAGCCACACGAGGTTCGCTGAATACTAAATTATCGGCCATTGCGCTTTGCGCAGAAGCAGTAAATCCCAATCCGATAAAAATCAACGCGATACTTGCTGTGATCGTTTTCATATCTTTTCCTCCCATTCGTTTGATACCCAAATTTCACAAAAAAGTAACAATTAGATAACATTCACAATGTTATCAATTAAAAAAGCCCCGAATGACGGGGCTTTGAGGGGTGAAAATTTAACATTGACTAGTGGGGCTGCAAGCGCATTTCGATCGTTTGATCCTGGAGATCGCGGCTAATTTTGATATTTCTTAGCTTAACGCCGTTGTAACTGATGCTGGTGCTTGACAGGGTGTATTGCCCTTCTGGTAAAACAGGTAGCGTAAAGTTTCCATCAAAGTCGGTGTAAACAACTTCTTGGGTTCCTTCTATCTTCACCATGGCCCCTGCAATACCTTCGTTGGTTTTTCCATCTACCACTTTCCCTTGGCGCATAGCCATTTTCTTCTCGTCTGCGTTATTTCCGCCGGCAACGGCAGTCCACGACAGCGTTAAAAGAACAAAGGTTAAGAGTAAATGACGCATATGTTATATATGATTGCGATGCAAAAATACGCTGGGCTTTTACGTTGAGCTGTAACCGGGGGTTTACCCTTGTGTTAAGGAACTGTTACCAACTTTGAAAGGTGATCCAGCCTTCGTTTCGGTAGGTTTCAAACGAGTTTATTCGCGACTGATAGCACCCAATTATTCAGTTTGAAGGCACGGATAGCATCGATCTGTGAGGGCCTCAAAGGTTTTGGAACAGGTGCTTTTGCAAAGCTCATTTTTTTTTCAGAGAGGAGATACCCTTATTTCCAGATCGATATTCCTTAGCATAGCGAATGTTTCTTGTGTACTTTTGGTTTATGTCAGAGTTGAGTGCGCTTCTTCAGAATCCTCAAGTTTATTACCTCAATCAAGTGGTTATTGAAGATGTTGTGGCCCAGTTGAGGAAAGATTTAGATACAATTGAATTGGAGGTAGTTTGGGAGGTGGGTGAAACCCCTTATCAAAGCGTTTACAAGGCCTTGTTCCCAGTGGTCGATTACTTAATGGAGAAAAATCCGGAACGGCTGTTTCAACTCTTTTACCGCATTGATATTCCTGAGCACATTGTGCGAAATGTATTGCTTGGATCGGTTGAGGATCTTTGCGAAACCTATTGCGATCTGATATTAAATCGCGAACTGCAGAAGGTGATTATTCGTCGGTATTACGCGCAAAGTTTGTAATTGAAATTTTTCTGGAGGCATCGATCAGAGGGCTTTTTTGTACCCGACTGAGGTTTTTTTTCAGCGTTGAATTTATGGGTAAAACAAAAAAATCATCCTTCTTTCAAGTTTAGAAGGATGATTTTTTCCAGTTTTTGCTCGGTAATTTCCCGTTAACAGAAGCTTGTCATGAACCCTGCCCGATGGGGTTTATCATTTTAGAATCACAACCTTGCCTTTGAATTCTTTCTTGTTGGCACTATACTTCGATCTCACCCGAATCAGGTACACATAGGTATCCGACTTGGCGATTTCACCTTGGTAGGTACCATCCCAGGGTTCGTATGGGTTGGTAGAGTAGAACAGTCTCTCACCCCATCGATTGAAGATGCTCATTTCGTAAGCCTCTGGTTTTTCCCCCAGGTGAATGGGTAGGAACACGTCGTTAACGCCGTCGCCGTTTGGAGTGAAGGCGCTGGGTATGAACGACTCGGTGACGCCGTTGATGCGTATAATGGCCGCTGTGCTGTCGGTACATCCAAAGCGTGTAGTTACC
>DASUEB010000039.1:0-52163 GCA_036275295.1 Luteibaculaceae bacterium | reverse complement strand
ACGAGTGAGCTGGTAGTTAGGTAAACGGGTTGCGCCGAAGAAATGTTTCGTTTTAATAAATTTTTTCTGGAAGGATTTAATAACCTTTTGTCAGTCAGGTTTTTATTTGTTCTTCGGGGTGTAAATCAGGGTGGTGTGTATAACCGTGTTATACATGCCTCTAAATCGGCCCAATATACCTTTGGCGTAGGGGGCCGTTTCGCGAATCGACAGTAAACTTTCCTGTAGAAGCATCTGCAGACTGATGCGTTTGCCGGCTCGAAATCCAAAACCCAGGTTAATTCCTATATCCAAGGGTTTAAATTTCAGCGGGGTGATGACGTCTCCAAACTGGTTTTGCTCGCGGCTTCTGGCTAAAACGGCTATTTCTGGACCGGCTATGGCAATAAATTTTTTGAAGCTATACCGATAGATTACCGGGACTGAGATGTAGTCCAGTTGAAGGCGGTATAGCGTGAAGTCGCCGTTTTCGGGATCGGGTATTTTTCTACTTCCTTTTTGGGTGTACAACAGGTCGAAGCCCAAGGTCGATTTTTTGTTCACGGGCCATTGAATGCCCGCACCAGCGGTTAAACCGGCTTTGTCGAATCCGCCGTAACCATCGCCCTGTACTTGAGAGGCTGTGAATCCCGCAATCAGTCGGGTTTCAAATTTCTTTCGCTGTCCTAAGGCGTTGAGTGCGATGAGCGATATCCCTATGGCAAGTGCTGTTTTACGCATTTTTGAGCAGGAGATTAAGCAGGATTTCGCATCCTTCGGAGGCTTTTTTCAAGATTTTCACCACGCGGTGGTCGAGGTAAGGCACGTATACATCTTGGGGGTCGATGAGGTAAATCTTGGCCTCGGGTTGGGAGTATTGCACCAATCCGGCAGCGGGATATACGTTGAGCGATGTGCCCACAATAACGATGATATCGGCTTGGGCAACTATTTGCGCCGCGGGCTCCAATTGGGTCACGGCCTCACCAAACCACACCACATCGGGCCTCAGTTGCGATCCCCACTCGCATCGATCGCCCATGTGGATATGGGCCCCGGGTTTTAGTCGGTAAACGGCCGTTTCATTGACCGAGCTGCGGGCATTCATAATCTCGCCGTGCAGGTGAAGTACTTTTTCGCTGCCGGCTCTTTCGTGCAAATCGTCGATGTTTTGGGTGATGATGGTGCAATCGAAATAGTCGTCTAACAAAGCCAATAAAGTATGTCCTTTGTTGGGAGAGGCTTTGCACACTTGGTCGCGGCGTTCGTTGTAGAATTGAAGCACCAACGACGGATTGGCATCCCAGGCTTCGGGGGTGGCCACCTCGTAAACATTGTAGTTCTCCCAAAGGCCATCGCTGTCGCGAAAGGTCTTCAGACCGCTCTCGGCACTGATGCCGGCCCCGCTGAGTACCACCAAATGCTTCCGTTCCATTGGCTCAATAATAGCTACTTAAAGTTAAACCTCCAATGCGCTTCAATTATTTTATTTTTGTGCCCTTACTTTCATACATGCCTAAGATAAAAAAACAAGACGCGTTAGATTACCACTCACAGGGAAGAAAGGGAAAGATTGAGGTAATTCCAACCAAACCAACGGGGACACAGCGCGATCTGTCGCTTGCGTATTCGCCCGGTGTGGCCGAACCTTGTCTGGCAATCCACAAAGACCCTTCTGATGTCTACAAATATACGGCCAAAGGCAACTTGGTAGCCGTAATCTCGAACGGTACGGCGGTATTGGGCCTGGGCGACATTGGTCCACTAGCCTCCAAGCCGGTGATGGAAGGCAAAGGGGTTCTCTTTAAAATGTTTGCCGATCTCGATGTGTTTGATATTGAGATTGATGCACAAGATATCGACCGCTTTGTTCAAACGGTAAAAGCCATATCTCCTACCTTCGGAGGGATCAACCTTGAAGACATCAAGGCCCCAGAGGCGTTTGAAATAGAGCGTCGCTTGAAGGAGGAATTGGATATTCCGATCATGCACGACGACCAACACGGCACGGCCATCATTTCAGGGGCTGCTCTGCTCAACGCCGCTGAATTGGCCAACAAGTCGCTTGCCGATTTGAAAATAGTAATTTCCGGTGCGGGAGCCGCAGCCATTAGCTGTGCTCAGTTATATGTTCGATTGGGTGTTAAGCGCGAGAACATGATCATGTTCGACAGCAAGGGAGCCATAACCGCCGATCGGAGCGACCTCGACGCCATGAAGCAGGCCTTTGCAGTGAAAGGTTCTTACCGCGATTTGGCGCACGCCATGGAAGGAGCGGATGTGTTTTTGGGACTGTCGAAAGGCAACATTGTATCGGCCGATATGTTGAAAAAAATGGCCGACAATCCCATTGTTTTCGCCTGTGCCAATCCCGATCCCGAGATCAATTACGAAACGGCTATGAAGGCCCGCAAAGACGTGATAATGGCTACGGGCCGCAGCGATCACCCCAATCAGGTAAACAACGTACTGGGTTTCCCTTACATTTTCCGCGGGGCCATGGATGTGCGAGCCACTTGCATCAACGAAGAAATGAAGTTGGCAGCGGTTTACGCCTTGGCCAACCTGGCAAAAGAACCCATACCAGAAGAGGTTAACGTGGCTTATGGGGCCAAAAACCTTTCCTTTGGCCGAGAAAATATCATTCCCAAACCCTTCGACCCCCGACTGATCACCGCTGTATCGATGGCGGTGGCCAAAGCGGCCATGGACAGCGGAGTGGCTAAAAATCCGATATCCGACTGGGAGGGCTACGAGCGCGAGCTGAAATCGAGACTTGGCAAAGACCAGAAGCTCATTCGGAATATGACCGATCGCGCCAAGAAAAATCCCAAGCGACTGGTTTTCGCCGATGCCGACAACTACAAGGTGCTTAAGGCAGCCCAAATTGTAAGAGAGGAGCGCATCGCCATTCCCATCCTGCTGGGCAGCGAGGAGAAGATCAAACAGCTCATCAAAGAATACAAATTTGATTTCGATGGAATTCAGATCATCGACCCTCGATCAGACAAACAAAAAGAAAAAATAGAGCAATACAGCGCGCTGTTGTACAGCAAACGCCAGCGCAAAGGCATGTCGGAGTTCGAAGCCAAACGCAATATGCTCAACCGAACCTACTACAGTTGCATGATGGTTGAGGCGGGCGATGCCGATGCATGTATATCGGGCATTACGCGCAGCTATCCCGAGGTGCTCAAGCCGGCGTTGCATTGCATGGGCTTGGAAGAGGGCATTTCAAGGTTGGCAGGAGCCTATATCATGACTACCAAAGACGGGCCGATCTTTTTTGCCGATACCACCGTAAATATCAATCCAACCGCCGAGGAACTGGTTGAAATAGCGGTACAAACTGCCAAAACCGTTAAAAAATTTGGTTTAACCCCCCGAGTTGCTATGCTGAGTTATTCCAATTTTGGTTCGGCCAATGGCGAGGAGGCCAACAAGGTAGCCAAAGCGACCCAGATCTTGCACGCCAAACATCCCGACCTTATCGTCGATGGGGAAATTCAGGCCAATTTTGCCCTCAATCAAGACATGATGGCCGAGCAATTTCCATTCAGTCGACTGGTAGGAAAGAAGGTCAATACCCTGATCTTCCCCAATCTGGCGGCAGGCAACATCGCGTACAAATTGCTCGACGAAATGGGACATGTACAAACGATGGGTCCCATACTAATGGGCCTAAAAAAATCGTTTCACGTGCTGACCTTGGGTTGTTCGGTGAAGGAAATTGTCAACTTGGCAACCATTGCCGTCCTCGACGCCCAAACGAAAAACTGATCTATGATACATCACCTGAGAGGCCGAATGATCGATAAACAAACCACCCATGTGGTGGTGGAATGCGGTGGCGTGGGTTACTTTGCGCACATATCGCTCAACACGTTCGAACAACTACCGGCCGAGGAATCGGTGTTTTTACTGACTCATCAGGTGGTACGGGAAGATGCTCATATATTATTTGGCTTCATGACCGAGCGCGAGCGAAGTGTTTTTTTGCTGTTGCTCTCCGTTTCGGGGGTGGGCGCATCTACGGCCCGACTGATCTTGTCGGCCATGCAGGTTGATGAGCTGATCGCAGCCATTGGCCGGGGCGATGATAAGTTGCTTACCAAAATCAAGGGCCTTGGACCCAAAACAGCGGCTCGTTTGGTGCTGGAGTTGAAAGATAAGGTAGACAAGCTCGGCGGGGCTGAAATAATTTCTTCGCCAGGCAATAAAGTGAAATCTGAAGCGTTAAGTGGGCTTCAG
This sequence comes from Luteibaculaceae bacterium, assembly GCA_036275295.1. Lineage (GTDB taxonomy): Bacteria > Bacteroidota > Bacteroidia > Flavobacteriales_D > Luteibaculaceae > DASUEB01. The sequence goes on along the minus strand of DASUEB010000039.1, from coordinate 47,933 downwards.
GTTTTGGGTTTTGATAAGAAAAAAGCCGAAATGGCAATTGATAAAGTGTGGAGCGCTAATCCATCGATTAGTGTGGAAGAATTGATTAAATCGGCTATTAAAACCCTGTACTAGGGCAGTGTTCAACGTGATTGGAAGTAGTTTAAAATCATTTATACCGGTTGTCTCTGTGGCAATTACCTTGTCGGTTATCGCCGCGAGTCGACCTACCCGACAGATTCACTACGTCCCTTCGGTTGCAGAGCAGATTATTACTCCCATTGATACTCCGCCAGGAACGCTTCCCTATCCGGTTAAAGACGGTTTGGATCCCCGTGAAGACGGCAAAGGAGCCATCGACCTCGACGATCCGAACAACATCAGCAGCGATGTAGAGTTTGATCCAGCCACCGGCAAATACACCGTATCCAAAAAAATTGGCGATCGCTACTACCGATATCCCATGAGTTTCACCTTGGAGGAATATACCAAGTACGACATGGACCGAGCGATACGCGATTACTGGCGCTCAAAGATTGCCGCCGACAAAAACGCCGCCGACAGCAAACAACAAGCCAACAAACCCCTGTTTGGTTTCGCCATAGAAAGTCCCTCGTTCGATCGGATTTTTGGCGGGAATACCATCGACATCCGACCTCAGGGTTCGGCCGAAGTTACCTTTGGCGTGAACAGTTCGCGTACCGACAATCCCGCCCTTGGCGAGCGGCAACGCCGATTTACCAACATGGATTTCAAGCAGCGCATGCAGGTCAATGTGCTGGGCAGTGTAGGCGAGAAGCTGAAAATTACCACCAATTACAATACCGAGGCTACCTTCGATTTTGAGAACCAGGTGAAACTCGAGTACACCGGTTTCGAGGACGAAATCATCAAAAAAATTGAGTTTGGTAACGTCTCCATGCCCATCAACAGCTCGCTGATCAGCGGCAGTCAGACCCTCTTCGGGGCCAAAGCCCAATTGCAGTTCGGCCGATTAACATCTACCACGGTTTTCTCCTCGCAGCGCGGGAAAAAATCGGAAATTGACGTCGCAGGTGGCGCACAGACCAGCAACTTCGAAATCAAAGCCGACGAATACGAGGCCAACAAACACTACTTCCTGGCGCATTATTTCCGCGATCAGTACGATGTGGCTATGAGCAGCTTGCCCAATGTCAATTCTGGGGTGAACATCACCCGTATTGAGGTTTGGGTAACCAACATGACCAATGCCACCGATGAAACCCGCAATTTCATTGCCTTTTCAGACTTGGGTGAGGATCAAATTCACTTCACCGATCCTACCGGCTTGAGTCCAGCACCCGTTGATCAGCAGCCCAACAACGCCTTACCCGACAACGGTCAAAACACCCTGTTTACCATCATGAGCGGCAATCCGTCGGTGGTGGGATTTTCGGGTGCTACCCAAACCTTGCAAAATTTTGGCTATCAGGCGGCCGTTCACTACGAAAAGATAGAAAGTGCCCGCAAACTGCCCGAAACAGCTTACACGGTGAATCCCAGATTGGGTTTTATATCACTCAATCAGCAGGCCTTAAATGCTGATGAAGTTTTGGCGGTTGCTTTTGAGTACACCCTGAATGGCAAAACCTATCAGGTGGGTCAGTTTTCAACCGATGGTATCGCCCCGCCCAATGCATTGATCCTAAAGCTGCTCAAGCCGACCATCACCAATCCCCGCATACCTATTTGGGATTTGATGATGAAAAACGTATATTCCATGAACGCGTTTCAGGTCAATCGCGATCAGTTTCTGCTCAACGTTTTTTACAACAATCCCTCTAACGGCGTTGATATCAACTACCTTCCGGTCAATGGACTCGATAAGACACCCCTGATCCAGGTTTTAAACTCAGACCGTCTGGACCCCAACAATCAGGCCTTGCCCGATGGGGTATTCGACTTTGTCGACAACGCTTCCACACAGGGGGGGACCATCAACTCGGCCAACGGTCGAATTTTCCTACCTACCGTCGAACCTTTTGGCGGTCACCTGCGCAAAAAAATGCAGGAGGCCCAGGTAGCTCAGAATATCATTGATCAAATAGTGTACCAGGAGTTGTATGACTCTACCAAGATTGCAGCTATTCAGAAGCCCGAGTTGAACCGATTTAAGTTGAAGGGATCGTTCAAATCGGCGTCGGGTTCAGAGATTATGCTCAATGCCATCAACATACCTCAGGGATCGGTTTCGGTTACGGCAGGAGGGGTTCGATTGGTAGAAAATACCGATTACACGGTTGATTACAACCTGGGCCGGGTTAAGATCATCAACCAAGGCTTGCTTGAGTCGCAAACCCCGATCAAGGTGAGTTTGGAGAGCAATTCGCTGTTCAGTGTGCAACAGAAAACCTTTATTGGCCAGCGTTTCGATTACAGGGTAAACAAAGACTTCAACTTGGGGGCCACGGTCATCAACCTGAGTGAGCGGCCTATTACCCCCAAGGTGAATTTCAACGAGGAACCCATCAACAACACCATGTTTGGTTTTGATGGAAATTATTCAACCGAAGCTCCAGCGCTGACGCGAATGATTGATCGGCTGCCGTTTATCGAGACCAAAGAGCCCTCTTCGATCAATATCTCAGGAGAATATGCGCGCCTGGTCCCCGGCCATTCCAAAGCCATAGGCGAGGCGGGCAATAGCTACCTCGATGATTTTGAGGGCAGTCAATCGACCATCGATCTGCGCGCTGTCAATGCATGGCAAATGGCCAGTGTGCCGCAAGGTCAGCCCAACTTGTTTCCCGAGGCTTCGCTGAGCAACGATTTGCGCTACGGCTTTAACCGCGCACGTATGGCGTGGTACGTGGTAGATCAGAGCGTTTTCTTCCAGAATACCAACTTGAAGCCCGCCAATGTCAACAACGACATGCTATCGGATCACCGCATGCGCCAGATTCTCGAACAGGAGGTCTTTCCCAATCGACAGCTGCCGCAGGGTACCCCCGCCAACATAGCGGTTTTTGACCTGGCTTTTTATCCGACAGAGCGAGGACCCTACAACTTCAATCCATCGCTCACACCCGAAGGTCGACTCACCATGCCTACCAACTCATGGGCAGGGATTACCCGCCGATTGACCACCACCGACTTTGAAGCCAACAACATCGAGTTTATCCAGTTCTGGATCATGGACCCGTTCAACGAGGACAGTGAGAACAAAACAGGTGGAAGCCTTTACATCAACTTGGGTAACGTATCAGAAGATGCCTTGAAAGACGGGCGTAAAAGTTTCGAAAACGGGCTGCCGAAGGATGTGAACGACAGTGAGACGCAACTGGATTCAACCGCATGGGGCTTGGTTCCTCGCAAACAGAGCATAGTAAATGCTTTTGCCAACGTCAACGGCTCTACCAAGATCCAAGACGTGGGTTACGACGGATTGAATACCGATCAGGAGCGGGCCTTTTTTGCCGACTACGTCAACAGTCTCGCCGGACTGAATCCAGAGGCGCTGGCAGCCATCCAACAGGATCCCGCCAACGACAACTACCACTACTACAGAGGTACCGATTACGACGCCCAGAGCTTAAACATATTGCAGCGCTACAAACGCTACAACGACGCCGAGGGCAACTCACCGTCGCAGTCGGACAGTCCCGAGAGCTATGTCACCTCGGGGTCGAACATACCAAACAACGAGGATCTCAACCTCGATAACAACTTGAGCGAGGCCGAGAGCTATTTTCAGTACCGCATTGAGTTGAAGCCTGGCGAGATGGAGGTGGGTAAAAACTTTATCACCAGTATTGTCGAGGCTACACCCGAACTGCGCAACGGAAAATTGAAGCCTGTGAAGTGGTATCAATTTAAGATTCCGGTTCGCTCGCCTCAGCAGACCATTGGTGGATTGCAAGATTACCGTTCCATTCGATTTATGAGGATGTTTATGCGCGACTTCAACGAGCCAGTGGTGCTGCGTTTTGCGCGCATGGAGTTTATCCGCGGTGAGTGGCGTAAATACGACCTTTCGCTGGCCGATCCCGGACCGGCTGGCACCAATACGGCCTTCGATGTGGGTGCCGTGAATCTGGAAGAAAACGCACAGCGCAATCCAATCAACTATGTGCTCCCCCCAGACATCAACCGGGAGGTCGATTATACTACTGCCAATCAGCGCCAGCTCAACGAGCAGAGTTTGAGTTTGCGGGTTTGCAACCTAGAAGACGGCGACGCCAAGGCCGCGTTCAGAAACGTTGGATTTGATATGCGCAGCTACAAGAAAATCAAAATGTTTGCGCATGCCGAAGCGGCAGACCCCAACTTGGCGGAGGTGATCAACTACGGCGAAGTGAGTGTTTTTGTGAGATTGGGTACCGATTTCGACAATAACTACTACGAATACGAGTTGCCTATGACCATCACCGATCGGTCGTCGGGTACAAAAGATCCGGCCCTCATCTGGCCGCAAGCAAACTATATTGAGATTGATTTCGATAAGCTGACAGCAGTCAAATTGCGCCGCAACAATCAGAATACGCCAGTTAACCTGCCTTACAAAGAGTTGATTGACAATACCCGCATCACAGTGAAAGGAAATCCGGTGCTGAACGACGTGCGGACTATCATGATTGGGGTTCGAAACCCAAACAGCGGCGACAACCCTTGGGCAGCAGCCGACAACGGCAGGGATATATGCGCCGAAGTATGGGTAAACGAGTTGAGGTTGACCGATTTTGATGAGTTCGGAGGATGGGCCGGTTTGGTGCGCATGAATGCCAAGCTGGCCGATTTGGGGGCGTTAAACATAGCGGGTAATATATCAACCCCCGGATTTGGAAGTGTGGAGAAACGATTGAGTGAGCGTCAGCGCGAAACCAAAAAGGGAATCGACGCCACTACCAACCTGGAGTTGGGCAAATTTTTCCCTGAAAAATCGGGCCTTAAGATACCGGTGTATCTCGGTTTCTCTGAGCAGGTAGTAAATCCTATGTTCGATCCCTTGACTCCCGACGTTCAATTCTCTGAAACCAGTCGGAATCTTACCGCCAGCGAGCGTAGAAACCGATTGCGCACTTCGCAAACCCTTACCAAACGCCGCAGTATAAACTTTACCAATATCCACAAAGAAAGAGGGGAGAATCAAACGGAGATGCATTGGTGGGACATTGAAAACTTTGGTTTTACGTATGCTTACAGCGAGAACTTTTTCCGCGATATCAATACCCAGTATCGATTCAATAAATCGTATAGGGGCGGCATTACCTACGGTTTTCAGAACAAACCCAAGGCATTCACGCCCTTCAAAAACAACGAGTACATCAGCAAATCGAAGTACCTTAAGCCTATCGCCGATTTCAATCTCAACTTAGGCCCCAAACAACTGGGCTTCAGAACCAATATTGACCGCAATTACACCGAGCAGCAAATCAGGAATAACATTCCTTTTGCACTAGATCCTACCCCTACATATACCAAAACCTTCAATTGGCAGCGGGGTTACGATTTGAAGTACGACATCACCAATGCCCTTTCGTTCGACTTCTCGGCCAATAACACGGCTTACATCAAAGAAACGCCCGGTCGTGTGAATAAGGATGACAAAGAAGCCTATGAGATGTTTAAGGATACTGTATGGAGTAATATACGAAATTTAGGTCAAACCACCAACTACGGGCACAACTCAAACCTCACCTACAAGCTGCCGTTTAAGAAGCTCCCGTTTACCGACTGGTTAGACGGAAGCGCAACTTACGGTTCGAGTTATCAATGGGATCGGGCTCCTTTCTCGCAGGATACGCTGGGCAATACCATCCAGAACTCAGCCACCCAGAACTGGGATTTCTCGGCCAACATGGCTACGCTTTACAACAAGATACCGTTCTTCAAAGAAATCATCAACAAGAAGAACAAAGCCCAGGCTCAGAACAGGGTAAACAACAAACCCACCACACCTGGAGCGCCTCAATTGCCCGATTCGTTGAAGAGCAAAAAAACCAAGCCTACATCGTTTACCTTCCTCGAGCAAGTGGGTTCCTTGTTGATGATGACCAAGAATGCGTCGATTAATTTCAAGCGCAGCGCCGGAACCTTGTTGCCTGGTTTCAAGCAACGCTCCCGTTTTATTGGGATGGATGACGCCTTCGATGCGCCTGGTCTGGATTTTGTTTTCGGACGTCAACGCGATGATTATTTTGACTTTGCAGCAGATCAAGGTTGGCTGGTGCAGCAAACGGCCTTGTATCAACCGGCCACACTGACCCGAACACGAGGAACATCCTATCGATTGAGTTTAGAGCCGGTGAAGTCGCTCCGTATTGATTTAACGGGAAATAAGGACTATTCGGAGAGCACCACGGGATTTTTCCGCTTCAACGATTCCATTGCCGATTGGGAATACCAAAGCCCGGTGAACCGAGGTACGGTGACTGTCTCGATCATCAGCATTCAAACCTTGTTCCAACGCGACGACAAGAAGAACTTCAACAACCCGGTGTTCGACAATTTGTTGGCCAATACATTTGAAATCTCCAAGCGCCAGGCTGCCGACAATGGCATCTCCGATTTGATCGACAGTACGGGTTATTACGATGGATACAACAAAACCAATCAAGACGTAATGATACCCGCATTTTTAGCCGCATATACCGGCAAAAATGCTTCAAAGCAGCGGTTGAATCCGTTTAATCAGGCCAGCTTGCCCAACTGGCGTATCAATTACGACGGGTTGAGCAAAATTCCTGCGCTTCAGAAATACTTCCGCACCGTTACCTTGAGTCATTCCTACCGAAGCACTTACAACACCAGCTTTGTAACTAACCTACAGGCCACGGAGAACGGCGAGCGCAAGCGAACCGGAAGCAATCGAGACTTTGTGCCCTCTCAGCAGGTGAGCACCGTTACGATCAACGAGAGTTTGAGCCCGCTCATCAAACTAGATGCCACCTTGAAAAACAGCCTCAACGCACAGATCGAAATCAATAAAGATCGCCAGATCAGTTTGTCGATGACCAACTTGCAGATCACGGAAATCAAGGGAACCGAATTTAAGATTGGCGCGGGTTACCGCTTTAAGGATGTAAAGTTCCCCTTTAAAATCGGCAATAAGGACATCAAAAGCGACCTGAATGTCAATATTTCATTGGCGCTGCGAAACAACACATCGATCATTCGAAAAGCGATTGAAGAAATCAACGACGCCACATCGGGAAGAAGAATAATTGCAATCAAATTCAACGCCGATTACAATGTCAATCAGCGGATCACCCTCCGGGCCTACTACGACCGCACCGTTACCAAGCCTGTGCTCTCGATACCCTTCCCCAATTACGTGACCAACGGAGGAATCACCATTCGGATGATCCTAGCTAGTTAAACGGTAGGTTTATTTGCATGGCTATTCGGATTTAGGGCGTTGCAAGCCCGTTACATGGGCGTTTAGGCCTGCCGTTGATTAACCCTGCAAGGATTTAAAGGACGTATGAGGCGTGAAGATCAAAAATTTTAGTTCGATCCATGTGTGCACGTTGTTGAAGGAATGATCAATTCAATTATTTTTGGGAAAATTTTTTTGATCCATGAATATTCCAGCTGAATTAAAGTATACCAAAGACCACGAGTGGGTGAGAATTGAGGGCGATACAGCCATCATCGGAATTACCGATTTTGCTCAAGGCGAGTTGGGTGACATTGTGTATGTTGATATCAACACCGTGGGAAGCACCGTGAGCGAACACGATGTATTTGGGACGGTAGAAGCCGTTAAAACGGTATCTGATTTGTTCATGCCAGTTACCGGTGAGGTACTTGAGTTCAACAGCGAGCTTGAGTCGAACCCCGAGTTGGTTAACGGCGATCCTTACGGAAATGGCTGGATGATCAAAGTAAAAATTACCGGCGACACCTCGGCCTTGTTGTCGGCTGACGACTACAAAGCGCTTATCAGCTAACGATTTTGTTGAGATACCATTGGAAAGGACTGACTCTTCTGGGAGTGGTCCTTTTTTTGTGTTTGTCGCCCAGCGATCACCCCAATACGTTTCACGTGTTTACAGGAACGGATAAGGTGGTACATTTTTTGATGTATGCCACCCTGGCTTGGGTTCATTTGGCCGAGTTTCGAAATCGGGAATACTACGGGCATTCAAGAAAAAAGATCGCCCTGTTGATTTTGGTGCTGGGTTTAAGTGTAGGGATGGGTGTAGAGTATGCTCAGCGCTGGCTCGATTGGGGGCGCGATTTTGACTGGTTCGATGAATTGGCCAATGCATTGGGCTTGTTAACCGGTTTGTGGATGGGCAATCGTTTGGGGGATTCAAGCGCTTAATCTATCTTTACCCCGCACATTAAGGTGCGCGATGAGTCGATGAGCAAAAAAGTAGCCTTAATTACCGGTGTAACGGGCCAAGACGGAGCCTATTTGGCCGAGTTTTTGTTGAACAAAGGGTATGAAGTACACGGTATCAAACGCCGATCGTCTTTGTTTAACACCAATCGCATTGATCATTTATACCAGGATCTGCACGAAAAAAATGTGCATTTCAAACTTCATTTTGGCGATCTCACCGACTCGACCAACCTGATCCGCATCATTCAAGAAGTTCAACCCGATGAAATATACAATTTAGCGGCTCAAAGCCACGTAGCGGTCTCGTTTGAGATGCCTGAATACACAGCCAATTCAGACGCTATGGGCACCCTGCGTATTCTGGAGGCCATTCGCATCCTTGGACTGGAGAAAAAAACGCGCTTTTACCAAGCCAGCACCTCTGAGCTTTACGGTAAAGTGCAGGAGATACCTCAAAGTGAAACCACCCCGTTCTATCCGCGATCGCCCTACGGCGTGGCGAAGCTTTACGCGTTTTGGATTACCAAAAACTACCGCGAATCATACGGAATGTATGCCTGCAACGGCATTTTGTTTAACCATGAAAGTCCGCTGCGAGGCGAAACCTTTGTGACTCGCAAGATTACCCGCGCTGCCGCCCGTATTAAGCTGGGATTGCAGAGCAAGCTCTACCTGGGCAACCTCGACGCAGAGCGCGATTGGGGGCATGCCAAAGATTATGTAGAAGGCATGTGGTTGATGCTGCAGCAGGAGCAAGCCGACGATTTTGTACTCGCCACGGGAAAAAAATACTCGGTTCGTAATTTCTGTGAACTGGCATTTGCCGAAGTAGGCATCACCCTCCGATGGGAAAATGCGGGCATCGACGAAAAAGGCATCAACGATAAAACCGGTGAGGTTTGCATCGAAATTGATCCGCGTTATTTCCGTCCCGCCGAAGTGGACCTCTTGGTGGGCAATCCGGCTAAAGCCAAGCAAGTGCTGGGATGGTCTTACAAATACGAGCTTCCCGAGTTGGTGAAAGACATGGTGCAAGCTGACCTGAAATTATTTGAGCGCGACAAGTACCTGCTCGATGGCGGTCACAGCGTTTACCAGCAAAACGAATGATCATGATGAACCAGCATTCGCGCATTTATGTGGCAGGCCATCGCGGTATGGTGGGTTCTGCAATCGAACGCAAGCTTCGCTCAGCAGGTTTTGACAACATACTCACGCGCACTTCAGACCAATTGGATCTGCGCAATCAGGCCGCAGTTGATGCTTTTTTCGAAACCGAAAAACCCGAGTTTGTTTTTCTGGCTGCTGCCAAGGTGGGAGGTATTCAAGCCAACAACACCTACCGAGCCGATTTTTTATACGACAATTTGCTCATCGAGGCCAACATCATTCATGCCGCATACCGCGCTCAGGTCAGCAAGCTACTTTTCCTGGGATCATCGTGCATCTATCCGAAGATGGCCGCGCAGCCCCTTCGCGAAGACGCGTTATTGACGGGGTTGTTAGAGCCCACCAACGAACCGTATGCCATTGCTAAGATTGCGGGCATCAAACTTTGTGAAGCCTACCGCGATCAATACGGTTGCCGTTTCATCTCAGCCATGCCTACCAATCTTTACGGGCCAAATGATAATTACAGCTTGCAAAACAGCCACGTTTTGCCTGCCCTAATCCGTAAGTTCCACACGGCCAAGGTTCAGGGCGACGCCCATGTTGAGGTATGGGGTACCGGTACTCCACTTCGCGAATTCTTGCACGTTGACGATTTGGCAGAGGCCTGTTTGTTTCTAATGGAGCATTACGATGATAAAGGCTTTGTCAACATTGGCGTGGGTAGCGACATCAGCATTCGAGACCTGGCGCTATTGGTAAAAGACATTGTTGGTTTTGAAGGCGATTTGGTTTTTGATACTACGAAACCCGACGGGACACCCAGAAAACTGATGGATGTCTCGAAGATTCATTCGCTGGGCTGGCACCACAAAATTGAACTGCGCGAAGGCATTTCGCAGGTGTATCAGCAGTTTGTAGACCACGCTGAAGATATCTATCAAAGCAATAGGGGGTGAAGTCGTTCGCAGCGGGATGTTTACTAATAGTCACCTGCACTTCGGTTCTGGCGCAGCGCATTTCTCCCGTGCATCCCTATGTTCAGCAAGATCACCAGTTAAAACCCGCCGTTTGGCCTCAGTTGATCGATGATAGCGACACACTACCTCAATCGGGGAGTGCGCTTAGTCGCAAAATGTTTCAAGAACCCTTGCTCCATTACAGAGACTCTGTCGCTGAGTTGCGCATTTTCCCGTTGTTCCGATTACAGGCGGGCAGAGAGGCCTACAATCAACCCGACAGTTTTTTGTACCTCAATAGCCGCGGATTGGCCTTGGAAGGTTCGTTAGGCAAACGCTTGTTTTTTCAATCGACTTGGTACGAAAGTCAAGCAAAATTCCCAACCTTCTACCGAGACTTTGTGGCCTCAACCGGTTCTGTGCCTGGTTTCGGTCGAACCAAAGCGTTTAAGACCAACGGATTTGACTTCCCGGTGGTAAGTGGCTTATTGGCCTACAAAGCGGCATCTTTCTTTACGATTTGGGCAGGTAACGGCCGTCAGAAAATGGGTTTGGGTTACCGAAGTTTGTGGCTGAGCGATTTTGCTAACCCGTATCCGTACTACCGGTTTCAGTTTCAGAGTAAAGATGGGCGCTGGCGTTTAGACGATATTCGGGCGCAGCTCAACTCCGGTAGGCGGTTTCCGTCGTTTGCCACCATTGAACCGGGTTTTATACCGCGTGAAGCCGCCTTTCATTTGTTGAGTTTCGGCAGGCGGTCGGTAGAACGGGTGGAGTTGGGTTTGTTTATGGGTTCGATTTTCAATCGATTCCAAAACAATACCTTAACGCCCATGCAGGCCTCTTTTTTCGTTCCCTTACCTGCGCTTCCGTCACTGTTAGCTCCTCAAGAACAAGTCTCCAATCGATACGGTTTCCAAATGGCGGTTAACGTGGGCGCCAATCTCGATTTGTACAGTCAGGCCTTTGTAGAGATGAAGCAGGCTTTTGGGACCCAGCTTGGGTTGCTTTGGTCTGGGCAGCGGACGTTGAGATGGTCGCTGCGAGCCGAGGTGAATCTGGCTGACGCAGGTCCCAGCACCCCACTGCCTGCAGGAAATTACACACACGCCAATCACACCTTGGCACATCCCCTGGGTGATAACTTCTTGGAGGCGCTTTTTGCCGCTTACTTGCAATACAAGCGATTTTATTTCGATGCTACCGTGAGTTTAAGCGAGGTGAACAACGCTAAATTGCCATCGCCGAAAAGGTTCTTCGGCGCCCGTCCTACAGCTGACTTGGCGCATTTCCCCAACGAGCCCCATCAACGTGCCATAGCCGACCTTCGATTGGGCTGTTTGGTCAATCCGTCCACACAGACCCGGGTGTATATTGGTTTGCTGCAGCGGGTGGTGTCTTCGCCTGTTGCATCGCCTGCGGGCGTACCCAAGGCGGTGACCCAATTCTGGAGTATTGGATTATCAACTGATTTATCGAACTTTACCAACGTATTCTAAACGCACATGATTAGCGGGCTACTTGGTTTTTTGTTTTCATTCATCACGGGGCTCATCATCATTCCCATCATCATCAAGGTGGCTAAGATTAAGCACCTGGTTGATGAACCTTCGGAAGATCGCAAGGTGCACCGCAGGAGTATACCCACCGTGGGGGGCATTGGCATTTTTGCCGCCTTTTTGTTCAGTTCGGCGCTCTGGGCCGGTTGGGAGGAGGGCATTAGCATTGCGGAATACCGTTTTTTTCAATATTTTGTAGCTTCCCTATTGATTTTGTTTTTCACCGGATTGAAAGACGATTTAACGGGAATGTCGCCATTCAAAAAATTGCTGGCCCTGTTGTTTGTAGGTCTCATCATGGTTTATTTGGCACCGATGCGCATCATCACCATGCATGGAATTTTTGGGGTAACCCATTTACCTGATTGGGCGGCAATTGTGCTGAGTTTGTTCACCTACATCGTGGTGGTAAATGCCATTAACCTTATTGACGGAATTGATGGACTGGCAGGTGGAGTAGGCGCCATTGCGGGTTTGGGGTTTGGATTGTGGTTTTTATTGGCCGGAAACAGTTTTTTTGCCCTACTGGGGTTCGCATTGGCGGGTTCTTTGTTTGGGTTTTTGGTCTACAACTGGTCGCCGGCAAAAATCTTTATGGGCGACAGTGGTTCGCTCCTGGTGGGATTCATCTTGTGTGTGTTGGCCATCAAACTAATCAGTTATCAAGATCATCAGGTTCCGGAATTATTGGCGAAGATTCCCCAACCGGTTTTTGCCATGACCATGTTGTCTTATCCACTGTTAGACACCATTCGGGTTTTTATTATACGGAGCATCAGCGGTAAGTCGCCTTTGTCGGCTGATCGAAATCACATCCATCACCGACTGATTGGCAATCATTTCACGCACCGCCGTGCATCGGTCATTGTGTATTTGTTTGTGGTTGCGCTGGTATTTTTAATGTTTTTACTTCCCGGAGGCAATAGCACCCTGTCGTTTTTGGCCATGTTGCTGGCCGGGGTGCTGGGCACCGCAGTGGTTATTCGACTTAAACCCCTTCGCAGGCGTTGAGACTTTTTGCGGTCATAACACTGGTGCTATTGAGCCTTGGCTCACGGGGACAGGGTATTTACCGCAGGGCTTCGCTGTGGCATGTTGTGGATTCGAATGTCTTGTTAACCTCTGATTTTGCCCAAGTGGATACCGGTACAAAACTGTTGCCATTGTTGAATGCAGCTGTTTTATTCGGTCCAGAATTCACTACCGGTGCTTCGGCCCCGATGGCTTTGGCCTTGGGCCATCGATCCAAGCAATGGAGCGCCGAGGCTTATGCCGGAGTTCAGGGCATCGTCAATGAACCTGCAACGGCTTTTTACAGCTTAAAGCAGCGTTCGGAGGGGACCGTCAAGCCTCTTCTCGGTGGTTATGTTCAATACCAAAGCAAGCTACCGGTAACTGTCAGGATGGGGTATGACCGACTCTTTATCGGACCGGGAATCCATAGTTTGCTGCTTTCCAATCAAGCGGATCCCTTTCCCTTTTTGCGATTACAAGCCAAGATTTGGCGTTTTAACTATTCGTTTGTAACGGGTTGGCTCGACAACATCTCACCCGCTGGCGATTTCGATGAGTTCTCCAGAAACAAAGGCATGGTGACTCACGTATTGGCTTATCGCCCCAGTGATAAATTCTACATTGAATTTTTTGAATCGATAGTCTGGCAAACCCGCGACTCGCTGCGATCGAGGTGGGTGGAACCCGCATACCTGAATCCGCTGGTATTCCTGCGGCCCGTGGAGTTTAGTCTGGGCTCACCGGATAATGCGGTGGCTGGTTTTTCGATTCAATGGCGTTTAGGCAAGGCCTTTTACCTCTATGGCCAGGGCATACTCGATGAGTTTCTGCTTAGGGAGTTGCGTGCGGGCAACGGATGGTGGGCCAACAAATTTGGATTACAGGCCGGACTTAAATGGTTTAATGCACTGGGAATCGCTGGATTGACCGTCATTGGAGAAGCCAATGGGGTTAGGCCTTTTACCTACACCCATCAGACCACGCGCACCAATTACGCTCACGCCCGTCGTCCACTGGCCCACAGTTGGGGTGCTAATTTTGGACAGCTGGCAGGGTTGGTCCAGTACAAGAAGAAACGCCACCGGATTCAGGGAAGCGCGGAGTGGGGTCTAAAAGGATTTTCGGAAACAGCGGGTAGAGAGGGTGAGGATTTGTTTGAATCCTACAACCGGCGCTCCAGAGATTATGGCAATACCTGGTTGCAGGGCAATCGCGAGACGCTTTACAACGTGCAACTCAGTTACGGCTACTGTCCGAAAAATTGGCGCAAAACAGAGTTGTTTGCCTCTTTTCGCGTTCTGAAGACCCAAAAGAGCGAGTTTAAAGGTTTGGAATTGGGCTTGAGAACCCCATTTTTTACTGCCGAACCTACTCAATGAATTAATACCTTTGCGGCAAAATTCTAGCTGGCGTGGAGAGTGCACATCAAAAAAGCAGTCCGGGCAAACTCAAGCAGTATGCCACATTTTTTAAACTACGCCTAGCTTCCTTGGTCGTTTTCTCGGCTTGTCTCGGTTATTTATTTGCCAACTACCAACCCGAACGCATGGCAACCGATTTGATATGGTTGTCGATAGGAGGGTTCCTCATCACCGGGGCGTCTAACGGCCTCAATCAAATTCTAGAGCGCCAGCTCGATGCGCGCATGAATCGAACCAGCGGCCGGCCGTTGCCTATGGGCGATATGCAGGTCAACGAGGCTTGGATAGTAGCTGTGATCAGCGGGATTCTCGGATTTTTAGCCCTTTATCTGGGCATTAATGCGGTATCGGCCTATCTGGCTTTGTCGGCGCTCATCAGCTATGCCTTCATTTACACGCCTCTCAAACAAAAGTCGGCGTTTAGTGTTTTTATCGGCGCCTTCCCTGGAGCCGTGCCTCCCATGTTGGGTTGGGTAGCCGCGAGCAACTCCTTTGGGGCTGGAGCGGGAATTTTATTTGCGGTGCAATTTATGTGGCAGTTCCCTCATTTTTGGGCCATAGCTTGGGTACTTGACGACGACTACAGCCTCGGCGGGTTCCGATTGCTGCCCTCTGCCGAGGGCAGGCATAAATCAAGTGCCTTTCAAATCCTCATGTACACGCTATTTACGGTACCCGTAAGTTTGTTGCCGTGGGCCTTTGATTTGAGCGGTTTCGTATCGCTAATCGCTGCCTTGATCATGGGAGCCTATTTCTGCTACTACGCCTTTAGGTTGTATTTTTCATGCCAAACCTCCGACGCGAAAAAACTCATGTTCGCTTCGTTTGTTTATTTACCAGTATTGCAAATCATCTACGTCATCGACAAATTATAAGTCATGGAAGCCATTCTCATCTCTGAACAAGAAGAAATTAAACGCCGTTCGCGCAAAATGCTGATGTACATTGGTATATTCAGCATTGTAATGCTCTTTGCCGGTTTAACCAGCGCCTATGTGGTTACCCAGTCGGATAAGTTTTGGGTAAAAATTAGCTTGCCCAACGAGTTTTATGTGTCTACCCTGTTTATCCTGCTGAGCAGCTACACCATGTGGTTGTGTATTTATTGGGCCAGATTGTCGGACACCACCAAAGCCTATCGATTTTTGTTGATTACGCTGGCCTTGGGTTTGCTTTTCAGCGTATTTCAATTTTTGGGATGGGGCAGTTTATTCGACCGCGGTCATACCTTACACGGCGAAAACATCTTCCTGATAAAAGGCGAGTACGGAAAAGATTACAGCTTTTTGTACAAAGGTCAGCCCTTGGTTCCCTTTGATGGTGATTTTTATGAGCAAACCGATAAGTTACACGAAAAACCGCTCAAGGATGCCATTCTAGGTAGCCGAGACACTGCCAGTAGCTACTTGGTGGCCATTACCTTCCTCCATTTCATGCACTTAGCGGGTGGACTCTTATATATACTCAGTTTAATTAAAGGGATAAAAAGAGGTAAGTACAACGCACACAATACCCTGAGTTTGGAACTTTGCGGGACGTACTGGCACTTTTTAGATGGTCTTTGGATTTATTTGTTGCTATTTTTGTTATTTATTCACTAAAATTGCAGCGTTTTAATAAATCCGATATTCTGAGACTATGGCAGCAGAGGCAGCTAAAGTAATTGACAAAGAAACCCTGTGGGGTGGGAAGGTTTCACCATTTTCCATCAGCTATGGAAAGCTAATGATGTGGTTCTTCCTGGTATCTGATGCACTCACATTTGGTGGTTTATTGGTAGCTTACGGTTACCAGCGCCATAAGTTCACAGGTGAATGGCCGTTGGCTGAAGATGTATTCCACTCACTACCTTTCGTAGAAGGACATTTTCCATTGATTTATGTTGCTTTGATGACCTTTATCCTTATCGTATCATCGGTAACCATGGTATTGGCGGTTGAAGCTGGACATCGATTGGACAAAAAAGGAATCATCAAATGGCTTGCCGCTACTGTGTTTGGAGGATTTTTCTTCTTGGGATCGCAAGCTTGGGAGTGGTCTCACTTTATCCATGGCAGCCACGGATATTTGGTTACCGAAAGCGGTCAGAAGGCCTTCTTTGAAACCGACGGTCACGAGTACCACGAAAATGCTGAATTGTACGAGAAAGCGGCCATCCGCTTCGAGGATGGCAAAGTGGTGAAAGGAGCCGAGGCCAAGGAAGTGATCGAGAACTCGCTGAAACATGTGCAAGGTGCAAACCTCCACGAAAACGAGTACGGTCCGCAATTGTATGCCAACTTCTTCTTCTTCATTACCGGTTTCCACGGTTTCCACGTGTTCTCAGGGGTAATAATCAACTTGTTGATCCTTATCCAAGTAATTAGAGGTGTTTACGACAGTCGTGGACACTACGAAATGGTTGAAAAAGCTGGTTTGTACTGGCACTTTGTAGACCTCGTTTGGGTTTTCGTTTTCACCTTCTTCTATCTACTTTAATTGCTGACCCCCTAATCTATAGATCACCATGGAAAGAGACGATATCATTGAATACAGCTTAAATACCCACCACAACGAGGAACAGGGAAAAGCTATTCGTTCGAAAATTTGGAAGGTTACCGCCATCCTTACTATTATCACCATTGCAGAGGTAGCAGTGGGTATTTACTTCAACCGCCGCGTCCTAGGTGCCGAATCTGGCGCTTGGGTGTCGATTAAATTGGCCTATATATTTTTAACTCTGGTGAAGGCAGGGTACATTGTGATGAGCTTTATGCACTTGGGAGATGAGAGAAAGAATGTGCGCTACACCATTTTGGCTCCGTATATCCTATTTGTTTGTTACCTCATCTTTATTGCACTGCAAGAATCAGAGTACATCAACGCTATGTTGAGAACGTACACTGAATGATGAAACCAGCACCCCGATACTTGAAAATTGCAGGTTTAGTGTCTATGTTGACACTACCTGCAATTTTTTTATTGTTCTTTTCGCAAGCCAAACACAACTTTGTGGTTCTCCCCATTTACGGCGAGAAAATCCCGGTTCAGAAAAAACAAGGTGAAAAGATGGTCAACGACACCATTTATCACACCATACCCGCATGGTCGTTCCTGGACCAAGACAGTAACCTAGTTTCCGACCAAGATTACAACAACCAGATTTACATTGTTGATTTTTTCTTCACGTCGTGTCCGAGCATTTGTCCGAAGATGACTCGACAGATGCTGCGCCTGCAGTGGAAATTAAAAGATCCGGCCTTCGACGATGTCAAGTTGCTCTCTTTTACCGTCGATCCCTCACACGATACGCCTTCCAGACTCAAGAAATACGCTGAGAAAAATGGAGCCGACTTTTCCAAGTGGAAATTTTTTACCGGCGATAAAAGGGCCATCTACGAGCTGGGCGTGAATGGCTTCTTGGTGAGCACCCAGGAAGACGCGCTGGCACCCGGAGGTTTTCTGCACTCAGAAAAGTTTGTGCTGGTTGATCGCAAAGGTCAAATTCGCGGGTTTTACGACGGAACATCCACAGATGACGTAAATAGATGCGCCGACGAAATTAAAGTGTTACTAAAATTAGAGAAAATAGATGCAGCACGAAAGCAAGATTGAGGCGATGGGTTTGACCATGCAACAAAAAGTTCTTATTACTATTACCTCGGTAGCTGTGCCTGCCGTGGTGGTTTTGCTTTTTTACGTGAAGATTGACGGGTACGATCTCAGTTTTCTTCCGGCGGTATACGCAACGATCAACGGTCTGACAGCCATTTCGCTTATTGCGGCTTTAGTGGCCATAAGGAATCAGAACCGCAAACTCCACGAGCGACTGATGAAGCTCAGCATAGCCTTTTCACTGTTGTTTTTGCTGGGTTATGTGTTGTATCACATGACCTCTGCCACCACTGTTTTTGGCGATGTGGATCACGATGGAGTACTTTCGGCCGATGAGAAATTGGCGGTGGGGTCCAGCAGGGTGGTGTATTTGTTTTTACTGGCCAGTCACATCTTCCTCTCGGTTGGTATTATTCCCATGGTACTGGTAACCTATGTGCGCGGCATCACCCGCAGATTTGTCGATCACAAAAAAATCGGTAAGATCACTTGGCCCATTTGGCTTTACATCGCAGTAACGGGGGTGATCATTTACCTCATGATTTCACCTTATTACATTTAATGATGAAGCGCGCAATACTTGCTTTTTGCATCACCGCTGTGGTTGTTTTGGCGTTTGCTTTTGATGCCGATGCGCAATGCGCCATGTGTAAAGCCACTACAGAGAGTTCGTTGCAAGAGACCGGCGAAAACGGCAATGGCATCAACAAGGGTATTTTGTACATCATGTTTATACCATACACCCTGATCTTGATTATGGTAGGGGTTTTCTTTCGCAAAAACCTAGTAGCTTTTGCTCAAAACCTCGGATTAATCAAACAAGTGCAGGGGTAATTCGGGCATTTTTTTTATTTCGGTGTAAAGAAAATTACAAAAGCCCGTATCTTTGCACCCACGTTCTTTAACACATATGCTTATAACGAAAGGTGGAGGGATAGGCCCTGCGAAACCTTGGCAGCCCTGACTTGTCAGAAGGTGCCACATCCTGCTTCCCAGTGAAGAATGATAAGCAACAGTACAGATCTTTCCGTTTTGGCTATATCGACCCTGTTGACTATCGTTAGCAGGGTTTTTTTATGAGCATTGAGTTCGACGTCAAGCTTTTATTATGACTAAAAAAGATCTTCTGTTAAAACTGGCTTCTGAGCGAATCCTCATTTTAGATGGCGCCATGGGCACCATGATACAGCGTTACAACCTCACTGAGGCCGATTTCAGAAACGTGGCCTTAAAGGATCACCCCAAATCGCTCAAAGGCAACAACGACCTGTTGTCGATTACCCGTCCGGACGTGATCAAAGAAATTCACGCGCAGTATTTTGAGGCCGGAAGCGACATCATTGAAACCAATAGTTTCTCTGGAACTTGGGTAGCACAAGACGATTACGAATGCAGCGAATGGGTGTATCAAATCAACTACCAGTCGGCTGCTATTGCCCGTGAAGTGGCAGATCGGTACACGGCGTTAAATCCGTCGAAACCTCGTTTTGTGGCTGGAGCCATGGGACCTACCACCAAACTGAGCTCCATGTCGCCCGATGTAAACGATCCGGGTTACAGGGCCATTACGTTCGCTCAACTGGTAAACGCATATCGGGAGCAGGTGAAGGGACTGGTTGATGGAGGGGTAGATCTGTTGCTGATTGAAACCATTACCGATACGCTCAACGCCAAAGCGGCGCTTTTTGCCATCGATGAGGAGTTGGAGTCGCGGGGGCTGAGCACCGACGATGTTCCCATTATGATATCCGGTACAATTACCGATGCCAGTGGTCGTACGCTCAGCGGTCAAACCACCGAGGCATTCTTGGTTTCGGTTTCGCATATCCCTTTGTTCAGCATTGGACTAAATTGTGCGCTCGGAGCACCGCAGATGCGGCCGTTCCTGCAAGTGCTGTCGGACAAAGCCGATGTGCTCGTTAGTGCGTATCCCAACGCGGGATTGCCGAACCACTTTGGGGAATACGATGAGTCGCCTGCACAGATGCAGCAATACATCCGCGAGTTTTTGGAGCTCAACTTGGTCAATATACTGGGTGGATGCTGCGGAACTACTCCCGATCACATCCGATCAATTGCAGAAGTGGCGCAGGAATTCGCACCCCGATCATTTGCATCGCTCAAACACGCCTAACTAAAGTTTACCATTTTAACCGATTCCCGAATAGCGCTTCAAATCATTCATGAAAGCAACACTGAAACTAGCTGGTTTAGAACCTCTCATCGTAACACCTGAATCGAATTTCGTCAATGTTGGCGAGCGGACCAACGTAACCGGTTCCCGGGCATTTTTGCGCATGATCAAGGAAGGGCGGTATGAAGATGCCTTGGCCGTGGCACGCGATCAGGTCGAGGGCGGTGCACAGGTGATCGATATCAACATGGACGAGGGGATGATTGATGGCGTAGAAGCCATGACGACCTTCTTGAACCTCATCGCCTCTGAACCCGATATAGCCCGGGTGCCCATCATGATCGACTCTTCGAAATGGGAAATTCTCGAGGCCGGACTTCAATGTATACAAGGCAAAGGAATTGTCAACTCCATTTCGCTTAAGGGGGGCGAGGAAGAATTTATTAGGCAAGCTCAGACCATACGCCGCTACGGAGCAGCGGTAATTGTAATGGCTTTCGACGAACAAGGCCAGGCCGACAATTACGAACGCCGCGTGGAAATTTGCCAACGGAGCTATGACATTCTGGTTCATAAAGTAAAATTTCCGAAAGAAGATATCATTTTCGACCTGAACATATTCCCCGTGGCAACCGGAATGGAGGAGCACCGCAACAACGCCGTCGATTTTTTTCGGGCCACTCGTTGGGTGCGCCAAAATTTACCCGGTGCCCATGTGAGCGGCGGGGTATCGAATGTTTCTTTCTCCTTCCGGGGCAATGATCGCGTTCGCGAAGCCATGCACTCCGCATTTCTGTACCACGCCATCCGCGAAGGAATGGATATGGGTATTGTAAATCCTACTATGCTGGAGGTGTACGACGACATTCCAAAAGATCTTCTCGAACACGTGGAAGATGTGCTGCTGAACCGACGCGACGACGCCACCGAACGCCTACTTGAGTTTGCCGAGCAACTCAAAGGGTCGGCCGGAAAGACGCAAGAGAAAGACACCGCATGGCGCAACGACCCCGTTGAGAAACGACTTGAACATGCATTGGTGAAAGGAATTATCGAATTCATTGATACCGATATCGAAGAATGCCGCCAGAAATACGCTCATCCGCTGTCGATTATTGAGGGACCGCTCATGGACGGTATGAATGTGGTTGGCGACCTGTTTGGAGCGGGTAAGATGTTTCTCCCACAGGTAGTGAAAAGCGCCCGGGTTATGAAGAAAGCTGTGGCCTATCTGCTGCCCTATATCGAAGAAGAAAAACTGAAAAACCCCACATCGGCCGAAAATACCAAGGGCAAAGGAAAGATCCTGCTGGCCACCGTAAAGGGCGATGTGCACGACATAGGAAAGAACATTGTAAGCGTAGTACTTGCTTGCAATAACTACGAAATCATCGATCTGGGTGTAATGGTGAGCTGCGATAAGATCTTGGAAACCGCTCGCCAAGAACAAGTTGATGTGATAGGACTTTCGGGCCTTATTACGCCTTCGCTCGACGAGATGGTATTTGTGGCGAAAGAAATGCAGCGCCTTGGTTTTACCATACCCTTGCTGATTGGAGGTGCCACTACATCGCGGGTTCACACCGCTGTCAAAATAGAACCCCACTACAGCCAGCCCGTAGTGCATGTATTAGACGCATCGCGATCTGTACCTGTGACGGGAAGCTTGCTAGGCGATAAGCGCGATGAATTTATTGCCGACCTCAGAGCCGATTACCAGAAGGTTCGCGACCACTATGCCAAAAAAACCAGTGATCGCGAATTGCTCAGTATTGAGGAGGCGAGGGCCAATAAATTTCAAATTGATTGGCTTCAACAACCTCCTGTTCCGGCTCGCGAAACCGGCGTTCATTTTTTAGATGATTTTCCGCTGCTCAACTTGGTGCCTTTTATCGATTGGACGCCTTTTTTCCAAACTTGGGAGTTGCACGGCAGATACCCGCAAATCCTCACCGACGAAGTGGTGGGCGCCGAAGCCACCAAGCTGTTTAAAGACGCACAAAACATGCTCAATACCATTATTGCTGAGCGATGGCTCACGGCAAAAGCCATTTTTGGCATTTGGCCAGCCAACGCGGTGGGCGACGATATTGAAATTTACAGCGACACTTCGAGAAAGCACTGTTTGGGAATCAACAGAAACCTGCGCCAACAGTCGAAAAAAGCGGAGGGACAAGCCAACTTCTGCATTTCAGATTTTGTAGCCCCAAAAGAAACGGGACTCACAGATTACCTGGGAGCATTTGTGGTTACTTGTGGTTTGGGGGTTGATGAAAAGGCCAAAGAGTTTGAAAGTCAGCTCGACGATTACAACAGCATCTTGATTAAAGCCCTTGCCGATCGATTGGCCGAAGCTTTTGCCGAGTACTTGCACCAACAGGTGAGGACCAAATACTGGGCTTATGCCCCACAAGAGGCTTTGAGCAACGAAGAGCTGATACAAGAGAATTATCAGGGAATTCGCCCCGCGCCAGGTTATCCGGCATGCCCCGACCACACAGAAAAACCACTCATTTTTGAATTGCTAAACGCCACGGAAAAAACGGGTGTGTCGCTAACCGAAAGCCTGGCGATGTGGCCTGCTGCATCGGTGAGTGGTTGGTACCTTGCACATCCACAGGCAAAATACTTTGGACTGGGCAAAATTGATAAAGACCAAGTGGAAGATATGGCTCGTCGGAAAAATATGTCGTTTGAGGTGATGGAACGCTGGTTGAGTCCAAATCTTTCGTACTAAAGCTCTTAGGATGCATACCTTGCCCATACGTTTTTATCCCTTGGCGTATGAAGGCATGGTTGACCTTAGTATTATTTGCGTTCCACGCCCTGCAGTTGGCTTCGCAATGTGTGAATCGGTCAATCGACTTGGGTTGTCCGCAGTTTACCATTGGGCATAGAGGAAGCAGTCATGTTTATCCAGAAAACTCGCTTTGGGCCTTAGAAGATGCCTTCAAACACGGTATTAAAATCTGCGAAGTCGATGTAAGTCTAACGGCCGACAGCGTTTATGTACTCTTCCACGACAAGCCGGCCGTTCACCGACTCTTGCCGATAGCGGGTGAGTTGAGTCAACTGACCTTTGCCGAAATGCAAGGATGGCCTATGGCGGCCTATCGCGACGATTTGTTTGCTGCCAATCGAGTTGCGCGTTTGGTAGATGCCCTTCGGCTGGCTGAGCGATACGATGCCGCATTATACCTAGATACCAAAACCAGTAACCTTGCGCTTTTGGCTCAAGCCATCAGCGAGGCTGGTGTTCAACCCCATAGGGCATTGCCTTCTTTGGAAAATCTCAGCTCCGCGCAGCAGTGGCAGGCACTCGTACCCGGCGGTAAATTCGTTTGGTACGCAGGCGGTAGCTTGCCTTCAGAGGTGCCAACCACATCGTGGATCCAATCGTTTATCGCACTGGGATGTGTTGCATTTGAGCTGGGATGGAGTACTGTATTGGCCAATCCGACCGAATTTGTGCTTTTGAAGGATCTGGTACATGCGGCCAGCAGCGAGATGTGGGCTTTTACCGTTAACGACAATGCCCTGGCAGCCCAATTGATTGGACTTGGTGTCGATCGCTTGGAGACCGATCGACCCGTTGCGCTCAGCAGATGGCTCTGCGAGGGCTTAGTTCAAGCCTTTCCCGATTCATTGACCACGGGTAATTGGCGATTTACCCATAGCTTGAATAACACCGCTGGCTTGGGAAGCCAATGGCGCTACCTAAACTGGAAAGAGGTAGACTCAAATCATCGCTGTGCGTTTGTGAGCACCGACTCGCTTTCCATATCGCCAATGCCTCAAGGGCACGCGAGGGTCATGCAAGTTCCGGCCCTTCCTCCCGAGCAAGCTATTTTAGCATACACCAACATGAGTGTCGATAACGATGGAACCACTGATGGAACGTACAGTTGGATACTTGATTTTCTCTTGCCGCCCGGTTCGCTTGGCAATTGGATAGCCTTGTATCAAACCGGCCTAGGCAATAACGACGATGCCGATCTTTTCATCAATCCACAAGGCCAAATCGGAATTACGGGTGATTACTTCGGTCAATTGACGGAGAATCAGTGGTATCGGCTGATAGCCAGTATCGACGACCGGCAAGATTCTATTCGCCTGTTTTTAAACGGCCTTCAAATTGGGTCGATTCGAACCTATGGCACCCGATGGACCACTTTCACCAACAGCCCTTCGGGCGATAAACAGGGATTTTTGGTTTTCAGCGACAACGATGGCGAGACCGCTCCCTTGGTGGTTTCGGCCTTCCAAATTCGCGACTATGCCATTCCGGCCTACGAGGCAGCTCTTTTGGCCGGGCCCGACAGCGCAGGAATTCCAAGTGGCAATGCCGATTTGTATTTTCCGACCTCCATTTGGGCTGTGGCCGACAGTGTGTGGCTGGATTACGATGCCCAGCGCTATCAGATTTTGCTCAAACCCAATGCTCCGTTAAACACATTAACTCTTGATTTTGCACTTTCGCATGGCGCGCATGCCGATGTAATGCCGCATTCGGTTGTGGATGCCACTTCGAAGCAGGTGGATATTCAGGTTCAGTCGCAAGACTTAACGCACGCTAAAACTTGGACGTTGTGTTTTGAAAACAGCCTCGGTACCGGTGTGGCCGCGATCGATGAGCAACATGGATGGGCCTATCCAAATCCAGCAAACCAACAAATTCATTGGTCGCTTTCTCCTGAAACCATCGAAGTTGTGGTATTTGATGGCCAAGGCAGGTTGTTGGCCCAATTTTCTACCCGCGGTCAGTCTGAACTGAGTTGCGATACCCAGAATTGGCCTGATGGGGTATACCTCTACACCGCGGTGCAATCAGATGGCCGCAGGTATTGCGGCAAGTTTGCGGTTTCACACTGAGAGAGGAAGGCAACAAGCCCTAAACCGTAAACCGATGGCTTTGCCATGCAGTGCGGTACTTTATCGGAAATCAGGGTTTAAAGAGATCAATTGCTTCTGATCGCCTCAACCGGATCAAGACGAGATGCCGTGATGGCGGGAACTACGCCTGCAATAACCCCAATGGCAATGGAAGTACCCAAGCCGATTCCAATGTTTTTGAATGAAAGCAAAATCGACGTGTCTGCTACCAAATTCACCACGCCTGAAATGAGGGCTACCAAGATGAGGCCTATCAAACCGCCCATGATGCAGAGGAATATGGCCTCAAACAAAAATTGGAGCAGGATAAAATAGTTTTTAGCCCCAAGGCTTTTCTGAATCCCAATGAGGTTGGTCCGTTCCTTCACCGAAACAAACATGATGTTGGCAATGCTAAAACCGCCTACCACGATAGAGAAGGCTCCAATCACCAAACCCGCCAGGTTGATCACGGCAAACAGTCCATCGAGCGCGCTGTTGAGCAGACTAGACCGATTGAGAGAAAAATCGTTGTCTTCTT
This sequence comes from Luteibaculaceae bacterium, assembly GCA_036275295.1. GTDB lineage: Bacteria > Bacteroidota > Bacteroidia > Flavobacteriales_D > Luteibaculaceae > DASUEB01. The sequence continues at coordinate 22,439 of DASUEB010000039.1, read as the reverse complement.
TGGGTCTGATGCGATGAATAGCCCGAATGGTTCCTGTGAGTTCGTCGATGAGTTGATCATTGCTGACGCCAGTTTTGGCTTTGACAAGGATACTCGAATCGCTCTCGTCGATATTCGAGAACGAGCGGGCAAATACAACGGGTACAATCACCACTTCGTCCATGCTGTTGCCTATGAGGCTTGATCCTTCCTTGGCTAAAACGCCAACTACCGTGGCTTTAAACCCGGATATTCTGACCTGGCGGCCAATGCATTCGCTTGTTCCAAATAGACTTTGAGCAATTTCATAGCCCAAAACTGCGGTATTGCGACCGGTTTTGAACTCGGTATCTGAAATCATCCGCCCTTCCACTACATTGAGGGATTTGACTTTTGGATAACCTGCCGAGGCCGACTGAATTTTAACGCCTGTGAGGTTGGTTGATTTGAAAGTAACTTTTCGATTGCTTTCCGACAAGAAGCACATGGCCGCCGCGCTGTTGACCTTGCGCAATTCGAGTTCGCGCAAATCCTTCATCGTAGGCTGAGGTCGCTGCCAATATTTCCACCAAGGATAATCCTCGCCCTCATTTTCAGGGGTCCAAGGCCATTTCTCAACAAATACCACATCGTCACCCAAGCTGGCCACGCTTTCGCGAACCCCGTCCTCGAGCGAATCGACCAGGGTGAAAACAAAAATAATGGCAAAGATACCAATGGTAATACTCAGCAGCGACAAGATAGAACGCAGTTTGTTGCCCACCAGTGAGCTGTAGGCGATGAGAACGCTTTCGCGAAGAAGTCGGCTGATAATGCGCATGAAAACGATGAATTATGCCACTAAGGTAAGGCACTATGCCTTATACCGCTTCGGGCAAATAAATAATCCAAACCTAATCGGTGTGCAAGTCGCAGCCAAATCATTCGTGTTGAATGGTTTGAGCGCATGATTAGCGGCTGGTTTACATTAATGGGAAGAAGACTTTTTTTCGGCAACCACCAAGGCAGCTAAGAGTTGTTGATAACCCCTTAAAAAAAAGTCGCAAAACCTTGGATTTTCACTTGATTATGCGACCCTTCTTACTACTTTTGCCATATTTTCCGTCAAAATCCCAATGAGTTCGCACAGAAAGGTCAAGTCAGCCCTAATTTCGGTATTTAACAAAGATAACCTGGCTCCGGTTATTGAATACTTAGCCACCCGCGAGGTGACCTTGTATTCTACCGGAGGTACGCAAAATTTTATCGAAGAGTTGGGATTTGATGTGGTTCCCGTAGAAGAACTCACCTCATATCCCTCAATTCTAGGGGGCAGAGTCAAGACCCTGCACCCAAAAATTTTTGGTGGTATCTTGGGTCGAAGAAGTTTTGAAAACGACTTGGCCGAGATGCAGGAGTTTCAGATCCCGGAGATCGACTTAGTGATTGTCGATTTATATCCGTTTACCGAAACCCTCAAAGGGGGCGGCACGCATCAAGAGATTATTGAAAAAATCGATATCGGTGGGATTTCATTGATTCGCGCTGCGGCGAAGAACTACAGCGATGTCATGATCGTTTCAGACCGCACCCAATACGCAGCATTGCTTGAAATTCTGAAAAACGGCGACTGCGGAACCGACGAAGCAGACCGCCAACTTTTTGCAGCTGCTGCTTTCCGCAACTCATCGGCCTACGACAAAGCCATTGGCGGTTATTTTGCCTCGCGCACCGGATACACCGGTTCACAGGTCATTGATGTGAGCGAGGGACAAACCCTTCGCTACGGGGAAAATCCCCACCAAAAAGCGCATTTCAGCGGCGACCTAAACGCGCTTTTTGAGCAAATACAAGGCAAAGAACTCTCTTACAACAACTTGCTCGACTTGGATGCCGCGGTGCGTTTGATCGACGAATTTGACGCGCACACCCCTGCTCTCGCCATCCTGAAGCACAACAACGCCTGTGGAGTGGCCGTGCGGCCTACTCTGCTGCAAGCCTGGAAAGACGCGCTGAGCAGCGATCCAGTCTCGGCTTTTGGGGGGGTAATTATCGCCAACCAAGCCATTGACGTGGCAACGGCTACCGAGATCAACGAACTGTTTTTTGAAATTTTGCTAGCCCCCGGTTACGAGGCTGGGGCACTAGATATCTTGTCGGCCAAGAAAAACCGCATCATTCTCAAACGCAAACCTTGTGAGTTGTTGACTCGTTCGGTTCGATCGGTGCTCAACGGGTACTTGGTGCAAGACAACGACCTGGTAACCGATCTCGCCCACCATTTTCAAATGGTAACCGAGCGCAAACCTACGGAGGCACAGATAGCCGACTTGGTCTTTGCGAACAAAATTTGCAAGCACACCAAGAGCAATGCCATTATTCTGGCCAAAGACGGCATGTTATTGGCCGGAGGAACCGGTCAAACCAGCAGGGTGGATGCGCTTCAACAAGCCATTCACAAAGCCAAGTCGTTTGGTTTCTCCCTGCAAGACGCCGTGATGGCCTCTGATGCATTTTTTCCCTTTCCCGACTGTGTAGAAATTGCCGGTAAAGAAGGCATCAATGCCATTGTTCAGCCCGGAGGGTCTATCAAAGACCAACTCTCTATCGATTATTGCAACCAAAACAACCTGGCCATGGTCATGACCGGGAATAGACATTTTAAACACTGAGAATTAACTATGGGCTTACTGAGTTTCCTCACCCAAGAAATTGCCATCGACTTAGGCACCGCCAACACACTGATTATTTACAACGACAAAGTGGTTGTAGATGAACCCAGTATTGTAGCCCTCGACCGGACCACCAACAAGGTAATTGCGATTGGCCGCCAGGCGCAGCAAATGCACGGTAAAACCCACGAGAATATCAAAACCATCAGGCCCCTCAAAGACGGGGTTATCGCAGATTTCTACGCTGCGGAATACATGATTCGGGGAATGATCCGAATGATCAAACAAGGTCGTTCGCTTTTCAATCCATCGCTTCGCATGGTGATTTGTATTCCCTCCGGTATTACTGAGGTAGAGAAGAGGGCTGTAAAAGACAGCGCCGAGCACGCAGGTGCCAAAGAGGTTTACCTCATTCACGAGCCCATGGCCGCAGCTATCGGTATCGGTATCGATGTCGAAGAACCCATGGGTAACATGATCATCGATATCGGTGGAGGTACATCTGAAATTGCGGTAATCGCTTTGGGGGGTATTGTGTGCGACAAGTCGATTCGCGTGGCCGGTGATGAATTCACCAGCGACATTGAAGAATACATGCGCAGACAGCACAACATCCTCATCGGGGAGCGCACCGCTGAGCAAATCAAAATTGAAGTGGGTGCCGCCCTTCCAGAGCTTGATAACCCACCCGCCGACTACGCAGTTCGCGGAAGGGACTTGATGACCGGGATTCCGAAAGAAATTCATGTGTCGTACACCGAAATTGCTCATGCACTCGACAAGAGTATTTCGAAGATCGAAGAGGCGATTTTAACGGCGCTAGAAATGACTCCGCCCGAGCTGTCGGCAGATATCTATAAAACCGGTATCTACCTCGCTGGTGGTGGCTCGATGCTTCGCGGTTTGGACAAACGCATATCCATGAAAACCAAGTTGCCCGTGCATATTGCCGAAGATCCGCTTCGCGCCGTGGCACGCGGAACCGGAATTGCACTCAAAAACATCGATAAGTTCCAGTTCTTGATCAGAGATTAATAGACCCATATTTATCCTTACCCGGTGCAAAAGCCCCGTGAGAACACCCATAAAATTCCCACCTTTGTCTTTAAGTTGGGAATTTTTTTAGTACCCAATTAGGTCACAACCCCGTCCATGAAGAATTTCTTCGAATTTCTAGGTAGGTACAACAAGGAGATCGTCGCCATACTGCTGCAAGCGCTGTGTCTTACGTTCTTTTTCATGAGCAATTCGTTTCAGCGCTCGGTGCTCATCAGCTCCTCCAACAAGGTAGTCGGTTCGGTATACGAAGAAAAGGCCAACCTAACGCGCTACTTTGGGCTATTGGAGCAAAACGAGCAGCTGGCACAAGAAAATGCCATACTTCGATCCAAGCTAAAAGACGCGTATTTCCTTCAAATCAAAAAGCAGTTCTCCGTAGGCGACACCACTGCATTGCAGCAATACACGTATACTACCGCCCAGGCCATCAATGCTACCACCAACCTGCAAACCAACTATATCACACTCAACAAAGGCCGCAAACAAGGCATCAACAAAGATATGGGGGTGATATCGCCCGAAGGATTGGTGGGAGTTGTGGTTAATGTAAGCGATAATTTTAGCACGGTTTTACCGATTATCAATACCCGCTTTACCGCCAGTGTAGAAGTGAAGCGAACCAAAAATTTCGGCTTGCTCAAATGGGACGGGGTGAATGCACAACATGCTAAAATAGAAGATATTGCGAATCACGCCCGCCTGGTGAAAGGCGATACAGTGATCAGCCGCGCCTCGTCGGCCATTTATCCCACAGGCATCATGGTGGGTATCATCGACCGCATTGAGCAACCCGAAGGCAGCAATTACCTTGACTTGAGAGTTAAGCTAGCCGTCGACTTCAGCAAGATTACCACGGTGTATGTAATACAAAACTTGCTCAAGCGCGAGCAGGTGAAACTAGAGGAAGAAACCATTCAATTGCAGGAGACAAAATGATTTTCGACGCGCTTCGCCATATTTCTCGATTTGTGTTTTTGGTCCTGCTTCAGGTGGTAGTTATGAACAACATCAGCCTGGGGAGCGGTCTTATTGTTTGCTTTATTTATCCGCTATTCATCATCATGTTGCCGCTTCGAACGCAAGGATGGGTGGCTCTGGTGATTGCGGCTTTGCTGGGATTGATTATCGACACATTCGACAACACCTTAGGCATGCACGCATCGGCAGCAGTAGCGATGGCCTATTTTCGCATGGTGATCTTGAAATGGATTTCACCTCGCGAGGGTTACGATCCCACTCAAAAACCCACCATACAGAGCATGGGAAGCAACTGGTTTATGTCGTATGCCATTCCTCTGGTTGTCATTCACCACATCTGGGTGTTCAACCTGGAAAACTTTCAGTTCGATTTCTTTTTCCGCACCCAGGTTAGGGTTATTCTGTCGAGTATCGTAACTTTAGGTATGGTTTATTTAAGTCAGTATTTGTTGTACCAAGTTCGTGAAAGAAGGCGCTAATGCTAGATAATCGACGGTTTGTCATCGCGGCCATTGTAGTTTCAATAGGCATCATTTTTGCTCTAAGGCTGTTTTATTTGCAGGTAATCGACGACAGCTGGACGCGCGAGGCGGCCAACATGTCGGAGCGCAAAGTAACGGTCTATCCTTCACGGGGACTTATTTTCGATCGAAAGCACCGCCTGATGGTTGCCAACATTGCGGTTTACGATTTAATGGTGGTTCCGAATGAGGTGAAAAACATGGATACTGCCAAGTTCTGCGATCTGGTGGGCATCTCGGTTGAACAGTATATCGAGCGCATGCAGAAGGCCAAGATTTTTTCGGTGCGCAAACCATCGGTTTTTGAAAAACAGATTCCGGCCGATCAGTTCTCTGCCATTTCCGAACAGTTGCACAAATTCAAAGGCTTTTATGCCCAGTCGCGTACGTTAAGAGCCTATCCTCAGAGCATTGCGTCACACACCTTGGGTTACATCGGTGAGGTGAACCAGCGCATCATCGACAAAGACACGTATTATTCTCCGGGCGATTACTACGGGGCAAGTGGATTGGAAAAAACCTACGAGGATGTGCTGAGGGGTAGAAAAGGGGTTCGTTACGTTGTTGTCGATGTCTACAACAATGAAAAAGGAAGGTACAAAGACGGGCAGTACGACACCATTGCCCTTTCGGGAAGCGATCTGGTATCGACCATCGATGCCGAACTTCAGGCTTATGGCGAACGGTTGATGCAAAACAAACGCGGTGCTATTGCAGCCATTGATCCATCAACGGGCGAGGTGCTGGCCTTGGTCAACAATCCTTCGTACGATCCCAATTTGCTTACCGGACGGATACGAAATCAGAACTTTCAGGCCCTGAGCGTCGACACCCTTAAACCGCTGTTTAATCGGGCTATGCAGGCTCGCTATCCACCGGGTTCGACCTTCAAGCTCATCAATGCGCTGATTGGGCTTCAAGAGGGAACGCTCACTCCCGATATGCGCTACGGCTGCAGCATGGGGTATTTCTATGCCAATCGGAAGTTGGGTTGTCACTCACATGGCTCACCGCTCGATTTGTTCAATGCCATCACGACCTCTTGTAACGCCTATTTCTGCAACGTTTTCAAAAATGTGATCGATAAATATCCCAGCACGGCTCAAGGATATGCGGCCTGGCGCCGACATGTAACCAGTTTCGGACTGGGGGATAAGACGGGTATTGAGCAACCCAATGAGATCAAAGGTTTGGTGCCAACCAATGGGTATTACGACAAAATTCACGGCAAAAATCGATGGAAGGCGCACACGGTGATCTCACTGGCCATTGGTCAAGGTGAGTTGGGCGTTACCCCCATTCAAATGGCCAATTTTGTGAGCATCATCGCCAACCGGGGTTGGTACTATCGCCCCCATTTGGTAAGAGAGATCGAAGGCGCACAGCAGCTCGATCGGAAATTTCTCGAAAAACAATACACCACGATAGAACCAACGCATTACGACATTGTGGTTGAGGCCATGCACAACGTAGTAGTTAACGGTACCGGTCGCGGGGCCCAATGGGATCCGGCGGTTGAGGTATGCGGTAAAACAGGTACAGCTCAGAACCCTCACGGAAAGGATCACTCCATATTCATAGCCTTCGCGCCGAAAGACAATCCCAAAATCGCTATTGCGGTTTATGTAGAGAACGTGGGATTTGGTGCCACTTGGGCAGCACCCATAAGCAGCTTGATGATGGAAAAATACCTCACCGGAAAAATAACGCGGCCAGAGGTTGAGAAACGAATGGTTGACGCCAACTTGATGAAATTATTACCCGAATGATGTACCAAGCCACCCAGCGCAAGAGCACCCCACTTCAAAACGTAGATGTGGTTTCTTTGAGCTTTTACGTGGGCCTCATGCTCATCGGTTGGCTCAATATTTACGCCGCTTCTTACAACACGAGCAATCCCAGTATATTCGATCTAAGCCAGGAATACGGCAAGCAGTTTATCTGGATTCTCACCTCAGTTATCATCGGATTTAGCATCTTTCTGATGGACGGTCGGTTTATCACCAAACTGTCGTATCCGTTCTATGGCATTTCAATGGCGATGCTGGTGCTGGTTTTGTTGGTAGGTAAGGAGGTTAATGGAGCAAAGGCCTGGTTCGGATTTGGATCCTTTGGTATCCAACCCGCCGAGTTTGCAAAGGTCGCCGTTAACATGGTGATGGCCCATTTCTTGTCGACGACCACCCTAAAAATCGACAACCTGAAAACGAGGGTCATCGCCGTATTAATTTTGCTGGTGCCCGCCGGATTGATCATGCTCCAACCCGATACCGGAACGGTGTTGGTTTTTGTGGGTTTTGTATTTGTATTGTACCGTCAGGGACTCTCTGGTAACATCCTGCTATTTGGACTTTTGGCTATTGTTGTTGGGGTTATCGCCCTTCTGATGCGCGTGAGCAACTTCACGGTGCCGTTTACCGATATCCAAATCAACGGACAGTATTATTTCATGGGATTGGTTGTGGTGATGTGTGCCGCGATCTATCTGCTCATTCGGCAAGTGGTGATGAAACGCTATCGAACGCCTTACTACACCTACCTCATTGTAGGTGGTATCTTATCGATCATGTTGATTGGATCAATCAATTATGTGGTAGATAACGTTCTTTCTTCGCATCAGACCCAGCGTATCAATATTCTGCTCGGACTTGAGGATGATCCACAAGGTGCGGGGTACAATGTGAAGCAAAGTAAAACGGCAATTGGTTCAGGGGGCATTATAGGCAAGGGGTATTTACAGGGCACCTTAACCAAGTTCAAATACGTGCCCATGCAAAGCACCGACTTTATCTTTTGCACGGTGGGCGAGGAGTGGGGTTTTGTAGGTAGCTTTTTTGTGGTAGCTGCCTTTGTGGCATTCATTTTGCGTATACTTTACATTTCCGAGCGACAGCGCAGCGTTTACACCCGAATTTACGGATACGGAGTAGCCAGTATCCTCTTTATGCACCTCACCATCAACATTGGCATGGCCATCGGATTGGCACCGGTTATTGGTATCCCTCTTCCTTTTTTCAGCTATGGGGGATCGTCGTTGTGGGCATTCACCATTCTAGTCTGCATCATGCTCAAACTCGATGCCCAGCGACTTGATATTCTGAGGTGAGATGATTTTGTTGATGTGTTTATTCGTTGATGCGTTGATTTCTTGATTCGTTTGGGTGTTTATGCTATTTTTTTAATGGAGTCCTGTTGCGATCAAGTTTACCTTAACCCCACACCATCTTTAGCTAGTTGACTTTGATTGTCTAGGCAAAGCGGAGGCTGGTTTCACCTATCACGTATCACGTATCACGTATCACGTTTCCCCTCAAAAAGAAACCTGAAGCACTTTAATCTGATTGGCGCTTACAACTTGAACCGATACCCATCCATAGCGAATTTGTCCGTCGTCGAGGAATCGGAAGGCCAGGTATCCCGGATCTTGCAGCGGGAGTCGGAACCGATTGTCCTCGATGTCAAACCCCGTGGTATGCCGAGCAAAGGCGTAGAAATCAATTTGATTTGGCCCTTGGTATGAGGTCTCCAGCGAATCGATAGACTCGTATTGGGGTGAACAGAGGCTTGCCGCACTTAACTCGGCGCCCAACAGATTTCCGTAGTACATGCTATTGCATGGGAATGCAATGCGACAGGTGCCCCGTAAATCGCTAAATACGGCTCTATTTCTGAAGTAAATGCCATTGTCGGCTCTCAAGGTATCTCTTATCATGGAAATGCCAAATGAGGGCGTTCCCGACAGGCGCAAAACTACCCCCACCGAATCGAAAAATGAATTGCTGTCGATGGTTAGAACTTGATCTAGGCTAATCAACGTATCGATTTCAAGACCGGCTTGTGACACCAAGGTATCTGCAACCGCCTTGTCCACTGACGTCGTTCCTGAGGTTCTGGGCGGGGTGCGCTCAACCTTGGTTTTGGTGCAAGCTGCACAGGCCAGCCAAACTCCTAAAAAAAGCATTCCCAATCTCATGCATCGTCGTTTCCCACGAAGTAAATAAAAAAAGCCATCACTGAGGATGGCTTTTTTTATCTGATTGATTAATCTCATCAATAAAACTTGTAGCGGAAGTCTTTCACCTTCGCCATTTCGATCAAAGCATTGAGGGCTCCAAACTCCGTGCGGCTGCCGTATTTAGCGGCTACAGCGTCTTTTGAAAGCTTTAGATCTTTGGTTTTCATGGGTTCGGTAATGTTTTGAACCTGTACGATATAAACTCCGTTTTCGCCAATAATGGGTTTTGAAACCGCATTGGCAGGAAGGGTAACTACTACTCCCAAAAGTTTGGGTTCGCGACCAGCACCGGGAATTACAGCGTTGCTGAAGCTAACCGCTGTGGCAGGCTGAACCGTTTCACCGAATCCGGCGGCAATGGTGGCCAAGTCCTTGCCTTTGATCTTGGCAATAAGCATTTGAGCCTTTTTCTCCTTGATAACCTCGCGTTCAACGATGTCTTTGATATCTTCGAAAGCAGGGGTACCCTCTTCGGTGATGCGGGTTAAAGCGGCCACGATAAACTGGTTGCCCACTTCAATCGGCTCAGAAACCTGACCTTCTTCGGCGTTGTTCACCCAGCGCATTACTTGCGTGGGATCAGAAATACCGGGAATATAGCGGCTCTGGGGTACTAGCGCAGGAGCCGATTGTTTGATGAGTTTCTCTTTTTCTACCGCCGCATTGAATTTTTCAACGGTGTTGTTATTGATCGAGAAAGAGCTGGCTTTTTCATAGATCTCGTTGATGGTAGTTTTACCGGGAGCCATTGATCTAGAGACAATGGCCAGCTTGATTTGGTCTACCTCGCGGCGGTCTTTGGCTTCGATAAGGTGCACACCGAATTCGGTTTCACAAATGCCCATCTCGCCTTTGTTGAGTTTCAAGCAAGCCTCTTCGAAGGTCTTCACCATTCGACTTCCTTGGCCAACCCATTCCAAATCACCGCCGTTCTGAGCAGAACCAGGGTCTTCAGATACGATGCGAGCCACATCGGCGAAGTTGTTGTTTTTCTTGATTTCGGCCATCAAACTATCCGCTTTGGCTTTTAATTGCTCATTGGTTGCGTTCGCAGAGGGTTTAAGAAGGATGTGGCGGGGAAATACCTCGGCTTGTTTGCCATTGGCAACCACCTTAGCCAATCGAAGTTGATCGCCAACGGGGTAAGGACCAACCACGGTTCCAACACTGCCACGAGTTATGGCGCTGTCGGTCGCTGGATCTGTGCTGCCCTTCTGGTAAACTTCGGGCTGATAAAATTTCTGATCGCTGTTGTTGATAACAAAAGCGCTGTCGTTGGTGCTTGTTTTGAAAGGTTCGATGAGCGCGTTGATCCCTTCGCGAGCCGCTTTGATATCCTCATCTGTTGCTCTGATTTCAAAGCTTACGTATTCAATCGAGCGGCTTTCAGCTTGTTCGTACTTCTTGAGGTTTTTAACCTTGTTGAAATAGGTTTTGAGCTCGTCTTCGGTGGGTTTCACCAAGCTGTCGGCGATAGAAGCAAACTTGGCTGCCACGAAGTTGAAGTTGATCTTGCGGTTTGAAGCTACATACTCTTCTTCGGCTTCAATTTTGTTTACAAAGATGCCTTTCTTCACCAGGTTGGAATACTTGGTTTGTTTGCGGGTTTCGATGATACGATCGCGCTGTGATTTCCAGTATTCCGGATAGTTGGTCATCAATTGGTTGAAAGACATTTTCACCATCTCAGGGCTAAATTGGCCCGTCTTGGGGTCTACAAATCCTTGATTGTTCTTGAATTCGTCGAGAACATTGGCTCCAAAGCGAACATCGTCGTATTCGGCTTCAGAAACATCGATACCGATTTCATCAAACTCGGTGCTGATGGCCACATCGCGAATGAACTGGTTCCAAACTTGATTGCGAAGTTGCTCAAGGGTGGCATCGTCAACGCGTTGTCCGGTTGATTCAATGGCCTCGCGCTCCTTGGCCAAGCGAGCCTCAAAGTCGGCTATTTCAATATTCTCGCCGGCTACTTCCCCAATGTTAATGGCCTGTTGACCTGGGCTTTGAGTGAATAAATCTCCTAATATGAAAGCCACCATGGCTATTCCTACCAGAATCAGGACTAGACCTGAGTTCTCCCTGATTTTGTTAATTGATACCATTTAGATTCGAGCTAATGATTTTTGGATTAGCGTGCGAATTTACAATTGTTGAGGCAAAAAAGAAATTTACTTTAGCCTTTTACGTGCAAGTGAATCAGTTCAATGCGATTTTTGCTGACTTTACGGGCGGTTAGGCTGTATTGCTCCCATTCAAATCCGCTTTCTTCGCCGGGTATATCACCCATTTGATCGAGGACAAAACCCGCCAGGGTATCGTAATGTTCCGATATCGGCAGGTTGAAACCGTATTTCTCGTTTAAATAGTCGATTTCCAAACGACCCGAAAATAGAAATTGCCTGCCTGGCAAGCGCTCTTCTATCAGTTCGGGTACATCGTGTTCGTCTTCAATCTCACCAACAATTTCTTCGAGCAGGTCCTCCAAGGCAATCAAACCACTGAGACCGCCAAATTCGTCGACCAAGATGGCGATGCTGCGTTTTTCAAGAACCAACCGTTTCAAGACCAGCTGCGCATCAAGCGTTTCGGGGATGACGGATATGGGCAATAAGATAGATCGGATGGACTTGGGCAGCTTGAACAGATCGTAATTGTGCACGTAACCAATGATATTGTCGGTATCGCCCTCATACACTAAGATTTTACTGAAGTGGCTGTCGACAAATTTTTTCTTGAGCTCAGCAGTGCTTTGATCCACCTCTATGGATACAATTTCATTTCTGGGAATCATGCAGTCTTTGGCCTGTACTTCGCGGAAGTCCAAGGCGTTTTGAAGCAACTGCACCTCTTGGCCTACATCATGAGGTTTGTCGAGTTCGCTTTGGCGCGGTTGCCAGTGGCTCGATTGGCTAAAGGGAAATAGGTGGGGAGAAGACGGAGAAAGGCGCACCTTAGCCAAACGAAGCACCGAATAAGGCAGCCAAAACGGCACAAGGAGCAGGAAAGTAATCCACAGTGATCCGTTTTCGTTTTTTAGAGGCCGGTGGCTCGTTCTAAAGGCGAGGGCCGTGATTACCAATAGATATACAGGTACACTGACTAAGGCCGCCCAAATACCGGTCGACGATATAATGGGAACCAATAGGGCCGTTACCCCGATCAGGGCAAAGAGCGTTAAATCGCGCGCTTTGCTGGCTCCAAGCCGTTCAAACCACCGCTGCGGATTTAGTTTGCCAAAATCGCCTGACGGGTCTTGATTGGGAAAGTGATGCAGCCGACCTAAACGAAACAACGCGGTGGCCATCCATCCATGAATCAGGTATAAAAGCAGCAGGGTCAGCCAACTGACCAGCGGATCGGGGTCGTCTATCATTTATGGGTAAAGGTAAAAATTCTTCACGACTGATTTCGCTTGGCCCTTTTAAGGAGAAAAAAGCGCACCGAGGTCATGAATCCCGCTAAACCTACCATAATCAAGTAGGTCCATTGTTCCCAGCCACCTGAAATCAATTGGTACAGGGCAATAGCCAGGGTAATTCCGGTTATCACTAACCAAATTTTGAGAGAGGTTTGCAGGTATTTTACGTTCATGGCAAGGTGTCATTGGCGGTTAGGCTGGTGTCGGTCTCGGTGACAAACAATTCGCCTGTAATCTGATTGATGGTATAGCTGCTAAAATCTTCTGCGGCCCGCAAGCCAATACCGTATATGGTGCCGTCGGGCCTGACGATCTTAACCGGATCGGGCGTGTAAATCAGGGCACTGTCCTGGTACCAAGTAAGCGATTGGGTGAACAATTGTTCGCCTTTGTAATTGGTAAACACAACATCTTTCTTTCCCTTCATGATGCGTTTGCGCTCCAACCACTGGCCGTATTGGGCTTGAAGTACCCCCGTTGAATGGCCCAGGCTATCGAAAAACTCCGCTTTGAATCCTTTTCTCAAGATGACGTAGGAGGTGTCTTTGGTTTGATACCGGTCAATCACCTTAGCGGTCAAACGCGAGCTCAATTTGCCGTTGTTCGAGTAACTCACTTCCGCATTGTAGGTGGTATTGGTGGGCAGCAGTTGCCTTTTCTCGCCTTCCATGGCCTCCGAGATCGAATTGTTACAAGCCCCAACAAACAGGGCTAGGGCACACAGAAGGACCGACCCTTTAGTCATACTTGCGCTTATAGAACCAGCGATCGTTGGCCGTTGGGAAAATTACAATACCCAGCAACAAACTGTGAGTTTGCTCCTTGAGTTGGGTTTGATTCAGGTTTCCGCGCTGATAGAGCTCGTAACCCAAGCTTAGCCTAGAAAGTGAGCTGCCTTTACCCAGTGGCAACGAGAGCCCTCCGCTGATGCCAATGCCGGTTAGCTGGGTGTTGTTGATCACGACGTATTGCTTGTCGTAGCGCAAGCCTCCCCGATAACTCACGTAATTAAACCAAGATAGATTGGGTACATAAATGCGTTTGGGTGTGTAGTCGAATCCCACGTGAACGGCCTGGGTGTTGCGCAGGTTGGAGCGGATAACCGCGTTGTCGATGGTTTGGCTATAATTCGACCACAGCTGAGTGCGATAATCAAGAGCTAACGTTAATTTGTTGTTGATCTCTACCGAAGTACCCAAGCTGAATTGCTGAGGGAGCGTTATTTTGCCGTTGTCGTCGTACAGATACGAAACAGTGTCGACCACAAACTCATTGCCGGTTGTGGGACTGGTTACATACGACTCGATTCGGTTTTCGAGGATGGCATTGGCTGTTGAACTCAGCGAATACGTCGCTCCTACATTGAGTCGAATGTTTTTGGTAGGCACGGGATAGGTGCTAAAAAACAACCCCAGATCGAAGTTGAGATCTTTCACCGTGGTAAAACTCAGGTTGCGCGAGTTGTAATAGTTCTCGTTGCTGGGAAAAACAGAACGCGCCTCGCGGCCTATGGTTCCGAACACAAAATTGATGTTGGCTCCCGCGCTCAAAACCGTTGAGTCTTTGCGGTTGTATAGGCGAAAGGCCTGACCCAAAAACGCGCGGTTCAATCCGCCACTGCCCTTGTAACTATTGGTAACGCTTAGGGAGTCGTTGATGTTTTTTTTCTCGCGCAGGGTGTAGCCAATTCGGCTGTAGGGAATAAGTCCCGCCGTTAAGGTGTACTTGTTTTTAACCGGAAACGCATAGGCGAAGTGGTTGACGGCAGTTGAGCTCAAGCGCTGCTGGGCGGTGGCGTTGGCGAGGTTGAGCGATGTGTAGCGAATACCTACATCAAAACTGGTTTTTTGCTGAAACAAGGTCGCTGCTGGGTTGCTGAGGTTGATGATCTGATCCATCCTCAATCCGGTTCCTACTCCTCCCATGGCAAACTGACCTGAAGACAGCGGGGTGTTGAGGTCTCCCAAGCCAAAGCGCGAAAACGGAGAAAGGGTGGTATTCTGTGCGTTTATCCAACCTGAGCAAAGCAGAAGAACAGCGGCAAAAAGAGATTTACGTAGCATTCAGTTTGAGTATGTGATACAATCCCAACAGGGTGAGATCGGGTTCGGCAAAGATGTTACTTTTTAACGTGCCTTCAAAAAACGCAGCATCCCCACCGGTTAGTATAATGTGTAGATCGGGGTAGATCGATTGATAGCGATCAATGCCCGCTTGTATTTCGCCCATCATACCAAATAGAACTCCCGACAACAGGTTTTCTTCGGTATGGGTTCCGATGAAGTGCTTCGGCACGCGAATTTCGCGGGGAATGGGCAACCGCGCGGTGTAGGCCTGCATGGCCTGAAAGCGCATAAATACACCCGGCGCAATGGATCCGCCCACAAAGGTTGATCGATGAACAAAATCGAACTTGAGACAAGTCCCAATGTCGATTACCAATACCGACCCCATGGGATGCATAACCGCAGCAGCGGCCGCGTTTGCCATCCGGTCCTGTCCCAATGTGTCAGGATATTGGGTAGTGTAGGGCAGTTTGAGCGATGCGTTCAGCAAAAAGGATGAACCAGCCCCCTTGAGCCAAGGCTCGGCCAACTCCGGCGAAGCTACATTGGCCACCAAAACGGCATGCGCTCTAGAAGTCATTGACGCAGTGTCAGCGCCTTCTCCGTTGGGAATGCGGATCCGCTCCACCCATTCACCATCCTGAAACAGAGCGGCTTTGGTGGCCGTATTGCCTATATCGACTACGAGGTACATATCACTACAAAGAAAAAAGTTATCTCGATATTTGGAGAATAAAAAATTGTACTACATTTGCCGTCCCAAACGGTGCGGTAGCTCAGTTGGTAGAGCAAAGGACTGAAAATCCTTGTGTCGGGGGTTCGATTCCCTCCCACACCACACAAAAACCCTGCGAATTTCGCGGGGTTTTTTGTTTTCTTACCCCTTGGTTCGATGGCAAACGGTTGTCATCGTTGCATTACCGCGCACCACCAAGCTGCGATGACGGGGATTGATGACCGATATACATGGCACCGCAAGCGGCGGGTGCCTGGGTCGAGCTGTGGCTGCGTTCGCTGGGGCTGATCTGCGGCCAATTAGCTCCACAAGCGGCGCACAAGGGGTGGTTTATGTCCGTATATTCGCCCCATCATGCTAAGAATCCTTAAAGCTACCAGTTTGCTCATCGGCGTGTTGCGGTGCCTGGCATTGCCGCAAAGCCGGGTGGTGTGGATGGGTGCAGTGCTGATGACCAGCATGTTTGGCGGGCCCAGCCGCGCACAAGAGGTATTGGCCCTGCAAGCTCCCGAAGCTTCGGCCGATTGCATGGGAGCCATCCGTTTTCAAGATACCATTGGCCCCATCAAAGGCATGGCAGGACGAGGTAAGATCACCGAAATATACAACAGCAACGGCGAGGTGGGGCACCTTCACCTCAAAGAGATGAATTCGGTGTGGCTGCGTTTCGAAGTTCGCGAAGACGCTGAACTCACCATGAAAATCAAAAGCGTGAACCCCATCGACAATTTCAATTTTGCCCTTTACGAATCGCCCGGGCCTTGGTTTTGCCAAAGTTTTGCCAACGAGTTCAGCCGAGAACCCATTAGGGCAAATATGAGCGATAAAGATCAAGGCGAAACCGGATTGTCGGCAGATAGTCCTGAAACCCTCGTTGATTTTTACGGCAGCGATGCCTTCAGCAGCAAATTGGCGGTGAAGAAGGGAACCGAGTATTATTTGCTCATCGATTCTCCCATAAAATGGCAGGAGGGTTTTTGGGTTTTCCTGAGTTTGATGAATGTCGCTGCCGAATAAATTTTTATAAAACCACTGCCACAACCATGTTTTTTGTCAATTTCGTTATCCCAATTCCAATACCGAATCCAATGAAAGTAAAAATCGGATGGCTGTTGTTAGCCCTTGTTAGCCCTGCACTCAGCTTTGGTCAGGAAATCTGGTCGCTCGAGCGCTGCCTGCAATACGCTAAAGACAACAACATTCAAATCAAACAAAGCAAGTTGCAGGTCGATCTGGCCGAGCAGGTAAAGTTGCAATCGACTACCAATTTTTTGCCCTCGCTCAACGGACAGGCCACCAACAACTACAACTTCGGACAAACCATCGACCCCTTCACCAACCAGTTTGCCTCCAGTCGGGTAAGAAGCAATCAGCTATTCCTGAGCTCATCGGTGATTTTGTTCGGCGGTTTTCAGAATTGGAACAACCGCATGCAGAGTTCGGCCGACTTCAAGGCGGCCAATGCCGACACCGAAAAAATGATGAACGATGTGTCTTTGAACATCGTAACGGCTTACCTGCAGATCATTTTCGGAAAAGAATTGCTCAAAAACGCCGACAACCAACTTGAAATTACGCGCCTGCAGCGCGATCGCATCAGCACCTTGGTGAAGGCCGGACAGCTGGCAGAAAGCAATTTGTTCGACATCGAGGCCCAATTTGCCCGCGACGAGCTGGCCAAGGTAAATGCCGAAAACAACCTCAACCTGTCGTATATTCAGCTATACAACATTCTTCAGCTCGATATCGAATCAGAAATTGAAGTGCAAGACTACGCCGATCTCAAGGTAGATGGTACCTTGCTCAGCACCTCAGCCGCCGATATGTACAATGCGGCATTAAACAACATGCCCGAGATCAAGGCCCAGGAGTACCGCCTGAAAAGTGCCGAATACGCCCGTAAATCGGCGTACGGAGCCATGTCGCCCCGACTCAGTTTCAACGCCTCCATAGGTTCTGGTTACTCGGGAAACAATCGCCAGCCCATTGGCGAGCCCACCGTGGTTTTCAACGAAACCGGATTTTTCGCCAGCGACGGAGTGAATACCCTGCCGGTTTTTGCGCCCAGCCTGGTATACGCCGATGGCTTTCGCCCCAAACCTTTCCGCGATCAGCTCAACGACAACTTCAACAAGTCGATTGGTTTTTCGCTGACCATTCCCCTGTTCAACGGATTGAACACCAATACCAACATCAAACGGGCGGTGATCAACAATGCCAATCAAAAATTGCAATTAGACGCTGCAAAAAACACCCTGCAACAAACCGTGCAGCGCGCCTACAACGACGCATTGGCGGCCATAAAGCAATACCAAGCCGCGCAGAAATTGGTTGTAGCTCAAAAGGAGAGTTTTAAATACGCCGAGATCAAATACCAGCAAAACTTGATTAACCTGGTAGAATATACCGACGCGAAAATTAAATTGGCCAATGCCGAGAACGACCTCGTGAGAGCCAAATACGACAGCATATTTAAATCGAAGATCATAGACTTTTACCTAGGCAAAGGCCTAACACTTAACTAACCCTCATTATGAAGAAGAACAAGCTTATTTGGATCATTGTTGGCTTATTGGTAGTACTTATCATTGCCGCAGTAGTTTTTGGAGGCGGGAAGTCTGAATCTCCCAAGGTTACGAGTGAAGAAACCTCAACGGCAACGATCACCGAGGTGGTAACGGCCAACGGAAAGATTCAAGCTGCCGACGATGTGAAGATCTCGTCGGATGTATCGGGTGAAATTACCGAATTGCTGGTCAAAGAGGGTCAGTTGGTGAATGAGGGCGATTTGTTGGCCAAGATCAAACCCGATCTATATCAAGCGGCCTTGAGTCGTGCCGAGGCATCGTATAATTCAAGTTTGGCGCAGGCCGCCAACTCACAAGCGCGGTTGAATCAGGCCAAGGCCCAGTTCCAGAACGCTGAGAAGGTCTTCAAGCGCCAAAAAGAGCTTTTTGCGCAGCGGGCCATTTCGCAAGCGGAATACGATCAAGCCATTCAGACGTTTGAGGTGGCTCAGGCGGAGGTGCAAGCGGCCGACCAGTCGTTTAGATCGGCTGAATTCTCGGTTCGCAGCTCACAAGCGGGTCGCAAAGAAGCGGCCGACCAGTTGTCACGCACCCTAATCTACGCTCCCAAGGGAGGAACCATATCCAACCTTCAGGTGCAGCGCGGCGAACGCGTGGTAGGTACTGCCCAAATGACCGGTACCGAGATGATGCGCATTTCCAACATGAATGAAATGGAAGTGCATGTCGATGTTAACGAGAACGACATCATCCGCGTGGAAAAAGGCGATACCGCTTTGGTTGAGGTCGATTCATACCTAAACCGAAAGTTTAAAGGCGTGGTGACCGAAATTGGCAATGCGGCCATTACATCTTCTGCCCAAGTGAGCACCGACCAGGTCATCAATTTCCGAGTAAAAATCAGAATTCTCACCAGCTCGTATGCCGACCTCACCCAAGGTCGCGATGCGAGTTACTCGCCCTTCCGGCCGGGAATGAGCGCCAGCGTTGAAATACAGACCAAAACTGCTGCCAATGTGGTGGCCGTGCCCATTGAAGCGGTAACCACTCGCGCCGACAGCTCGGCGTCGAAAGGAGTCGCAGCCAAGAAAACCAGCGACAAAACCAACGATGCCGCACCCGAGTTTGAGTGTGTGTTTGTGCTCGAAGGCGGAAAAGCCAAGATCAGAAAGGTAAAAACCGGCATTCAAGACAATAAATTTATCCAAATCACCTCAGGCCTAAAAAAGGGCGAAAAAGTGATCACCGGGCCTTATAGCGCCGTTTCCCGCTCCCTCCGCGACAACATGTCGGTTGAGGTGGTGTCGAAAGACGAGCTGTTTGAGAAGGAGGACAAATAAACCCCGCCGAGTTCGGACTTTAGCCCTGAGCTTGTCGAAGGTCTCGGCCTGAGCCAATCGCCGCAAGGCAATTCTGAACCGCATACATGCCTTTATTAGGCGATTAGTAGCCGCTGCACAGTTGTTTACAAGCTCCTTTGTCAGTAACGCAAGGGTGTCCTAGAAAAGGTATTACCCAAAGATCATGTAAGTTCTTTTTAAGTGTTAATGGAGAACAGGGCCAGATCGATTTGAAACGAGCAGGGGTATATTCCTGCTTGCTGGTTAGGGTGTGTCTGACACTAAAATTTACACCTTTCCTCTCTTCTGGATGGTGTTTCCGATAGGAGGGCAATCTGGAAATACTCGTTTATCGGAAAGGCCATGACCGGGTGATCGACAGGGCATGGGTCTTTGATGTTGTAATGAATGAGTGGAAAATAAAATCTGCAAGTTTCCTTTTCAGAGCAAAGCGAGATGGTTTAGGAGAGTATTCTGCGGCTCAGCTGTAATAATATAGTTATGCTTCATTTTGTCCATAGGCAGCTAAAGGTCGACTTTGGCAGATGACAATTTTACACTTATGTTGTATCCAACTGAATACAGCGCCCAACTGATTAAATCAGGTAATGTACTTGATTGAAAAGACAAAAGAATTTGACAAATGGATTAGAAAGCTACAGGACCATCAAGCGAAAGCCAAAATTTTGTTTAGACTTCAAAAACCAGAGAGCAATGAACATTTTGGAGACTGAGAAACCGTTGTAAATGGCATTCGTGAGTTAAAGATAAATTTCGCTAAGGGCTACCGAATTTACTCCAAAGAGACTGATGGAAAGATTACAATCTTGCTTATGGAAGGGGATAAATCCACTCAGCAAAAAGACATTAAAAAGGCCTGTGAAATTTGGAATAAACTTAAAAAGTAAAAATATGGAGACATCGAAATTTGATATAGCGGACTATTTGGATAACAGCGAAATGATTGCTGAATATCTTAATGTTGTTTTAGCAGAAGGAAGTGATGCTGAAATTATTGCCTCAATCGGACATACAGCAAAAGCGATAGGTATGGCAAAAATTGCTGAAGAATCCGGATTAAGCAGACCAAGCTTGTACAAAGCTCTATCGGACGGTGCCAAGCCACAATTTTCGACCATCATGAAAGTTTTGAAGGCTGTAGGGGGGCAAATAAGGGTAAATCCGGTAAATGTTTGAAAAAACAGCCAGTTTTGGCCAGGCAGCCTAATCTTGTCGTTTATAGTGTTTAAGTGTGTTTTAATTTACTCTCACGCTCCTCCCGTTCTCACTCCATCGAATAGCTTATGAGTCACTTCGTGGAAAATACAAGTAGGGCAGCCACTAACACTGTCCAGCCATTGGCGGCATAAGGGATTCTTCGTTACCAATGGTTTTCTTATATTTGGTAGTGTCTCTGGTTTCCCACAGGTGCGTGTGTACGCCGCCATCGGCTGGCTAGAAAACGATATATGCTAGTTTAAAACCGAAACAAAACAATAATCAGAATATGGAAAAACAACTTTTTGAAGAGGCATTTATGGACAATTTGAATAAGAATTTCCAGAGCCGTTCGAAATATTTTGATTTTGAATTTTATGTATTTAGTGAATTAGGTGGAATTGTATTTGAAATCAACAAATGTCTGATTCTCGAATTTTATAGAGCTTCCATCACTTTGACAAATAATCTACTTGAGAGACTTTTAAAACTTTCATTAATTTATAATGAAGCAGGAATAGGTCCAAAACCTGTTGAAACTTGGGGTACTACCTTTGGGGAACCAAACAAAAAATATAACTCAATTTCATTAGGGAACTCAATAGAAAAATGTAAAAAACTTGACTTAATAACTGAAAATGAAAAAGTATTTCTTTTTGACACAATTCGAGAATTAATGAGAAACGGTTTCTCACACGCAGACTCAACTAAAGTTTTAAACGGAATACCTGACGAAACAACAATGTTTCAGGGTAGTTTTTCAAATCCGACTGAAATTAAACCTGTGACCGTAAACCAGAAAATAATTCCGTTTATGCAAGCTATACATATTGAGAATTTTGCGAAAGAAAATGCTGCTAACTATTTCAACTATGTGTTTGAACTAATAAAGAAAATAGACCAACGACTAATTGACAGAAATGAAAAAACCAGCATATAACAGCACCTACCCAAAAGTGGCGGTTCAATGGTTAAATCAAGCATTGTGCTTCTATCAAAGTTTGTGCTTGGTTGACAGTGAAGTGCTTCGAAATCGCCACCTTCGGGTAGCTGCAAACCGTTATATGCAAGCTTGAAACAAACAAACGTGAAGACAATAATATTATCAATAGTTTTATTCGGAGCAGCAAGTTACTTGACAATATACTCAAGTGGATTAGCCTCGGGACTGATTTTAGGAATTTTATTCTTAATAGCTACACTGGGGACTTTGGCAGTTTCAATTTGGTTTAAAGGGAGTTTTAAGGACAATTTTTTTAAAGCTGCAAAAATCACATTTCCTATGACAGCAATAATTTATATTCTGGGATACTTTTATGACACTTTAAGGGTAATGGTATGAAAAATATTACGTTAAAAATCCTATCGACAATTTGCATAGGAATTTTAGTTGTATTTACTTTTTTTATTGGACAAGTTCCACTGATAGAAGGCAAGCATTTGCTAAAACCATATATTGACACTGAATTTGCTAAGGACTATAGCCCTGAAAAATTTGATAAAATTAAAATCGGAATGACGATTAACGAAGCAATAAAGATAGTTGGTGAACCATTGTACAAAGGACAAGGTTATAATGACCCTTTAAATACAAATTACTATTTCACGGGTGACGGGAAACTACTGAACTCAAAAAAAGACAAAGGACAAAGTGGGTATGAAGATTTTGCTTGGTATCGTTCGACATTAGAAGTTGATAGAAATAATAAAATAAATTACATTGATAAAGGATGGAGCCACGACTAATACCGGAAAGAAAGCCTGCATATAACAGCACATTTTCTATAG
This sequence comes from Luteibaculaceae bacterium, assembly GCA_036275295.1. GTDB lineage: Bacteria > Bacteroidota > Bacteroidia > Flavobacteriales_D > Luteibaculaceae > DASUEB01. The sequence continues at coordinate 136 of DASUEB010000039.1, read as the reverse complement.
GCGGGGTTTCATGCTCCGCAGATAGTTTTGAGGTTATAAACAGTTCCCAGCTCGGCATGAATATTTCTGCTGAATATCCCACCCATCGCAAATCTGCAACCGTTAGCACCAACCCTTGAATTACGATTACTTTAAA
>DASUEB010000038.1:0-7659 GCA_036275295.1 Luteibaculaceae bacterium | reverse complement strand
TCTATTATTTTTTAAAGACAACAACGAACATAGCCTTTTTGTATTCATCTAAAAACTTCTCTGTAAGCAAACTTGCTTTTCTGAAAAATGAGAATTTAACACGAAGCCTTGACATTTTGAGTTCAACGGTATTTTTTAGAGGTAAAACTAAAATCGACTTGATCAAACTATTTTCCTAACGATCTAATAAATCGAGGGTATACCTTGCCCAATTTTTTTCCTGTTTTTAATACAAGTTTAGTTTTTATCTTATATTTGGTGACCTAGTGAATTCATAATGCTCATTCTTAAGTTTAGGGGTTGAGTGTTTTATTTGCCATTTCTGACTCTATTAGTTATTTTATGATCGAAATAAATTAGTTTTGCCAAATTTATCTAAAATGGAGGTAGCCGAAAATCCAATCAAGAGTAGGCAAAAATAGATAAACAAATAAACAAATGAAGAACATTAATTCTAAATTGTTTGAAAGTAAAACAATTAACCACAAGCTAAAGCATGTTTATGGTGGCGAAAGCGGGATTATTGACCAAGCCCTTTACACCGCAGCTGAAGGTTTAAATAAAGACACTACCAGAAATGTTGGTTACGATCAGTTCCAATTGTCGACTACAGCTCCAGCAGACCCTATTTATGACGCGGTCAGAACACCAAAAGAAGGCGATCCCACCAATGATAAGCCGCAATCTTGATTTAACACCAGAATCTGGTCAATCTTTTGACCAGATTCATTTTCCCAATGCGATATTCAGGTTATAATCTGTTTTTCAGCGTAATAAAATTTAGCTCAAAAAACACCCACAAAACGCATCTTTATAAATTTTGGATAAAATTATTTTAATCTGCACTGATGAATTGGAAGGTTCGTCCGATATAGTATGCAATTGGTTAGTTTCTCTAAAAAAAAACTTTCTTAGATTTTCTCAATTAGATGAAATACAAATTTCACGTCTTGTCCTAAGTGATGAAGAAATCGATTATGAGTTTATTCTAAAAGGAAAAATTTTAAGATTAAGTCAGGTACAATCCTATTGGTACAGAAGATCGCAGTTGTGTTTTTCAAAAATCCCAATTGAATCATTTTGGTTTGAAGGAAAAGATGTGATGCCTGTAATGTTAGAAAGCTTAAAATATGAGTATAATACTTTAACCAATCATTTTAGACATCTTTTGTATAAGAGACTGTCTAAAATTTTTCAAGCCGGTTTATCATCAGGCAAGTCATGGCTAAGTAGATCATAGTTACACTGGAGTAAACGCAGTATTCATAGTCTTTAGCGAGGCGTCTGTAACTCTCCAGCCATGCAAAAGTGCGCTCCACGATCCATCGTTTTGGCAGTACTTCGAAGGATGAGGAATCATTTCTTAAGACTATCTCCATTTTTAAACGATATTTTGATTTTACTGTATTTTTCAATTTACCCCGATAACCACCATCAGCAATTATTTTTGACAACCGGCTGGAACTTTTGGTTGCTTTTTTGATGACCTCCATACAGCCCACAGAATCATGAATATTTGCTGCGTGAACATCGACTGCTATCAATAACCCAAGAGAATCAACTATTAGGTGACGTTTACGGCCTTTTACTTTCTTACCCCCGTCGATTCCCCGTACGCCTCCTTTTCGAGTTGTCTTAACTGACTGGCTGTCAATAATACCCATTGATGCCCCTTCAAATTTGCCCAACTTCACCCGCAGATCGTCTCGGAGAATGTTGTGTAATTTTATGAATAAACCGCTGTTTTTCCATTTGGTAAAGTAGTAATAAACCAACTTCCAAGCAGGGTAACATTTTGGCAACAACCTCCATTGACATCCTGTTTTGAGTAAATACAAAATCCCATCAAGAATGTCACGCAAAGCGTATTTCCGTTTTCGATTGTCGCCAATTATTCTTATTATTGTGTTCCACTGATTGTCGCTAAGGTTGGAATTTATTTTCACTTTGTCTTGTCGTTGTGATGATCAACAAGATAATAAAAAATTGAATGCAACTAAAAGACAATCAGTGGTTTAATTGGTCTTTTATTAACAATTAAATTTTTAGACAGTCTCTTAGAATGGAGGAAGAAAGTAACGCTGTTTTTGGTGTGATTTATGCCGATAAGCCGGTTTTTGAATTGGCTGAATCTAAAGTAGTATACACGGTTAACATAGGTCCAGGCAATCAGCTTAATCAAGCTCAAATTCAAATGTGGTTTGCTCAAATAAGTGCTGATGCCCTCAGTTTCACACAATCCCGGCGGAATGAGATTTTTGCAATTGACTTTGAACAAAGTAACATCAGTGTAGAGGGCAATCTAGCAAAGGTGCCAGTCACCTTTTACAACTACCTCAACCCACCACAGCCTGGGATCGGTGTCACCAATTCTCCATTTAGTAGTGGGGTCTCAGACTATTGTCAAGGGGCTAAACGGGTACAAGAGCGCTTTAATAGACATTACAGTCAGAAGCCTGGTGCGATATATTCGTTTAGACGTGTTTCTAGCTTTATGGTCTCTGGTGAGTCTGAAAACACAAACGGACCATGTGGAAGGCATCATTTATACAATTGGTTTTGTTACGGTCATGGGGCAAATACCAATTACTTATCGTCCTTAACAGCCTCTCAATTGGAGTACTTGTACGCTGGTCAAGTTGATAATAACGGGCCAAATGGTGGGACGCTCAACGCGTTTTACGAAAAATTGGGTTTTGAGTACAATGGAGAAAAAGTCTTACTTGAAATGAGATGTACAGCCTCTCGGTAGCCAGGAGAGTTTCAGTTTAGCAACCAGTTTTGGATTTGAAAATTTTTCTTTGGTAATTGGGAGGTAAGGACAGCTCCTCTAACTGATTTATAATTTGCAAGAAGTGAAGATGATTCCAAGAAGAATTTCTTTTTTTACAAGAGCGATATTCATCGCTCTTGTTTTAATGTCTTTAGATTCGAACTCTCAGACAAGTTCCATTCTGCTGGCATCCAATCCAGGGGTCAGCACCGTTTCATACACCCTTGTAGAGGACAACGATGGGAACATTTACGTATCCGGTGATTTTAATGTTGATCAATCAAATTGGTATGGGGTGCTCTGGAAATTGGATCCCAATCTGAAAATTCTTGACTCAGTAACTGTTTTTGAATTGGACACCATAGCTGGATTTTCGGTGAACAGAACTAAAAATCAAGAGATTTACTTGGTAGGCCGTTCCGCTAACCAAAATCGGCCCAAAGGTCTTTTGTTTTTTCAAGTGGAATCTAATTTACAATCCCAAACAAAGTTTTTCCTCAAAGACTCCATTTATCAATACCGCGCCTTAAAATCGCTTATTGAGCTGGATACCTGCAAGATTTTTTTACTTCGAACTTTAGATACCGCTCGCTATCGAGAGGGGCTGCAGGCCTTCAAGTTTGATAGTGAATTCAATCTTCTGGATAGTACTCAGGTTTACAGCCAATGTAGGGACTTTACGGGCTTTCTTTCTTTAAGTTATGAACCTCTAACTGAATTAAATGGATCTATTTATTTTGCAACCGGCGGATCAACGTGTACAGATGACTATCTGGATGAAGTATTGAAATTGGATTCAGATTTTGAACTGACCCCCATTTACAGTCAATCTACATCATATGAAACACCAGGTTGGGTAAATGACTACACATTTTTTGATGTGGTTGCTACTTCTGACGATCACATCGTTCTCGGAACCGTCTTTCGCGAGTTCAACCTTAGCACTCAGAAATCATTTGATTCCTTTCAACTTGTTAAGATAGATACGCTAGGTAACGAGATGGAATCATCAGTAAAACTTTACCGAGCCGAGGAAGAATTCAAAGATCTAACACAACTTATTGCTTTCGAGGATCACCTCACTGTTATCGGGGTTGATTCAGGTTACAGCGTGACCAATTTTGCTAGCCCAGAGTTTTCATCACAAATTGTGCTAGCAGAGTTTAATAACGATCTTGATCTTTTGCGCTCCAAAAAAGTAGACCTCGGTGTCGCGGTTATACCTACCAACGCGATCAAGTCGTCCGATGGTGGTTTGATAATTTGTGGGACTTCAAGGGCAAAGTCAGATTTATTTTACCAGGGTTTTGTCGTTAAATTTGATAAAGATCTTAATGTAACAGACATCTCCACAGTGGGCTCTTCACCGTTTAAATTAGGTCTGCACTCAAATCCAGTCTTCCATGACGCTGTCATTCAATTGCCAGCCGAGAAAGGAACCTTAAGAATAGTTAATTCTAGCGGTCATCTGGTCTACCGGCAAGATCATTTGGGTGGTGATTTCCATCTTGATATGTCGAACTTTGATGTCGGTGTCTACTTTGTGTCATACGAGACTAGTAGTGGTTCTGGGTCGATAAAGCTGGTCAAACAATAACGATAAACTGGTTGGTATATAAACGATCTCCCATACTTTGCCCTGTGAAGGACTGGTAAATATTTTCGTTTTAGCTTTGTTTTTTAGCCTGTTTTAGTTTTGCGTGCGACCAATCATTCTATTGTGTGATTTTGCCAAAATTGCCCACCAGGGAAATTTAAGGTTTCAATATGTCTTCAGTTATCAATTCAGCAAGGCCTGATTTGCCTACTTTTAAAATTGTTCTTGGACGAAACATACGATCGAAAAAATGAGAACAATTACCGGCCTTACCTACCTGACGTTGGTGATCGCTACTTAATGGTAACGTAAACAGAAGTCGTTAAGAGGCCTTGAAGGGATTGATTTCAAGAAGAAGGACCGATAGAAGTATTGAAGTGGCACCTGACTATTATAGATAATGATTTTCCGCTGGTGGCCGTGAGGCTAAAAATATTCACAATTATTACATTGTGTTCAGTGAAGGAATTTTACCAATTAGAGGGAATGTGTGACGGTGATCTTGTGGAGAAGAACTTCAGATTACAACCGTTATGCAAAGCGCTTTTGTAAGCTTACAGAAATAATTGTGGTTTGCAGAATTTATTAAAAGATGTAACCAACCTTGTTGAGTATTGTCCGTGAGTATTTACGGTTCTCCATTTTATAACTTTCCAAAAAACGAAACTTAAAACGAGGTCGCATTAAGTTTCCAATGGAAAAGTGTTTTCTGTAGAGAAAAGATCAAAATATTTACTTGCAGAGCAAGCAGTACCTTTCAAGGTACTGCTTGCTTTATTTTAGTTATTTGGTCGGATCACTGCTTTAGATCAAAACGATCTAGCTCCATGATTTTCACCCACGCTTTTACAAAATCGTGAACAAATGTTTCGCGGGCGTCGTCTGAAGCGTAGACCTCAGCCAAAGCGCGCAATTCGGCGTTTGATCCAAAAACCAGGTCGTAGCGCGATGCTGTCCACAGCACCTGTCCGGTAGCGCGATCGCGCCCCTCAAAGATGTGTTTGGCTTGGTCAACGGCCTTCCACTCGGCGCGCATGTCGAGTAAATTCACAAAATACGCGTTGTTGAGCGTTCCCACATGGTGGGTGAGCACACCTGTTGATGAGTTGTCGTAATTGGTTCCCAATACGCGCAATCCGCCTACCAGCACAGTGAGTTCAACCGGATTAAGCGTTAGCAATTGAGCGCGATCGATCAACAAATGCTCTGCCGGGAAATGAGACGCTTTTTTGAGGTAGTTTCTAAAACCGTCGGCAAAGGGTTCAAGCACTTCAAACGAATGCACATCGGTTTGCTCGGCGGAAGCATCGGTCCGGCCCGGGGTAAATGGCACTTCTATGTTGAAACCGGCGTTTTTGGCTGCCAATTCAACGGCAACTCCCCCACCTAACACGATAAGGTCGGCTAAGCTGATCTGAGCACCCCCTTCATTGGCTTGATTGAATGCAAATTGGATGGATTCCAGTTTCTGCAATACTTTGCTCAGCTGCGTTGGGTTGTTTACCTGCCAGTATTTCATGGGCGCCAGTCGGATTCTAGCTCCATTGGCACCGCCGCGTTTGTCGCTGTCGCGATAACTCGATGCCGATGCCCAAGCGGTAGATGCCAACTCTGAGATGGTGAGTCCGCTCTGAGCCAATTGATCTTTCAGGGCTTTGATCTGATCGCTGTTTACCAAAGGGTGCCCTGCTTTGGGAAGTGGATCTTGCCAAATAAGGTCTTCTGTGGGTACTTCAGGTCCGATATATCGGCTTTTGGGCCCCATGTCGCGATGGGTCAGTTTGAACCAAGCGCGAGCAAACGCATCAGCAAATTGCTCGGGGTGTTCGTAGAAACGGCGCGAGATTTTTTCGTAAGCCGGGTCGAAGCGCAGCGACAAGTCGGTGGTAAGCATGGTGGGTTTGTGCATTACACCGCTTAGGTGAGCGTCGGGAATCGATGCCGGAGCGTCTTTGGCCACCCATTGGTGAGCACCGGCTGGCGATTTGGTTAGCTCCCATTCGTATTCAAATAGGTGCTTGAAATAGTCGTGGCTCCACTTGGTAGGAGTGGTCGTCCAGGTTACCTCGGGTCCACCGGTCATGGTGTCGGCGCCGTGACCCTTGCCATGGCTGTTGTGCCACCCAAACCCTTGTAGTTCAATGGCCGCTCCAGCGGGCTCGGCACCCACGTGTTTCGGATCTACCGCTCCATGGGCCTTGCCAAAGGTGTGACCGCCTGCAATCAGGGCCACCGTCTCTTCGTCGTTCATGGCCATACGCGCAAAGGTTTCCCGGATATCGCGCGCTGCCGCAATGGGATCGGGATTGCCGTTTGGCCCCTCGGGGTTTACGTAAATCAAACCCATCTGAACCGCTGCCAATGGATTTTCTAGGTCGCGATCGCCGCTGTAGCGGTGCTCGTCAGATAACCATTTGGTTTCATTGCCCCAGTAAATGCTTTCATCGGCCTCCCAAACGTCTTCGCGGCCACCTGAAAAGCCAAAAGGCTTGAAGCCCATCGATTCCAGTGCCACATTGCCAGCCAAAATCATCAAATCGGCCCACGAAAGCTGCTTGCCGTATTTTTGTTTGATGGGCCAAAGCAAACGGCGTGCCTTATCGAGGTTGGCGTTGTCGGGCCAGCTGTTCAACGGCGAAAAGCGCTGAAGCCCTTGTCCGGCTCCCCCTCGGCCATCGCCCGTGCGGTACGTTCCCGCGGCGTGCCATGCCATACGTATGAACAACGGGCCGTAATGTCCGTAGTCGGCTGGCCACCAGTCTTGTGAATCGGTCATCAACGCAATCAAATCGCGTTTGAGTCCGGCGTAATCTATTTTCGAAAAAGCTTCGCGGTAATTGAAATTGGGCGAATACGGATTGGTTTTGTTGGAATGCTGTTTCAACATATCCAGTTTCAAACTATTGGGCCACCAATCGCTGTTTTTAGTACCGGCCAGTTTGGCGTGAGGATTGCCCACGGCCCCGGTAAATGGACACTTTGCTGCGTTATTTTCCACGTTTTTAGTTTTTTGGTTAAAGGTAGGTTTTGTTCTTTATAGTCTTAGATGATAATTTTTATAACGCCATAGATAATATTTATTTCAGACAACGGTAATCTGCCATCTGGGCGGTGTAATGTACAAAATGCCGGGTAGATTTCCAAGTAGGGCAAGTGTAGTAAGATGGGGAAGTTGGCTGGGCAAAATAGCTTGGTAGGCACTGGCTAATTACCTAATTTTACCCAATGAAAGTGCTTGTAACGGGTTCAACCGGTATGGTAGGTCGATTGGCTTTGGAGGCCGCGTTGC
>DASUEB010000037.1:0-9098 GCA_036275295.1 Luteibaculaceae bacterium | reverse complement strand
ACACGAACTCACTGGAAATAGGTCTAGGACAAACGGCAATGAGGACAGTCAAATTTAATTTTCGCACCACCTTGCGCACCGAATGATGAACCCCAAAACCAATTTTAACAACTACGACCTTTCACTGTCCATTAATTTGATCCGCTTTTACTAAAAAAGCAATTCTTCGGCAAAATAACCGAAATCATTGCTAATCAATTGGTTGCACCATTCCTCCGGAAATGTGAGTATTTGGAAATCCCAGATATAAAAATACCATGCCTTATTCCTTGCAGGATGCCGAATACATTGGTGAAACTCCAAACATCCTGCAACAAGAATAACCTCGGAACGTAAGTATTAAAATAACAAAAAAAGGCTGCCCTTGCGAGCAGCCTTTTTAACGTTTGAGTAACAAAACCGATTAGAAGTAAAAACGCAGCGATAGTGCACCGTCGATATACGCGTCAAAAAACGGCACAATGGGCACGGTAGGCAGTAAGTCTACCGAAATATTCAACGGAATGGCTCCAATGTTGTACTCCAGGCCAATGATTCCGTTAGCCCCGAGGCCCAAGGCCGTTCCGGTGCGCTCGTTGTTGCGATAGAAAGAATAATTGTAGCTAGAGATATGCGCACCACCGCCGTAATACCAGTGCAAACGAGGGGTATTAAAAGCTGGCTTGTACACCTCGTACAGTCCGGTAAGGCCGAATCCTCTAAAACGCGGACTCAAGATAAATTCGTAGCCTTTGTTACCTGCATTGATGTGTTTGAAGGTAATGCCCGACCAAAATCCGCCGCGCAAACCAATGGCGTTTTTATAGTCTTGAGCCTGCAGTTTTGAGGTGCTTAAAAAAGTTAGTAGCGCTGCTACGAAGAGTAATTTAAGGGTAGATTTCATGTTTATGTTGGTTTTTAAAGGGTTCCTCTCAGTGCTTGTTCGCGTTCAATGGCCTCGAAAAGCGCTTTGAAATTTCCTTTTCCGAACGATTTAGCGCCTTTGCGCTGAATGATTTCGTAGAAAAGAGTTGGGCGATCTTCAACCGGTTTGGTGAAGATTTGCAATAAATAACCTTCCTCATCTCGGTCGATAAGAATGTTCAGTTCGCGCAGAGGCTGCAAATCTTCATCGATCTTACCCACTCTATCCAGCACGTCCTCGTAGTATGAATCTGGTACGTGCAGGAATTCCACTCCCCTGCGGCGCAATTCAGAAACCGTTGAAATGATATCGTCGGTGGCTAGCGCCAAATGTTGTGCTCCGGCACCGCGGTAGAAATCTAAGTATTCTTCAATTTGAGACTTCTTCAAACCCGCTGCGGGTTCGTTGATGGGAAACTTGATAAAGCCATTGCCATTGCTCACCACTTTCGACATCAATGAGGTGTACTCGGTAGAGATATCCTTATCGTCGAAGGTTACCAGCAGTTTGAAACCCATGACGTCTTCGTAGAATTTCACCCACTTGTTCATCATGCCCAGCTCGACATTGCCCACACAATGATCTACAAATTTCAGGCCAACGGGCTCTGAAATGCGAGGTTTGCTGATCGCTTTATAACCGGGAAGGAATGCCCCGTTGTAGTTCTTGCGCTCTACAAAGGTGTGAATGGTATCGCCGTAGGTTTTGATGGCGGCCATTACTACTTTGCCTTGGTCATCTGATTTCTCGAAGGGTTCAAAAGCCGATTCCGCCCCCCTGCGCGTGGTCTCCTCGTAGGCCTTGCGGGCGTCGTCGACCCATAGGGCTAAGACCTTAATTCCATCGCCATGTAAACGGACATGCTCAGAGATCTCGCTATCGGGATCGAGCGAGGTGGTGAGTACCAACCTCAATTTATTCTGCTGCAATACATAGCTAGCTCGGTCTTTCACTCCGGTTTCTGGACCGGCGTAAGCCACCCATTCGTAGCCCCAAGCCGCTTGGTAGTAGTAAGCCGACTGTTTGGCGTTGCCCACGTAAAACTCTACGTGATCTGTGCCCAAAAGGGGAAGAAAATCTTCTTCTACTTTGTAATCTTGATGTAGTTCTGCTAATTTATTCATGCTAGTGGTTTCTTACATTAATATCCTTGTTCCATCCAACTTAGGTGGTATCCACCTGCATCGAGGGCCAAGCCTTCTTCAGTGATTCTCAGCGGACGGAAAGTGTCGACCATCACGGCCAACTCCTGGGTCTCTTTTTTCCCGATACTTCGCTCGTAAGCGCCTGGGTGAGGCCCATGCGGAATTCCGCCCGGATGCAAGGTAATCATGCCTCGTTCGATATTGTTGCGACTCATGAAATCGCCATCGACGTAATACAACACCTCATCGCTGTCGATATTGCTGTGGTTATAAGGAGCCGGAATCGATTCAGGGTGGTAGTCGTACAAACGAGGACAGAACGAGCACACCACAAAATTGTGGGCTTCGAAGGTTTGATGCACGGGAGGCGGCTGATGAACCCTGCCGGTGATGGGCTCAAAATCGTGGATAGAGAAGGCATACGGATAGTTGAAACCATCCCAACCCACCACATCAAAAGGGTGTGAACCGTAAACGTAGTGGTGTAGAATACCCTCTTTTTTGATTTTGATCAAAAACTCGCCTTTTTCATCGTGTGTCTCCAGATCGGCGGGCCTGCGCAAATCGCGTTCGCAGTAGGGCGCATGCTCCAAAAGTTGTCCGAAGTTATTTCGATATCGCTTGGGCGTTACAATGGGACTGAAACTCTCCACGATAAAGAGTCGGTTGTCGGCCGTGTCAAAATCGATTTGATAGATCATACCTCGCGGAATGATCAGGTAATCGCCGTACGAAAATTTCAAATTCCCGAGCATCGTCCGCAAGGTACCGCTGCCCTGATGCACAAAAATCATCTCGTCGGCATCGGCATTTTTGTAGAAATACGAGCGAAGACTCTGTGTGGGTGCTGCCAAAACGATGTGCAAATCGCTGTTCACCAGCACGGCTTTGCGGCTGCTCAGAAAGTCGGCCTCGGGCTTCACCTGCATCCCTTTGAGGGCGTATGACAGCATTCCTTTGGGAATAGCGACCTTTGGATTGATATCAATCGACTCTTGAACCTGCTTTACAATAGTGGGTCGATGTAGGTGATACAAAAGCGACGACATCCCGTGGAATCCCTCGGTCCCGAAGAGTTGCTCGTAGTGCAAGTTGCCATCTGCCTTCCGGAACTGCGTATGTCGTTTGTGTGGGAAACGTCCCAACTGATGGTAAAACGGCATCTTTTGAACGATTAGAAAATAAACTCAAAGTTAAGGTAATTGAACTCCTAAACCTCATTTTTTTGAGTCGATCCCAAAAAAAATTAGGCAAGATGTTCGTATTCAACGACTATTTCCTGAAGCTAGGTCTGTCGTCTACACCAGCTATCGGCGGGCACCTTTGCCAAAAAAGAAAAACTTTTGCCGCAGGCAGCGCACTTTTGGTATTTTTGGGATTTTCGCATCAAATTTCATCAATGGAAAGAATTCTGGTAATTGGGGCCAGTGGCCAAATTGGAACCGATCTAGTTGTTGCCCTTCGCAGCAAATACGGCAGCGACATGGTATTTGCCGCCGACATTAAAGACGCCACACGAGAAGTCATGGACGGCGGGCCGTTTCTGCGCCTCAATGCCATGGACAAAGAAGGCATCCGCAAGGTGGTTGAGCAAAACCACATCACCCAAATTTACCTGTTAGCTGCGCTACTTTCGGCCACCGGCGAACAAAATCCGCAATTGGCGTGGGACCTCAACATGTCATCGCTCTCGCACGTGTTGGATTTAAGCCGCGAAGGATTGTTCAAAAAACTGTTTTTCCCCAGTTCCATTGCGGCATTTGGACCTAACACGCCCAAAGTCAACACACCGCAGTTTACCATCATGGAGCCCAGCACCGTTTACGGCATCACCAAATTAGCGGGTGAGCGCTGGGTAGACTACTACATCAACCGATACGGGGTGGATATTCGCAGCATCCGTTATCCGGGTCTAATCAGTTGGAAAGCCGCACCGGGTGGTGGAACAACCGATTACGCGGTTCAAATCTTCCACGACGCCCTAAAGACTGGTCATCACACGTGTTTTCTTCAACCCGACGCCACACTGCCGATGATGTACATGCCCGATGCCATCAAGGCTACCATCAACCTCATGGAAGCCGATAAATCGAAATTAACGGTGCACAGCAGCTACAACATATCGGGTGTAAGCTTTTCTCCTGCCGAAATTTATGAGGCGATAAAAAAACACATACCCGGATTTACCATCAGCTACGAACCCGACTTCCGCCAACAAATTGCAGAGAGCTGGCCACAGAGCATTGACGACAGTGTGGCCCGCGCCGATTGGGGTTGGAAACCAGACTTTACCCTTGACGTGATGGTAGAAGACATGCTAAGCCAACTCGAAAAACATTTTTCAAAATTCAAATAATCACATGACCCCCAGCCTTCACATTTACAATACCCTTAGTCGACAGAAAGAGGAATTTACACCTCTCAATCCACCTCACGTCGGATTGTATTCTTGTGGGCCAACCGTATATGGCGACGGGCATTTGGGGCATGCCAGGGCGGCGATCACCTTCGATACCGTTTTTAGATACCTTACCTACCTCGGTTATAAAGTGCGCTATGTGCGCAACATCACCGATGTGGGTCATTTAGAAAACGATGCCGACCACGGCGAAGACAAGATCGCCAAAAAAGCCCGTTTAGAACAGTTGGAACCCATGGAGGTGGTGCAATATTACACCAACCGATATCACAAGGTGGTGGAATTGCTCAACACCTGGGCACCCAGCATTGAGCCCACCGCAAGCGGGCACATCATTGAGCAGATCTCGATGATCGAAAAGATCATTGAAAACGGCTTTGCTTATGAGGTGAATGGCTCGGTTTACTTCGACGTGCTCACCTATTCCAAGAGCCATCCGTATGGCGAGCTTTCGGGACGAAATATCGACGACATGCTTTCCGTTACCCGCGAGCTTGAGGGTACCGATGAAAAACGACATCCGGCCGATTTTGCGCTTTGGAAAAAAGCAAGTCCGCAACACATCATGAAATGGCCCTCGCCTTGGTCGGAAGGATTTCCTGGATGGCATTTGGAGTGCTCAGCCATGAGCTCGAAATATCTCGGCAATCATTTCGACATCCACGGTGGAGGAATGGATTTGCAATTTCCGCACCACGAGGCCGAAATCGCGCAAAGCAAGGCCTGCAATCACCACACGCCCGCCAAGTATTGGATGCACAACAACATGATTACCATCAACGGCAAAAAAATGGGCAAATCATTGGGGAACTTCATCACCATTGAAGAGTTCCTCACCGGCAAGCATCCCTTGCTGGAAAAAGCCTACGAGCCGATGACCATCCGGTTCTTTATTTTGCAGGCGCACTACCGCTCTACCCTCGATTTTGGCAACGAAGCGCTGCAAGCCGCTGAAAAAGGCCTTGCCCGCATTCAAGCCGCCCGAAAAACACTCAAATCCATTCAGGCGTCAACCAGCGGAAACCATGAGTTTAAGCTGGCCGATTGGAAACAGCGTTGCCTCGGTGCGATGAACGACGACTTCAACACACCCATTCTCATTGCCGAGCTTTTTGATGCGGTGAAATTCATCAACTCAGCCAAGGCGGGACAAACGACGATTAACCAAAGCGATTTGGATGATTTAACCGCTTTTTTCGAGACCATGGTGAACGACGTCTTAGGGATCAGCATCCCCGCCGACGGACCACAGAACGACCTGAGCCAAGAACTCATGCAAACCATTTTGAAATTGAGGGCGGAAGCGAAAAACAGAAAAGATTTTGGAACCTCTGATTTTATTCGCGATGAACTCAAGAAGATCAACGTGATTATAAAAGATACAAAAGACGGGGCGGTTTGGGAAGTTCAGGCGAAAACCGACGATTGAAGAGAAAAATCGCGCAGCTTAGATATGGCAATCACCCGTATCACGTCTCACCAGCCGAAGCCTCGGCGAAGCCTCGGCGAAGGCTGGTGTCACCTATCTCTTATCACCTATCACGTATCACCTATCACGTATCACCACATCCCAATCCTCAACGTCAGCCCTGGTGCAGCCCCTGTCTTACCCGGAATTGGGACTAAGTCTGGACTTACACTCAGCTGAACCGATTTATCCATTCTGCGCTGATAATACATGTTTTTCAGTTTGGCAAGTTTGACGGCATCGACAATACTGTAGATGTAAAGGCCGTAGATTCCCATGACCCCCGCAACGCCCACGGCAACACCGTAGCCTCTTCGCGCGGGCAAGTTCGAATTAACGGCCATGGCAAAACCACCAAATGCAACAAACCCAGATCCTACTACTCCACCGGCGAAAAGCAGACCGCGCTGGGTCTCGCCGCAAACCATCTGACCCAAGCCCGGAATCAGGTAAGACGCGGCACCTGCCAAGAAAGGCGAATACGGATCATCGGGATGGCGGACGTATAAACGCGTGTTAAATTGCTCCTTAAGCTCCTTAACAGAAGGACTTTGTGCCTGAGCAATACCGGTAAACATAACCAAGGCGGCGCACACGAAGATCTTAGTACGAACCTGCTGCCAATTAGCGGTGTGTATACTGCTGTTCATAGTAATGCTGATAATTGCCCGAGGTAACATTGTTGAGCCACTCCTCATTGTTTAAATACCAGTCTACTGTTTTACTCAAACCCTCCTCGAAGGTGATGGAAGGCACCCAACCCAATTCATTTTTGATTTTGCTGGCATCGATGGCATAGCGCAGGTCGTGTCCGGCGCGGTCTTTCACATAGGTAATCAGTCCTCTTGAGGTTCCGTTGGGCCTTTGAAGTTTCTGATCCATCAAATCGCACAAGTAATGCACCAAATCGATGTTCTTCCATTCGTTGTGCCCACCAATGTTGTAGGTTTCACCCAGTTTGCCGCGGTGGAAAACCACATCGATAGCCCGTGCGTGATCTTCCACCCACAGCCAGTCGCGCACATTTTCGCCCTTGCCATAGACCGGTAAGGGTTTGTTGTTTTTAATGTTGTGGATCATCAAGGGGATTAACTTCTCTGGGAAATGATGCGAGCCGTAATTGTTAGAGCAGTTGGAAACAACCGTTGGCAGACCATAGGTGTGGTGATACGCGCTGACAAAATGATCGCTCGACGCCTTTGATGCCGAATACGGGCTGCGTGGATCGTAGGGGGTGCTTTCGGTAAAAAAGCCTGTATCACCCAAACTGCCGTACACTTCATCGGTTGACACGTGATAAAAGCGCTTTCCTTCCATGTCCGACTTCCAAGCGGAACGAGCTGCGTTAAGTAAGTTCACCGTCCCGATTACATTGGTAAAAACAAACTCCATCGGACTGGCTATCGAGCGGTCTACGTGGCTCTCCGCAGCCAGGTGAATCACCGCATCGAATTGCTCTTGTGCAAATAGTGCTGCTATAGCCTCGGTTTGTGTGATATCTTCTTTGATAAACCGGTAATTTGGCGCCTGCTCCACATCTTTTAGATTGGCTAGGTTGCCCGCATAGGTAAGTTTGTCGAGATTGACAATTTCGTATTGAGGGTATTTGGTCACAAAAAGTCGCACGACGTGCGAACCAATGAATCCGGCTCCTCCGGTGATTAAAATCTTCATCAGGATGGGTTGTATAGGCGAAGGTACAAAAAGCGAGTCGTTCGGGGATGGCACCGATAAAAATGATTTGTATCTTTCCATCGGCACGGTATTTGCCTCCGATCTCAAAAAGAAACCATGAAAAATTTACTGATCACTTGCTTTGCCTTATGTCAGATCACCCCTGCGGTATTTGCTCAAAGCACCCTTGAAGTTCCCGTTGCCTGCAAAACCCATCAGGCTGAAGGAACCGAATTCAATCAAGCACATTTAGCCCGATTTACCACGGCCTATCTAGGAAGCAGTAAAACAGCAGAGCAGCCGATGATTGTTTGGATAGATGGTACATATTATATCAAAGCCGATGTTTTTTATCCTTCGGGTTGGGGTCAAGCCATGATTGCCCTGACCGAAAAAGAGGGCCAATTGATGATTACTGCTACCAGCGCCACCTACGAATGCATTCCCTCCAATCAGGATCCGTGTATATACAGCGCCTCATTAGACAATACCGATGTGGAAAAATCGCTACAATGTTCGTGTGTCGGACAGGGCAAAGTAAACGCCTCCAAAGGCCAAGGCAATTTTACCGCATTGCTGCTCAGCGCCTTGGAATTGAGAAATCAATTAGAGCCCTGTAGCATGCCGTAATCTTTTGGGTTTGATGGCACCGGTCGATGTTCGCAAAATGGCCCATCGGATAGCCCTTTCAGGCGATGAATGTTTCACCGCAACAACCCAGGAGACCACACCAAAATCAACCTATTGAGAAATAAGCAAAACTACTTATAAACTGCATTTTGCGATTCGATGGAGCTGCTGACCTGAGTAACCACGGAAGGCTTACCCGTTTGCAATTTTCACTAACCTACCCTCTCTCAGTTCATACTGCTCACCACTCTCGGGGCACACAGCCAAGCCCTGATCATTAAAATCCAAGCGATGCCCGTACTCGCTTACCCAGCCCACTTGTCGACCGGGGTTTCCCACCACCAGCGCATAGGGAAGAACCGATTGGGTTACTACCGCACCAGCTCCAATGAGGCAGAAAGCGCCCAATTCTACACCGCATAAAATGGTGGCATTGGCACCTATAGAAGCCCCTCGGCGAACCCGGGTCTCGAGGTATTGATCGCGCCGAACGATAGCACTCCGGGGATTGAGAATATTGGTAAACACGGCAGAAGGACCTATAAAAACATCGTCTTCACAGATCACGCCGGTGTAAAGAGATACGTTGTTCTGAACTTTGACATTGCGACCCAGTTGAACGTGGGGCGATACCACCACATTCTGACCCAGGTTGCAATTTTCGCCCAGCACACAATGAGCCATAAGGTGACTGAAATGCCAGATCTTGGTACCTGCCCCAATCTGACAGGGTTCGTCGATGACCGCCGTCTCGTGCGCTTGATAGTGCATTATTTTTTGTTGAATGCCGTGAAGTCGTGAGCCTGTTTGTTCCATTCCTCTTGAGGAAGAGAACGAAAATAATCGTACGTTATTTTC
>DASUEB010000036.1:0-3922 GCA_036275295.1 Luteibaculaceae bacterium | reverse complement strand
GCCCTCAAAAATGGGAAAGGTGCCGGTGTCGATTTCGGTCGATTTAATTTGAAACAACCGACCCTCTTGATCATAGGCTGAGATGGACATCACGCCATCGCTGATTTCAACTACTGCCTCTGAGGGATTCCACGGTTTATTGTCGATCCGAATAGCGTAATTCGATGGTGCCGGTGAAGGGACTACGGGTAAACTATCTTCCTCACAAGAGGTAAAGAACACGGGTAAAAAAAGCGCTAATGCTATGTACTGTAAGATGCGCATGGGATGTATTAGTTGGGTGAATATCCGTTAACAAATAAAGAGATGAATTCTCGTTTGACCACACCTGTATTGAGGGTGACGGTGTAAAAAATGGTCCTCACGCCACCCGGATCTGGATTTACAATTAGCATTTTACTCCCGTTTTCGATCAACAGAATCTGAAAAGAGTCGATAGAAGAAATGGTGTTGTCAATATTGCTCTTTACTACCGTGGTCGACAAACTCGATCCAACGATGCTGAATCGAATGAGATCAACTAAGTCGGGGTTGGTCAAAGACCGTCGGAGGGTATAAAACATATTGTTTTCACCCATGGCTAGGCCAGCATATTCAAAACCGTTAGACAAAGTGTAATTGGTGAAATTAGCGGCAGAAACAAATGATCCTTGTGCATTGAGGGTGTAAAACAGACCGTTTTTACCCACCAGATATTTAGGCGACAGCGCGGCAGGGCCTAGCCAGATGTTTAATGCGCCGGTCTCCGGGATCAGCTGACGGACAAAATAACCGCTGTCGGGGATCAGGGACGTGGTGTAATAACTGCCGTCTGATTCACAAAGGGTGGTTAGGTCGCGCAGGTAATCTGGATACGTGGTTTCAAAAATGGGAATTCCGGTATCAGCGGGAAGGTATTTGTACACTCTTCGATTGTTGCTGGTTTTGCCCAGAACCAAGAAGCGGTCTTGTGAAGCATTGGAAACCACCCAGCGGTTGTCCAACGGCAAAAGACCAGCGGAGGTAATGGAATCTACTTCAATCCGACCGGTTAGATTGGATCGGTAAACTGTTCCTATTCCGGTTTGATTGCCTTTGAAAAAGAGGGCCGTGAAATAGGGGGTTCCGGGTATAGCTCCGACTTCAATATCGGTGAATGAGCCTTCATCGACGGCCAGAAGAGCATCGGTTTCTGTATTGCGAAGAATTAATTTAAACTTGCCGCTGAGGGTAGACTGTATCGGATCGTATTTGGTGAGGGTAATTTCACCGGCGTACTGCAGGGCGTCTACCTTTGAATCGTATCGGATAACCTCTTTGTCGGTGCTGTCTACATAAGTTGCAAAGGCCGCCGTAGAATTGTTCACCTTGTGGGTGCGCAAATCGCTCGACGGGATAAATAAAGTAAGCAGCTTGCCGTTTACAGCGCCAGAAATGGTGAAGCCCTCGTTCAAGTCATCGGCTACGGCGAAAGCGGCATCCCAATTTTGATTTTCAATGGTTGCGTGCATGGCAGCCCGCTGAACAGGAGTAGGTTCTACGGGTGTAGCGGGTTTCTCGCACGAGGCGACCATCATACCCAATACTATAACACATCCAGTGAACAGACGATTGTTAAACATCTTTGGCTAAAAATTTGCGGAATGTAACAAAAATAACCAATTAATTGGGTGATTTCCAGTTTAGAGTCCAATTACCGCTCCTTGTTTAGGGGCAAATTGGATTGCTGCTCTTTGGTTTGAAACGATTCTTTCAGCCATTCGGCGCGTTCAAAAGCGGGAATTAACCAGCCCGAAAAGTCTGAAATCGGCTGGTAAAGCAGCGACTTTTCTTTGGTTTTTTGGCTCAACCAACTGTCGTTGACATTGAGTGCGTTGATCGCAACCAGCAACCCACTGCACAAGAGCAAGGCCTTGACCAGCCCCAAAAATGCGCCTCCCAATTGGTTCAGGAGGGATAAGCCCGTCACCGAAACCAGTTTTTCGACCAATTTACCACTGAAGTAAACCGCTGCGAAGGCTCCACAGAAAGTCACCACATACACCCAAATGGCCAAGGTTGCCCACGAATCTTCAAACTGCTCTTTGAGTTTCTCACTGGTCCAATCGGTAAAGTGCAAGCAGGCATAAATACCCACCAACAATGCGGCAACAGAGAACAATCCCATGATAAGCCCCTTGGAAAAGCCTTTGTAGGCCAGCCAAACCATGGGTATGAGCAGTAAAAAATCTAAGAAATTCATAATTAAACCTGTTTGATGCTCAATTGAATTCGTTTTCTGGCCAGGTCTAAGTCAATGACTTTGACCTGCACGGCTTGCCTCAATTTTACTACCTCATTGGGGTCTTTTACAAATCGGTTGGCCAATTCGCTGATGTGGACCAAACCGTCTTGGTGGACGCCCACATCGACAAAACACCCGAAGCTGGTGATGTTGGTTACTATACCGGTTAGGACCATGCCAACGGCGAGCTGCTGCATGTCGTTGATTCCGCCCGCAAATTGAACCATTTGAAATTGAGCACGGGGGTCCCTGCCCGGTTTATCGAGTTCGTCGAGAATGTCCTTTAGGGTTGGCAATCCAACGGTTGCCGAGGTGTATTTGTTGAGGTCTATTTGTTTTTGCAGGGCCTTATTCGACACCAACTCGGCGAGGCTGCAGCCTAGATCTTTCGCCATTTTCTCGACAATTGTATAGCTCTCGGGGTGAACCGCCGAGCGGTCGAGCGGATACTCGGCCTCGCGGATGCGCAAAAAACCCGCACATTGCTCAAAGGTTTTTTCGCCCATACGCGGCACCTTTTTAAGTTCCTTTCGGCTCTTAAAAGGACCGTTTTCCTTTCGGTGGCGCACAATATTTTCAGCCAGGGCGGGACCCAGACCTGAAACGCACGACAGCAGTTGTTTGGAGGCGGTATTTACCTCCACCCCAACGGCATTAACAGCACTGCTTACTACTTGTTGAAGGGCATCTTGCAACATGGCCTGATTCACGTCGTGTTGGTACTGGCCTACTCCAATGCTTTTGGGATCAATCTTCACCAATTCGGCCAAGGGATCCATCAGTCTCCTTCCAATACTTACTGCTCCTCTAACGGTTACATCGTAGTCGGGAAACTCTTCCCGCGCCACCGCCGATGCCGAATACACAGAAGCTCCACTTTCGTTGACCATGATGATTGGCAAATCGCGGGCAGCGCGAATTTTTTTCACAAAAGCCTCCGTTTCCCGCCCAGCTGTTCCATTTCCTATGGCAATGGCTTCAATTTTGTAGGCTTGAATCTTGTGTTCAATTTTATTCTCGGCTTCTAGCGCCTCTCGATGCCCGCTGTGCGGATAGATGGTTTCGTTGTGCAATAAGTCGCCCTGGCGATTCAGGCACACCACCTTGCATCCGGTGCGAAATCCCGGGTCGATGGCCAATACGTTTTTTTGCCCCAGCGGGGATTCGAGCAGCAGCTGCTTCACATTTTCAGCAAATACACGCACCGCTTCTCTATCGGCCCTTTCCTTGAGGCCCTGTCGGAACTCGGTTTCAATCGAAGGCTGTAACAGTCGTTTATAGCTATCTTCCAGCGCTTGTGTCACATAATCAGCGCATCGATTTCTTCCTTTTATAACCCTGCGAGCCAACATCTCCATGACCTCCTCAGGATTGGGTTCGAGTTTCACGGACAACAGTCCCTCGTTTTCCCCTCTGAAAATAGCCAATATGCGATGGGACGGGGCCTTGGTGAGGGGTTCTGACCAATCGAGATAGTCTCGATATTTCTCGGCCTGATCCTTCTTTCCCCTGGCCACCTTGCTGATGAGCATTCCGCTGCGGTTGAATTGTTGCCGCACCACCGATCGAAGTTGCAAATCCTCAGAAAACTGCTCAGAGAGTATGTCACAGGCTCCCTGTAAGGCGGCCTGGTGGTCGGATACCCCGAGCTCATCGGAG
>DASUEB010000035.1:0-27583 GCA_036275295.1 Luteibaculaceae bacterium | reverse complement strand
ATGGTTTGGGCAGGTAAACCCAGTACTCGACGAGGTCCGGCGGTGAATTTCTCCACAATTTTATCGGTAGGCAAGTGTTTTTTCAGTTGCGTGTTCAACACAGCGAACGCCGTTTGCAGCCCGATAATACCAAAAGAGGCCAAATCAAACTCCACGTTTTTGTGTTCAGGATCTTCGGGATGGTGATCGCTACATACCGCGTCGATGGTTCCATCGATCAATCCTTTGAGCAAGGCCGCAACGTCGTCTTTGGTGCGAAAAGGAGGAAAAACCTTGTACGAAGTATCGAAGGTGTTCACCACCGAATCGTCAAACGCAACCTGATGTGCGGCGATATCACAACTTACCGCCAGCCCTTTTTTCTTGGCGTCGTGAATCAGTTGAACGGCACTAGCTGTTGATATGCAGGAGAAGTGCAACTTACCACCGGTATATTGCAATACCCCCAGGTCGTGGCTAATTTGCAGTTGTTCCCCGAGAGCCGGAATTCCTTTAAGGCCTGTTAAGCTGCTGTTGATGCTTTCGTTGACCTGCCCATTGGCACTGAGCGAGGCATTGGTGGGATGACTCATCAATTGACCACCAAATTGCTGCAAGTACATGAGCGACTTTTTGAGAATGGACGTGCTCAATTGAACCTTGCCATCGGTAAAGCCAACGGCCCCGTTGTGGTGCATGTCAAATAGTTCTGCCATGTTTTTTCCAGCGCCTTGCTCGGTGAGAATGCCCAAAGGCAGAATATCAACCAGATGAAAACGCGCGCGGTTCAACTTGTATTCCAGAATGCTCTTGCTGTCGGTCAAGGGTGCTGTCAATGGCGAGGCACATACAGCTGTAAATCCTCCTGCTGCCGCGGCATCTAATCCGGATAACAAATCTTCTTTGTGTTCAAACCCCGGATCGCCCAGCTGTGCCTGCAAATCGATCCATCCCGGCGATAGAAGAGCTCCGTCGAAGGAGTGGGGCTGGGCGCTGAGATCGTCAATGTGCTCAGCAATCTGGAGAATTTTCTGGTTTTCAATCAGAATATCCACCTGCTTGCCATTGTAAGGTGAGTGCAGGTCGCAAATCGTTACGTTTTTCAGTACAATCTTATTCACTTTAGCCATCGGGTGATACAAATTTCAAGTACAACAAAAAGCAGTGCGGCTGCAATGAACCACGGCCACAACTTCGCCCGATTCAACTGACCTTGCAGGGATGCGTATAGGTGTTCCGGACTTTTGTCGCTCACGCTGAATGCGCCCGTTTTTTCTGCCGTTTCCTCCAGTTCTTCGGGGGTATATCCCCTGATGTCGCTCTCATTCGCAGGAGTGTTAACGCCCAAAGCCATGAGGGTTTGATTGGCACCATCACGCAGTTCATAGTTACCTGCCTGTAAATCCAAATTGCCGATAAAAAGTTGCATGGCATCGGGAAGGCGCCGCACTTCCGGACGATGACTTACCGCATTTGGGCTGCTCACTTCAATCAACGATAATTCGGGATCCTTGTCGAGCACGGATCCGCCCACGCGAAGGGCATCTTGCTGACCAGCGGTGGCATATAAAACCTGGCGGTACCCATTGTTTTCAGAAACTCGAAGCATCAGTGGAGTAAACAATCCATGAGCAGCAAAATTGGTGCTCTGATCGTCGAGCGGACTGTATAGCGTGAACAGAGAACCCTCGCCAACTGGCGTGAGCGAAAAAAACGCCTGATTGCTTTGCGTCGTCAGAAGCGCTTGACTCAAGGCTTTGTCTTGTGCGTAGAGATAGGAATAGGTGGGTAGATCGATCTCTTGAGGTACCCGATCAAAAAGATTTTTGAAAAACGGGTGATTGACCTCTAATTTCTGGAGTCGACTCAATCCGGTATCCGGGGCGCTGAGTCGATGAGCATTAACCGATGCCATCAACTGATTGTACGAGCGAAGATCGGCATTGCGAGGCGGGACCAAACAAACGGAATGCCCTCTTTTGAGCTTCTCAGTGATGATGGTTATTAATCCCGAGGAAAGGCTGGGAAGACCCTCAACAAACAAGGTACCTTCGTTGCGCAACGTCTGGTAGTTGACTGAGCTCGGCGAGAATCGCTGCAATTCATAATCTGAATCGCTTTCAAATAATCGACCAATGGGTGACTCGGCTTGGTTGGCAGCGAGCAGGTAGATGCGCTGCTTGTCGTTTACCACATACGACACATAAAAGTCGTTGTCAAAGATCAGCGAAGCATCGTCGATGGAGATCTTCATGTGCTGAATGCCGGCGCTTTTATTTCTGAAGATGACCTGAGTATTCACTTGTCCGTTGGCGGGCACTTCCACCGAGGTTAGTGCGGCCGGCTGATTGTTGACACTGATCCTAATACCCACCGTTTCTGCATCGCGACCCCCGTAATTTCTCAAGCGGATGCCCAAACGCTCTTCACCGCCTTTGAGGTGGGTAGGCGAGTCGAACCACGCGCTGTCAATGGCTAGATTCTGCCCCTCGGCTCCCGTCACCGGAACCAGGTTGCAGCTTAAACTGGAGTCGGCCCGCAACGACGTCAGAGCGGATGTGC
Organism: Luteibaculaceae bacterium; assembly: GCA_036275295.1. Lineage (GTDB taxonomy): Bacteria > Bacteroidota > Bacteroidia > Flavobacteriales_D > Luteibaculaceae > DASUEB01. Next base: position 25,042 of record DASUEB010000035.1, on the reverse strand, counting down.
TCTTCTGAAAATCGCTGATGATGTAAATACTGCCCGCCCTGTCGCTACTGATGCCCTTGATCTTGTTGATCATTTGACTGACCGTGAGGCTCCCTTTAACGGGTTTAAGCTGCTCGATTACCGATATGGCTTCCGATTTGCTGAGTACGCGTTTTGACATCGACTCACCGCCGATGGATTGAACCACGAACGAAGTATTCTCCGGATGCGCCTCAACAATGCGGCGCGCAAAAACCATAGCTTCTTGCAGCAAGACGCCTTCGCTGCCCTTGCGGCTCATCGACGGAGAGTTGTCGATGGCTATACCCACTGTCGACGACGTGCGAAGGGGTGTTTCTTTAAATCCGGGCTCTGAGAAAGCCAAGATCAGCATGCTGAAGGCCAGTATGCGACACAGAAGTAACAATAGATTTTTGAGCTGTGAGCTGGCTTGGGTAGTCACCTTGATCCATTGCAGCAGGGCTACATTCGAAAAAGCCACTTTCTTAAACTTTCGCAGGTTGAATAGGTGAATGGCGATTGGAATAGCCAACAGCGAAAATGCGTAGAGAAAAGTGGGGTTGCTAAAGCTCATCAAGGCGGTAAAATTAATAGAATTTGCGGGTATTTCACAGCCAAATTTACAGTCGCCAGGCACAACACGTGCTAAGCGAGTGCTTGTACCTTGTGGCGGGCATTGTGGGATAAAATCAGGATCGTCAGGGCATCGATTCAAATGCTCCCATGCCAAACAAGGCGTAGTCGTATTTACAAGGATCGGCGGGGTCGAAAGCTCTCAACTGATGGGTCAGCTCTTCTACGGCTCGCCAATCGTCTTGGGTTCGATGTAAAAGTCCCAATTTTCGTGCGATTCGACCGCTGTGTACGTCGAGCGGCAAATACAGCTCACTGGGGTGCATGCTACTCCAAATCCCAAAATCGCATCCAATTCCGGGCTGGCGAACCATCCATCGAAGGTACATGCACAAGCGCTTGGCGCTGGATCCCTTAAGCGGATTGGCGATGTGTTTGAGCGATCGGCTCAAATGCGGAACCGCCATGAAATGGTTGCGAAGCGAGCTGATTTTCTGGCCCAAATCGCCCTCATGCTGAAATGCGCCCTCTAAGCCCAGTCCCTTTTGATAGAGGTGTTGTAAAGCGCTCACAAAAAAAAGCAGGTCGCTGTCGTTGAAGGTGCGGTGCACGAAACCCTCCAATCGCTTTAAATCGCTTGCTTGGTGGTGCATCACAAAGTCGTGCGGCGCATCATCCATCAGCGCACACAGCTTTAATCCATTGCTGATGATGCTCTTGCGCTGGCCCCAGGCTATGGTGGCTACCAAAAAACCGCTGATCTCAATATCCTCCTTTTTTTGGTAACGAGCGGGTATGGAGATGGGATCGGTGGGAACAAAAAAATCAGCGCTGCCGTATTGCACCGTTTTTTCTTCGAGGAGTTCTCGCAGTTCGTTGAATGTGCGGGAGGCATGCATATCGGCAAATATAGTCAAAGGCCAATAAAATCAACATTTTTGAAGTTTGGCACGAGAATTGCTTGTGGTTAGAAAACAATCAAATAACCTTAAAACGAACGGTCATGAGAAAGATATTTTTTGCAGGGATGGTGGCCTTATGTATGGCTCAAGTTCCTACCCAAGCGCAAGTTGGCATTTCGGTGAACATAGGTGGACCACCCGCATGGGCGCCTTACGACTGCGGCGATGCCCGTTTTTATTTTATACCCGACTTGGATGTGTATTACGATGTGTGGTACGACAACTACTGGTATATCGATTGTGGGCGTTGGGTCTGCAATAGGGGCATACCCCGTCGTTTCGCCCGATTTGATTTCTTCAATTGTTACAAAGTGGTCCTTGATTATCGCGGCAATCAGCCCTACCGGTATTATAACAACCACCGGGTGGCTTACGCTTCGTATCGCAACTGGGCTGGACCCCGTCAGTATACGGTGAGAGATTACGGACTTACTGCACGTCCGGGAACGACTCGACCCGATTATTATCGCGATAGGGGAAATTACCGCTACGACCGTTACGATCGCGATGACCGTCATGATCATGGTGACCGCGATGACCGCCGCGAGCGCTACGACCGCCCCGATCGCCGCTACGACAGTTCTCGCGATGACGATAGAGGCTCTGTGCGCCCCGATCGCAACGATTATCGAAAACCCGCTAACAGCGATTCGTACCGAGGGTCTCAATACGAACGATCGAAACCCGCCAGACCCTCTCAACCCCAACAACGAGGAGGATACGACCCACAAAAACCCCGGGGAGGTGGTAATCATGCAGGCCACCACGGTCGCCCCCGATAACTAGGATTAAAACACAGATGGGAAAAATCGCCGACTGCATCGGCGATTTTTTTTTGTGGAGTCACCCCATGTATGAGCCAATGGAATTGTTGAGTGGTAAATTCGATTTTAATCGCTCTCCGTTTTAAATCCGTCTGTGATTCTTGGGTAAGTGCTAAAAATTTTTGCACTTTTTTGTCATCATGAATTTTTGTTTGTATTTTTGACTGAATCGCGACAATATCATAAACATGCACATACACAGTAATCTAAAAATCCTGCGCACCCGCCGGGGTCGCACGCAGGCTGAGCTGGCTGAGGCCCTCGGCATGACTCGATCGCAGATCGCAGGATACGAGCACGCCATCAATCCCACCATCGATGCACTGCTCAAATTGTCTGATTATTTCCAGGTGACGGTGGATACTCTGTTAAAAGCCGATTTGTCGAATTACTCAGAATTTCAACTCAGCGAGATCGATCGCGGTATGGATGTGTATATCAACGGCAATAAGCTGCGTGTATTGGCCACTGCGGTCGACAGTCAGAACAACGACCTCATCGAAGTGGTATCTGCCAAGGCCAAAGCCAGTTATGCGGCGGGTTTTGCCGATCCCGAGTATGTGGGCGATTTGCCCCGCATGTCGATTCCATTCCTCAACCCGGGCAGAAAGTACCGCGTTTTTCAAATCGATGGCGATTCCATGTTGCCCATACCCGACAGGGCCTACGTAACCTGCGAGTACGTCGACGATTGGTTCAGCATTCGCGACGGGGAAAAATACGTGGTGGTCACCCAGCGCGATGGCGTGGTCTTTAAGTTGGTCTACAACCAGATCAAGTCCACTGGAAAACTCCTTCTGTGTTCTTCCAATCCCATCTACGCTCCTTTTGAAGTAGAAATTCAAGAAGTCAAAGAGGTCTGGGCTTATCGATTAACCATTTCTTGATGGAGAAAAAACAGTACATGCTGGTGTTTATTCCCCCTGCTCACGTGGTCAAGCAGGTGGAGGCCGTGAGAGAGGAGTTCGCCCAACGCTATTCGGCCAAAGCGGCCCTGAAAAATCCGGTTCACATCACGCTGCAACCGCCTTTTTGGATGGATGAAAGCAAGGAAGAGGCTTTTTTAGACGGCTTGGACGCCTGGACTCGCAGGGAGCCTTTTGTCTGGGAACACGACGGATTCGGCAGTTTTACCCAGCCGCAAGTGGTGTATATTCAAACCTCACTTCCCGACGACGTTGCGCAATGGCAGTCGGAACTGGCTGCCTGGATTCGAGAAAATTGGGTTGAAAGCGAGAAATACAGCGGGGATAACCTCGCGTACACACCGCACCTCACCATCGGAAGGAAGGACATTCCTCCAAAGCGTTTCGATGAAGCCGTGAATAGTTATCGCTCGCTATCGTTTTACGCAACCTACGAGGTTCGGGCATTTTTCGTGTGGAAACACAACGGTAAGACGTGGCAAGAGCACGGGCGTTTTGCCTTTCATAACCAAAATAAGTTTGATCCCATCGCTACGCAGGTCATTGATTCACCACTGGGATATATTATGCTTTCCGCAAGCGATAAGGCAATCACGGCACTCGATTTCGTTACCGATCCCGGACAAAAACAAGAGGCCAATTTAATTACTCAGCGGGCAGCCGACGAGTTAAAGCGCTATTTCCAAGGCGAACTAAAGTCGTTCACGGTGCCTGTCAAGTGGAATGGGACCCTTTTTCAACAACAAATCTGGCGCTGTGTCGCAGAGGTTCCCTACGGTCAAACGACTTCGTACATGAACATCGGTAAGAAAATTGGCAACCCCAAAGCCATTCGAGCCATTGGGGCAGCTAATGGCAAAAATCCAATACCCATCATGGTTCCGTGTCACCGCGTGATTGGTTCCGATGGCAGTTTGGTGGGTTATAGCGGCGGATTGGCCCGTAAAGAATGGCTTTTGGCCCATGAGGCCCGCTTCGGTGGGCAACAGTCGCTCTTCTGAGCTGGGAAATTTTTCCACATTGTTGATAAAAATGGGTATCGGCCCCCACAACCGACCATCCATTTTTGCGTTCTGTAATTAGCCAACCGGTATTCGCTGCCGCGGTCACCTGGGTGCAAACCGCGCGAATGGGAGTAATCCGATACGCGCGTTGAAAGAAGTGAGATGGAATGGCATATTTTTTGCCAGAACAATGTAGTGCAGGGCCAATGACCCATCAGGCCCCGCAGGATAAGTTGTCAAACGAAAAAATGAACATTATGAGAACATGGATTTTTGCAGCTGTTATCGCAAGCGTCGCTTTGGCGGCATGCCAGAAGAACGCTCCATCGCCCAATGCGGTGCCTGTTGAGTTTCGACTTACCGACGCCCCGGTAGATTACAAACATGTGTTTATCGACATTCAAGGTATTGAAATGGTGGTCGACGGCGAGCCTATTGTGGTTGAAAACGTGCAGCAAGGCGTGTACGACTTATTGGCGCTCAGCGGGGGCATGGACACCCTGTTGGCCTCGATTACCGTTGAGCCCGGCCGGCTGAGCCAGATTCGCTTGATTCTGGGAGAAAATAACGAGTTGGTTCTCAACGATTCTACCCGACACGCGTTGCAAACGCCTAGTGCGCAGCAAAGTGGACTAAAAATCAATGTGCAGCGGGAGCTCATCACCGGCGAACAACCCGTATTTGTCCTCGATTTTGATGCGGCTCGTTCCATTGTAGAAACCGGAAATGGGTCGTACATCCTCAAGCCAGTCATTAAATGCCTCGACGAGAGTTCGGTGAAGGTGCAAGGCCGTGTAAGTCCACCTGTGCGCTCATTTGTGCTCTTTTACTCCGGGGTAGATACCCTGAGCACCTATACCGGTGGATCGGGCAAATTTGTGTTTCGCTCTGTGATTCCTGGCACTTACGGACTGGCCATCTACCCGGACACCGCCAGCGGCTTATCGCCTCGCATCATTGAGGGTATCGAGGTGATGCCCAATCAATCGGTTGATTTGGGCGAAATTGGCTTGTAGTTCGGTTAAAATTGCGTTGATTTGAGCAAATAATTTTCATGCGCTCATTATTGCAGCGACCTGCTGTGTTGCTGGCTTTTATCACCGTAAGTATCGTTTGGGGTACCACCTTTTTTGCTATTCGAATAGGAGTGGAGCATATACCGCCCTTCTTGATGGCGGGTTTGCGACAACTTACGGCGGGTTTGATACTGCTTATTTACTGCGTAATTCGCGGGATTCGCTTTCCTAAACCCAAACAGTGGATCCAGCTGGCCATACCGGGTATTCTGATGATTGCCTTGGGCAACGGATTGGTAAGCTGGGGTGAGACCACGGTGAACAGCGGCTTGGCAGCCATCTTAAGCGCCATGACCCCCGTTTGGGTGCTGCTTATCACCCTTCTTTTTGCCCCCGGCGAGAGAGTGCATCCGCTCCGAGTGACAGGGGTTTTTATAGGTTTTGCAGGTATTGTAGTACTTTTTTACCCCGAGCTAACCGAACCGCTTTTCATCGGTCAAGTGCCCGGACTGGTGGCCATTGCGCTGGCAAATATGTCGTGGGCAGCGGGAACCGTTTACGTTTCACGTCATCAAACCGATGCCTCTCCCTTGATGGCTGCGGGTTCTCAAATGTTGATAGCCGGGGCGGTGCTACTGATGGCCAGTGCGTTTACCGAGCGAGATTTGCCCGTTGCGTTCACCCGAGAAGCCACCCTGAGCCTAGTCTATCTCATTATTTTTGGTTCTGTCATCACCTATGCCGCGTTTTTATTTTTGCTCAAAAACCTTTCTGCGACGGGAAGTTCGGCCTACGCATACATCAATACCATTGTAGCTGTATTCCTAGGCTGGCTTTTTTTAGATGAACCCCTCAACTCCTTCATCGCCCTGGGAGCAACCATAACGCTGATTGGCGTTTATTTCGTGAGGCGAACCTATCCCAAGAAATCATGATTCGAATTGAAGACTATCAACCCCAGTGGGCGCCCGATTTTTATCGATTGAACACGGCTTGGTTAAAAGCCTACTTCTATGTTGAGCCCATCGACGAGCAAGTGCTGGGCCAGCCTGAAGCGTTTATCTTGCGCGACGGCGGGTCCATTTGGTTTCTACTAAAAGACGACCGCGTGGTGGGAACGGCCGCATTCCGTCGCCTGCCTAGCGGGGAGGTGGAGCTCACCAAAATGGCGGTCGACGAAAGCCAACGAGGGCTAGGCTACGGTGCCCTGCTCTTAGAGGAAGGTTTGAAAAGGGCACAGAACATGGGTTTGCAGGAGCTTACCCTTTACTCATCAACGGTGCTTAAAAATGCGATTCACCTCTACAGAAAATACGGATTTGTTGAGGTCGACCTCGAGGCAGGGGTCTATGGCCGGGCCGACATCAAGATGAGGAAGTATTTTACGGCGCATTTGAGCGAGAACCGCCGCAGAGAATTAATAGAGTCGTATCGAACCGCTGCATCGCGATTGATACACACCGTAAGGAATATGCCCGAAGAGGCGCTGGTGTGGCGGTCTTCCGAACTGGCGTGGAGTATACAAGATATTGCTCAGCACTTGGTCGACAGCGAGATGCACGGTTACCTTCGTTTGCGATTTGCGCTGGCTGAGCCCGGATATACCATCAGTCCATACGACCAAGATCGCTGGGTTGCACTGGGCTCTCCAGCAGCTGTTGACGCCAATTTGCGGTTGTTCGACGAATTGCGCCAGCGAAATGCACAAGTATTGGAATCGCTCCATCCATCGCAATGGGAAAACACGTGGACGCATCCCGATCGGGGCGTCCTCACCGTGGATCAATGGTTGATGAACTACGAAAGCCACACCCATCTGGGTCAAATCAATAGAATTTTCACCGCATGGAAAAAACAGACAGGACAAGCATAAGCAGGCTGGCCGGCAGAGGCAGCTACGACATACATCAGATCAACGCTATTCTGGATGAGGCCTTGCTCTGCACCGTATCGTATGTGGAGCAGGGAAGACCTTTCTCGATTCCCACGGGATTTGTTCGCGTGGGAAACCAATTGGTGATTCACGGATCGGTGGGGAGCCATTTTATGCGACAAATTGCCGATGGCCGGGATTTGTGTGTGGTGATTACCTTGCTGGATGGATTGGTACTGGCTCGTTCCATTTTTGATTCATCGATGAACTACCGGTCGGTGGTGCTGTTTAGCAAGGCTGTGACGGTAGATGCTTTGGAAGAAAAGCGAAAATATTTCGAGGCGTACACTGAGAAGGTACTCCCCGGCAGGTGGGCCGATGTGTGACAGCCATCGGACAAGGAAATCAACAAAACATTGCTGATGACATTGGAAATCAGTGAAGCCAGCGCAAAGATCCGCGAGGGACTGCCATTTGACGGCGAGGACGAACGCGATCCAGCGGTTTGGTGGGGAGTACTGCCCATGCACACCGTGTATGGCGAGCCACAGCCTCACCCCCAACTGAAGGAAGGCGTTGAATTCCCAGCCTATTTAAAAAAACATTTTTATGAAAAATAAACTGATCTGGGCCAATGCCCTACTTTTATTTGCCTGTCAATCGGAACCGGATATCGAGGTATTGAAGGCAGAACTGCGCGCCACCGACAGTTTGTTTTCGGCGATGGCCGAAAACAAAGGGGCCTACGCAGCGTTCACTACCTATGCCGATTCGTCGGTTATCGAGCTCAACGAGGGTGCACCCCCGGTAATGGGATTGACAGAGCTCAAGAAAAAATACAAGGCACTTGACAATAGCAAGTTCAGTTTGAGCTGGAAAGTGCTTCGCTGCGACGTTTCAAAGAGCGGCGACCTCGGTTACACTTTTGGCGATTACCAACTTCATTTGGCAACAGCCACCGGTGCAGATACGGTGTTGCACGGCAATTACATTACGGTGTGGAAAAAGCGCGCAGATGGAACTTGGCGGTTTGTGCTCGATGGAGGCAATAACACGCCCGGACCAACGGCTATCGAAGCGTTATAGTTCCAGATCCAAAGTCACGAGTATAAATCAACCAGCGCCTTTGCCCGGTGACCCTGCCTTCGAAAAGGCACTTTATAGCCGAAAAACGAATCGCTTGCCGGTTTTTAGATCTTGTAGCTAAAAACTTGCCACTACAAAATCATTTATTACTTTTGCCACCCGATGCCCAGGTGTTGAAATTGGTAGACAAGCCACTTTGAGGGGGTGGTGCCCGTTAGGGCGTGCTGGTTCGAGTCCAGTTCTGGGCACTCTCAATTCACGCGTTTTCTGCGTAAAATGCATCAAAACAACCCTTTTAGCCAGAAGCTGAAGGGGTTTTCTTTTTTTGTTGAGCTTTGTTCCTGCCTTGGTTTATGGTTATCTGCCCCCAAAGAGCCGTCTAGGGTCGGAGGAAACCGAAGGCCGAATCGAATGGCAGTGCGGATTGTAATGACTTGGGTTTCCCATCCGCTGAAATTGGTATTATATTTACCCACCTACCTTGTATATGAAGTCAGCCCAGGTGAACCCAGACAGCCCACAGCGAATTTTCGGATTAGATCTCTATCGCGCCATCGCCATCATTTGGGTGGTGATGAGCCACGGAGGTTTTTTACTCAATACCACGCCCATAAGCGGTTTTCCGTTTTTTAAAACCATTGACGGTGTCGATCTTTTTTTTGTGTTGAGCGGATTCTTGATCGGAGGCATACTGCTGCGCAGCTTACAGCCCTGGAAGGCATTTGGTTGGAAGGCCGTTCTGCAATTTTGGAAGCGGCGTTGGTTTAGAACCCTGCCCAATTATTACCTGATTTTGTTGGTAAACGTTGTTTTTGTGTCCACCGGCATCATCCGAGAGGATATTACCCAATTCAACTGGAAATTCTTTTTTTTCCTGCAGAATTTTTCCAGTCCATTCTTTGGTTTTTTCTGGGAGTCGTGGAGTTTGGCTGTCGAGGAGTGGTTTTACATCATCACCCCGCTTGTATTGTCGGTTTTGTTGAGGTTTCTCCCTGCCAAGCAATCCTTCTTAGCTGTTTCGCTGCTGTTGATGGTTTTCCCGTTGTGCTACCGGATATCCATTCTAGACCCCCAAGTGGATGGTTTTTGGTATGATTCCATTTTCAGAAAATTGGTCCTTACCCGATTGGACAGTATTGCCTTCGGTCTGGCTGCTGCGTGGATTTATTTTTATTACCCGGAGCAGTGGGCGCGTTATCGCGGGCTGGCCGCTGCGATCGGACTCGTCGCCATGGTTTTTGTGGTGCGCTATCAACCTCCCATAGGCTCGTTTTACAAGCAGGCCTTGTATTTTTCGCTCACGCCATTGGCATCGGTTTTATTGATTCCTTGGGCTCAGGGCATGACCCGTGCGAGTGGTTGGTGGGCTCGTGCCATTACCCACATCAGCAAAATATCCTATTCGATGTACCTCATCAATTTGGCTTTGGTTGCCGAGGTGATCCGTGACCATTTTATGCCTACGGGCGCTGTCGACGGAATGGTCCTTTACGCCGTGTATTGGCTGGTGGTCATTGGCGCATCCACGCTGCTGTACCGTTATTTCGAGAGGCCTGTGATGAACCTGCGCGATCGGTAGGGAAACTCGGATCTCAATAGCTGGTATGTCAGAAGGTTTGTGCTGTACATTATTCCGATTGATCGCCCTTTAATTCATCAAATCGAGCCCGCATGGTGGGATTGTTATGGGTGAGTTTTTTAATGCTCAGGTCTTCCGCTTTTTGATTGGCCAAACGCAAGTTGTTTTCCGACGATAGCAGGGCATCCTTGGTTTTTTGCAGGTGAATAATGGTTTTGTCGATCTCCTCAATCGCCGTCTGGAATTTTCTGCTGGCCAAGTCGTAGTTGCGGGCAAAACCTTCTTTGAAAGCGTTGATCTTCTCCTCGAAATGCGTAATGTCGATGCTCTGATTGCGAGCTATGGCCAACTCTGCCTTGTATTGCATCGAGTTCAGCGCAGCATTGCGCAGCAGGGTGATGATCGGGATAAAAAACTGCGGCCTTACCACATACATCTTCGGGAAGCGGTGCGAAACATCGACAATACCGGTGTTGTAGTACTCACTCTCTGATTCTAACAAGGAAACCAAAACAGCATATTCGCATTTTTTTTCGTTGCGGTCTTTGTCGAGCTCTTTCAAAAAATCTTCGTTTCGCTTTTTGGTGGCCGTTTGATCGCTCTCGTTTTTCATTTCGAACATAATGGAAACGATTTCATGGCCTGCTTCATCCACCTCGCGGAAGATAAAGTCGCCTTTTGATCCGCTGCTCGCATCGTTGTCTTTCTCAAAGTAAGCGCGGGGAAAAGCGGTGGCGCGAAGTTTGTTGAATTCAGTCTCGCAGTGTTGCTCAAGGGTTTCGCCGATCATTTTGGTCGAAAGTCTCGCTTTCATCTCCTTGCGGAAAGCAATTTCATCATCCTTGTGTTTGATGATGGTGTCTTTCTCCTTCAACTCAGCCTCGTATTTTTCTTTGATCGATTTCTCGAGGAGTTGTTTTTCGGCTTCTTTCATTCGTATTTCATTGGCCAGCTGATCGCGTTCGCGCTCGGTGCGCTGCGTGGCCTCAGCAACAGCCAGTTTTTTTTCGTTTTCAGCATTTTCCAAGAATGCTTTCAACCGCAGGAGCTCTTGCTCTTTGTGAGCCAGTTTTTGCGATAGCTCCATCTCCTTTTGAGCCCGAAATTCAGCCAACTCCCGATCTTTCTTCGAAAGTTGATCCTGAAGCGCGTTTTTGATTTCGGCCTCGGCCAATAGGATGGCCTGCTGTTTCTCCCTCTCGGCCAGGGCAAGGCGCTGATTGATTTCCTCTTCAAACTGGTGATCTCTGACCTGTTTCAAGATATCGGCAAAACCCGATTCGTCTACTTTAAAAGTCTTTTGGCAATGGGGGCAGCGTATGTCGTTCATAACCGATGATTTTGTTGTGTCTGTGGTACGGGATCCGTTTTACTTGCTCGAGATCTGGTGCAAGGTAAAACGGGCAGTCCGTAATCTATTTACGGAGTGAGTACTTTTTTTAACCAAGGTCTGGTTTCAACGCAGCGAAATCGAATCTACTGCCTTTTATAGAGTTGGTTTTAGCGCCGACCCAGTTGATTGAGCAGGGCAAAGGCCTGTTCTACCTCATGGTGAGCCACTAAAATGGTGAATTCGTTCGCTGTAGAAATGACCTCAAATATGTTTAAACCGCGCTGGGCGATTTGTCGGAATATGTAGTAATACACCCCCGGAGTGTTCAGGTTTTCCATGGGTAACACGGCAGTAATGGCCGATAATCCATCGACCCGGCTTACCAATTTCTCGTTTTTCATCAAATTTTCCAGCGCAGATGCGTGCGATCGGCTCACCACTAAGGTGGTCTCGCGAATGCCCTGCGAAATGGCGTAAAAGGCCTGCTGATCCTTGCTCAAGACCCCGAGGAGTTCGGTGATCTGACGCCGCAAAGTCGCCGTCTGTTGAAAGGTGTAATCAATCAAATGACTGCGCACCGTGATATCGGTAATCTTCGAAAGGAATGCTTCGATGCGTTCGCTCTGGCGGATGAAAACGTCTGTCGGACGCCGTTTAATCGCCATAACAATACCGCCCACCTGCACCTCGCGACCACAGCGTTTCTCCAGCTCGGGCTGCAATCGGCGGGCCAGGGCAGTGGTGTTGATCAACCCCTCGGCCAACATTTCGTCGATATAAGGCATCTTTCTGATCATCTCATCGATGTGCTCGGGTGTGCTTTTCATGTTACAAAAATAACGCTATGTTATAAATAAGTTTGTTTTGATGGATTATTATTATGCCCTGCTGGTGGGAAATACTTTTGCCCAGCAAATCAGAAAATCATGCAAAAGCAATTTCAACTCAGCGGTTCTATTGTGGCCATTGTAACGCCATTTCTGGAAAACTTAGACATCGATTACCGTGCGCTCGACAAATTGATTGAGTTTCAGGTTGAGTCGGGTACCTCTGGCATTGTGGTGTGTGGTACCACAGGAGAGGCTGCTACGCTTACGGAGGACGAATATCATTCGGTGATCGACTTCACGGTGAATCGGGTAGCGGGCCGAATACCGGTTATTGCCGGGGTGGGCAGCAATTCGACGGCACAAACCCTGAGGAATATTGAGATTGCCGAGAGTTGTGGCGTTGATGCCCTATTGGTGGTGAGTCCGTACTACAACAAACCCAATCGGTCGGGCATGATTCAACATTTTGAGACGGTAGCTCGCTATACGCCACTACCTGTTATTTTGTACAACGTACCGGGCCGAACAGGGGTGAACATGAGTGCCGATTTGGTCTTGCAATTGGCTGAATCGAATCAAAATATCGTGGCCATCAAGGAGGCTTCGGGCGATTTGGGTCAGATTATGACCATATTGGCCAACCGACCGGATAATTTCAAGGTTTTCTCTGGCGACGACGCACTGGCTTTTGCGGTGGTAGCCTTGGGAGGTGAGGGATGTATATCGGTAGTGGCGAACCAGATCCCGTCCCAGTTTGCCGAGATGCACCGACACATTGCCGAGGGCGATTTGCCACAGGCGCGCCTGATACACGAGCGCTACCTCGCCCTGATGAATCTCAATTTTATCGAGAGCAACCCGGTGCCCGTTAAAGCCTGTTTGGCCATGATGGGATTGATCAATCATTTTGTTCGAACTCCGCTCGGTCAATTAGACGCCCAACACGCCAGCCGTTTGCGTGCTGAATTGGTGGCGCTTCAGCTCTTGAGCGATGTCAGCTATCAACCCGCGGTCGGCTCATAACGATGCTTTATAGAACGCAAGCCGGTCTTGGTCGACTCGTTTTGAATGAATGAGGTAGTTTTTGTAACTTGTGAATATCACCTCGCATTGCTAACGCCTATGGTAAAGAAAATTTTAGTTGTCGACGACGATAGGTTCTATTCAACATACCTCAAAACCCTACTGAGTAAAAATTTCCCTGAATACATGCTCTTGATGGCCAAAGATGGCGAGGAGGCATGGGAGATTTTGCAGGCCCATACGTGGTCGGCAGTCGACGATGTTTTGATCTTAGACCTGGAGATGCCGCGGCTAAATGGTTATGGCTTGTTGAAACGCATGTTTCGCGAAATGGCGGAAGCGCCCCGCGTGGTGGTCAACAGCAATTACAAGTTCCGCGATCAGGAGCGCACGGCCGATTTAGCCACACTCAACGTGGCAAACAAACCGCTCAATTCATCGAAAGTCAGAGAGGTGCTCCGCCAACTGGGCGATGCCTAGATTGCCGACTATTTGAGCGCTTTGTATATCGCCTCGTGAATTTTTGAGCGAACCCCCATTTTAACCAGTTTGTTGTTGTCGGCGGTGGGGTAGACCCGGTTAGACAAAAACACATAAACCATTTTGGTGGTGGGGTCGGCCCAAGCGAAGGTGCCGGTAAATCCCGAGTGCCCGAAGCTGGCCACCGAAATACCGTCGAATGTAGGACCGTTGCTGCCACTTGGCGTGGGTTTATCGAACCCAAGTCCCCGTCGGTTAACAGGTGCATTGGGAGCCGAAGTAAAGAGTTCGATGATCTCGGGTTTGAGCAGCTGAACGCCGTTGTATTTCCCTTGGTTGACAAGCATGTGCATGATGGCCGCTACATCGGCGCTGTGACCAAATAAGCCGGCATGACCGCTTACACCGCCCAACAGGGCAGCCCCTGGATCGTGCACCGTACCGTGTACCAATTGTTTTCTAAAGTCGCTGTCGTACTCCGTAGGTGCAATTTTACCCAACGCGTGTTTGCTCAAGGGCTTGTACCCAATGGTCGACAGCCCCATTGGCTGGTAAAAATGCTGATCGACATAGCTATCCAAGCTGGTTTGACTCACGGCCTCAACCACCTCTTTGAGGTAGATAAAGCTGATATCGCTGTATTTATAGCCCTGACTGGGGTTGTGAGGAGCTTTCCATATGCTCTCAAAAACACCATCCTTCAGGGTCTTTTTGGTGTACAGCGTGGGGGTAACCTGAACGGAAAACTCTTCGCTTTGAATGCTCGAGAACCACTTGCTTCGGAGCGAGTCGTTTCCGATGTAGTCTTTGTAAAAGGGAATAAAAGCAGGGAATCCGGCTTGATGCAACAAGACATCTTTCAATCGAACTTGGGCATGCGGATGTTTGGCAGGAATCGAAGGCAGGTATTGCCCCAGGGTTTTTTCCAAGTCCAATTTCCCGTTCTGAGTGAGGTGCATGACCGCCAGGGTGGTCGACAGTACCTTGGTCAGCGAGGCCAAATCGTATACGGTTTGCTGACTGACAGCCGTTGGATTGGGGTTTTCCTTTGACTTGTATTGTTGATAGCCAAACGATTTTTGGTAGAAAATCCCGCCGTTTTTCAGAGCCATCACCTGACAGCCGGGGAAAGCCTCTGCTTTGAGGGCCTCCTCTACAATCTGATCGATGGCCATCAATTTTTTGCTGTCGATACCCACTTCTTCGGGTACTGCACTTCTGATTTTTTCGCTCGCCTTGGTGCTTAAGCCAGCGCCGTCGACGAATATGTTGTCGATAGATACGGGCAAGGTTCCTCTAGCGGGCAAGGCACCGGCGAGGATCGCGGCGGCTTCAATCTGGGTTTCCGGATCGTCTTGGTAGGCTACACTGATTGATTGATAGCGGTGCAGGCCATCGATGCGCTGAAGGGCATAGGGGTTGATAAAGGCCACCATATGGCACTTATCCGTTTGCGCCAGTTTGCTGGCCAATTGAACCCCCTCGTCGGTAAATCCAAAGTTTTTCCGCGCCAGGATATTGGTGTTTAGCAGGGCCAACACCACTTGGTCGTAATACCTCAGGGTGTCGATGATTCGCTGTTGCTGATAGCTGCTAGGTGCTTTGCCCAAGCCAATGAAATCGCCGCTGGCATAGGTGCTCAGCTGATCGAAGAACAGCGGCAGTTTCTCCTCACCCAAGGACACAAAAAGTGTTTTTTTCTGGATAGCCAAGGGCAAGGCGCGATTGTTTTTGATGAGGGTAATGCTCTCGCGGCGAATTTGTCGATTGAGGATCTGCGTTTCGGGTAAGTTTAGGTCGTCTACCAAACCGACGGTTTCGACGGGTTTGTTTTTGTTTAGTCCAACCCATTCCTTGGTTTTCAGCACGCGTAAACAGCGTTCATCAATGGTTGCTTGATCTATTTCACCCCTCATCACCGCTGAGTCGATGTACATCATGGCGGTGGGCACATCTTCTGAAAACAGCAACATATCATTGCCCGCCAAGAGGGCTAATAAATCTACCTGACCCGGTTTGTAGAAACTGGCTACACCCTTCATGTTCAGAGCGTCGGTAAAAACAAGTCCTTTAAATCCCAATTCTTCGCGCAGCAGTTGGGTAACCACTTTTTTGCTCAGTGTGCTGGCCAGGTTGGTCGTGGTATCGAGGGCCGGAATGTTGAGATGGGCTACCATCACCGATCCTAATCCGGCATCAAAAAGTTTGCGGAAGGGGTAAAGTTCCAAGGTATCCAGCCGCTCGCGCGGGTGTGCAATGGTGGGTAGGTTGTGGTGACTATCGGTATCGGTGTCGCCGTGGCCGGGAAAGTGTTTTCCGGTGGCGAGCACGCGCGCATCTTGCAGGCCTCGGGTGTAGGCAATGGCTTTGCGCGTGACGCGGAATTTATCCTCGCCAAAAGATCGGGTGTTGATGACCGGATTGTTGGGGTTGTTGTTCACATCGGCAACGGGTGCAAAGTCAACCTGCATACCCAAACGCTTGGTCTGGGCCGCCACTTGTTGGCCCATGGCATAAATCAAACTGTCGTTGGCAAGGGCACCCAGCGTCATTTGCTTGGGGTATTTCGCCACGCTGTCGAGACGCATGGCCAAACCCCATTCGGCATCCATGGCGAGCATAAGAGGTACCCTGGCCATTTTCTGCCATCGATTGGTGAGGTGGGCCTGCCTAACCGGTCCACCTTGCATAAAGATCAATCCGCCCAACCCATAGGCGCTCACTAAACTGTCGATTTGTTTGAAATGACTTTCGTCTTTGTTGCTGTAGGCTGCCACCATAAAAAGCTGACCGAGGCGCTCGCGCGGTGTGAGGGTCTTGAAGACGCTATCGGCCCAACTGTATTTCTTTTTTGCCATGGGGTCTGATTCCACGCGGTATTCCAAATAGTCTGGCACCTCGTTTTTCACACTGGTGTCGCGTTTGGTAGTCACCACAGTAGGGACGGCTTTTTTCTTCTTTTTCTTGGGTTTTCTCCGCAAATCGGTCGAAAACGCCGAGAAAACAGCCAAAAAAGCGACAAAAATGAGTATGGTGAACGATTTTAATCTCATGCTACAAAGGTATGACTATGGCTAGGGTCGATCGATCGAGACCGGCTAAGTTATTAACAGATAATTTGTAACTTCATTGTGCCCAATGGGCCACAAAATTGCGACTGAACGGGGTGAGTTCATGCGAGCTAGCCAGTAGGTGGGGTCGAACGGGCTTGCCGTCGCGGTGAAAGCTTTTAACAAGTGTTAGGAAAAAGCAATGGAGTGGCCCTTGAGAACACCGTTTGGGGGATTAATTTTGTGCCTATGTCGAATCTCATCCAGCTATTGCCCGATCACGTTGCCAACCAAATTGCAGCTGGCGAGGTCATTCAGCGACCCGCATCGGTCATTAAAGAGTTGGTTGAGAATGCCATCGATGCCGGAGCCACGGAGATTACCGTGGTCGTCAAGGATGCCGGTCGAACCCTAATTCAGGTAATCGACAACGGCTGTGGCATGAGTGAGGTAGATGCCCGCATGAGTTTTGAGCGCCACGCCACCAGTAAAATCCGCAGTGCCGACGATATTTTCAAAATTCTCACCAAAGGTTTTCGCGGTGAGGCCCTGGCCTCCATCGCCGCCATTGCTCAGGTCGAACTCAAGACCCGCCGCGGCGAAGATGCATTGGGTCAGCATCTTACCGTAGAGGGCAGTGAGGTGAAAAACCAGCAGCCCATTGCGTGTCCTGCAGGTACTCAGTTCTTGGTCAAACATCTGTTTTACAACACCCCAGCGCGGCGGAATTTTCTCAAATCAGATGCTGTCGAAATAAAACACATCACCGAGGAGTTCCTGCGCGTTGCCTTTGTGCACGCCGATGTCGGATTTCGATTGTTCAGCAACGAAAACGAGCTCTTTCACCTTCCTGCCGGCAATGCACGCCAACGCATTGTGCAAATCATGGGCAAAAGCTTCAATGAAAAGCTGGTTCCCGTTGAACAAGATACGTCACTGGTGCGCGTTAGCGGTTTTGTGGTGAAACCCGAATTTGCCAAAAAAACCCGAGGCGAACAGTATTTGTTTGTCAATCAACGGTTTATCAAGAGCAATTACCTCCATCACGCGATTGCCAGCGCATTCGACGATTTGATAGACAAGGGCAGTTTTCCGTCGTATTTTATCTACCTCGACCTCGATCCTGCCAGCATCGACATCAACATACATCCCACCAAAACCGAAATCAAATTTCAGGATGAGCGCAGCTTGTACGCCATAATAGCGGCTGCGGTGAAACAGAGTCTAGGCTTGTATAACATCAAGCCCAGTCTCGATTTCGATCATCCCACTCATTTTGAATTGCCTATTGCGCCTAAGGGCTACGTGCCTGCCTTACCTCAGTCGCGGGTAAATCCAGATTACAATCCTTTTAAGACCGGCTCATCCTCGGGTTCAGCTGCTTTCATCGCCCCGCAGCAGCCGGGCAGGGCAGCCGCTCAATGGGAGGAGTTGCTGCGGGTTCAGCAAGAATTTGACGTTCCCTTGCAGGCCGAAGCCAAGCAGTTGGAGACGGCGATGGCTCAAGGCTCCCATCAGCAGGTGGATTGGAACCGGGTAAAAACCTTTCAACTGTACAACTGTTACATTATCGCTGATTTGCAAGGCGAAATGTATTTAATCGACCAAAAAAGAGCCCACGAAAGGGTGTTGTACGAGCGTTTTTTGGCGCTGCTCAAAGAGCAGAAACCCCTTGTGCAAACCCAGCTTTTCCCGGAGGCAGTAGAGCTATCACCCCAGGATTACGCCATGGTGCTGGAATGGGCACCGGCTCTGGCTGGTGCTGGTTTGGCCATTGAAAACTTCGGCCAAAACACCCTGGTGGTCAATGGCATGCCTGCTTTTTCGCGCGAGAACAACCCCAAGGTTTTTATCGAAACCCTCATCGAGCAGATGAAACACCACCGCGCCATCCCCGATATGGGCCTGAGCGAGCGCATGGCGCTGAGCTTGGCGCGTTCGTCGGGCATCAGACGAAAGGAGCACCTGAGCAAGGAAGAGCGAATGGCGCTGGTGCGCGACCTGTTTGAATGCGACAACCCGTGGTACACCGCCCGCGGTAAAACCGTCCTAACGGTGCTAAAAGAAGAAGAACTTACCAAAAAACTCAGCTGATGTTTATTCAACGCGGATTTAACTCGAACACCGTTATAGGCAATCTCATTATCATCAACGTTCTGGCTTTTGTCGCCAAGTGGCTGATGGGTTACGCCGATATGTTGGTATGCGGCGAGTTTGAGTTTGGCGCGTTCTACCGCACCATTTCAAAACTCGACCTCATAGCCGGTTTGTTCTTGCCCCTGTCGGAAAACTTCCGGCCGTGGCAAATCGTAACCCACATGTTTATGCACGGCGATTTTTTCCACCTGCTGTTTAATATGTATGCCCTGTGGATGTTTGGTTCTACGCTGGAGCAGGTATGGGGAGCGCGAAAATTTTTGATTTTTTATTTCGTTTGCGGATTGGGTGCAGCGCTTACCTACACCTTGGTGCGCATGTACGAGCTGCAAGGCGCCGATGAGGCGGTTGCCTGCGTGGCCAATGCCATTCCGGTGCTAGGTGCCTCGGGAGCCGTTTTTGGGGTTTTATTGGGCTTTGGTATGCTCTTTCCCAATACCGAGTTGATGTTGCTGTTTTTTCCCATTCCCATCAAAGCCAAGTACTTTGTGTTGGGTTATGGCGCCATCGAATTGTACACGGGATTAAAACACACCCCAGGAGATAATGTAGCTCATTTTGCACATCTGGGTGGTATGATTTTTGCGTTTATATTAATCAAGGTTTGGAGTAATAACAGAAATACTTTTTACTGATGTTTAACGATATACAGCGTTGGTTTAGGGATTCAGGTGCGGTTGGAAGAGTGATTTTGATCAACCTGTTTGTTTTTTTGATCGTCAATTTTGTTGGGGTGGTATTTACTCTGGCCGGAAATCCGCTGGCTGCCACCGACAACGTGGTGGTGCGCATATTCAGTCTGCCGGCGGCACTGGGAAGCTTGCTTATTAAGCCGTGGAGCCCATTTACCTACATGTTTGTCCACGAGGATTTATGGCACATCGGTTTTAATATGCTGATGCTGTATTTCTCCGGACGCATCATGGCCGATTTGTTGGGCGGACGGCGTTTTGTGTTCTCCTATCTGGGGGGTGGTCTGGCTGGTGCGTTAGTCTTTGTGCTGGCTTACAATATTTTCCCCTTGTTTGCGCTCTCGGGCGGCAGCACACTCATCGGGGCTTCGGCGGGGGTAATGGGTGTTTTCATCGCCGCAGCGCGTTACTTCCCCAATTTTGAGGTCTACCTGTTCGGACTGTTCAAGGTGCGGTTGAAATGGATAGCCATTTTTTACGTGATCAGCGATTTTGTGGCCTTAAAAGGCATGAGCAACCTGGGCGGACATTTCGCTCACCTAGGCGGTGCGGCATTTGGGTATTTGTTTGCCAATGCCCTCCTTCGCGGCAACGATTGGTCGGTCATTCTCGAATCGATCACCGCGATGTTCGATACCCGTCATACCCCAAAACCCCGCATCAAAGTGGTTCACAAATCGTACGACAGCATCAAAACGACCGTGTCGGCGCCCAGTTTAGAGGAAGAAGTAGATCGAATACTTGACAAAATAAACCATACAGGATATAACAGCCTCACTAAGGAGGAAAAAGACATCTTGCTCAAGGCCAGCAAAGAATGAGGTGGATTAGAGCCATAAAAAGCATATTATTCTTCATTTCTGCGGCCGTTGGCCTTAGTTTATTGATGGGCTTGTGGAGTGTGTATATCAACCCGGCCCGGTGGATTGTTCCATCGCTGTTTGGCATGATCTATCCCTACCTTTTTGCCCTCAACGCCGCGCTGCTGGTCTTTGCATCGCTTTATTCGAGGCGTTTTGTAGTGGTTCATTTGCTGTTGTTGATCATCGGCCTGCCGCTTTTCAATCGGTTTTGTTTGTTGTATCGGGTGGATGATTCTTCGGCGCCGGAGCTTTACACGTCGAACAGCATCAAGGTGATGTCGTTTAACGTGCGCGGATTTAATCGGTACAAATGGCTCGACGACCCGAAAATTCAGGAAAAAATTGAGCGACTCATCAAAAACAGCGACCCCGATGTGGTTTGTTTTCAGGAGTTTCACACACCGGGCAAAAACAAAACCGAGCGCATTGAACGCCTCGCAGCCCGACTGGAGTTGCCTTTTTACATCGGACAAAACGATGGGTATCGGAAATCGCTCAACGGATTGGCCATATTCAGTCGCTATCCCATTCGGCGCATACGAGCGGAGAATTTTCAGCAGCGTCAAGGTGGAAACGGATATGTGGTTGCCGATGTGAAATGCAAGGGCAGCACCATCCGCGTGGTGAATATGCACCTCGAAAGCCTGCGTTTTGAGCAGCCCGAATACGATTACGCCGAAAATCCAGGCTTGGAGAAGGAAAAGCTGCAAACGGGGGGATTGGGTATTTTAAAGCGTTTTGTGCGCGCTGCCAAGCTGCGGGGCTTTCAGAGCGAAGAGTTGGTTGAAATAGCCAACCAGAGTGACTACCCCGTTATCCTCGCCGGCGACGCCAACGATTATCCGGTGTCGTTTGCCTATCAAACCCTTACGCAGAGTTACAAGGATGCCTTTGTATCCAACGGACGGGGCATTGGCAATACCTATGCGGGCAAATTGCCTTTTCTGCGCATTGATTATTTGATGTGCTCAGAAGGCCTCATGGCCAGCTCGTACGAGACTTGGCGCAAGGAGAAGCTCTCCGATCACTATCCCATTTTAGCTACGTTTAACTGGTAGTTTTTTAACGCGGCGCAAATCAAGTAGGTTCAGCGCGTTGATGGGCAGTCCCACCACTTTTTTGTTTACCACACGCACCACCTCATCGTAGAAAAGTGGAATGACGGGTGCGTCGGCCAGCAAGATTTCGTCGAGTTTATCGGCTATGGCACGCCGCTCGGCCTCATCTGTGGTGTTGTTCAGCTTGAGGTACCACTGATCAAATTGCGGATTGCGGTAGTGGAAATAGTTTGGGCCATTGGGGGTGAAATTGCCCGAGTAAAACAGCGAGAAGAAGTTCTGCGCATCGGGATAGTCGGCGACCCAGTTTTTGCGGAAAAGGCTTACTTTTCCGTTGGCAACCGATTCGCGGTGGTTGGCTTCGGGCAGGATATCGACCTTGGTTTTGATGCCTATTTTTTGCCATTCGCTCTGAATAAACTCACACAGATCGGCGCCAGCGGCTGTGGTGCTCAGGGTGAGGACCGGCAGGTTGAGTTTGTTGTAACCCGCTAGTTTGAGTTCTCGATTGGCTTCGAGCAGACTGTAGCGATAGCCGCGGTCGAACGGTCGGGCGCTTAACAAGGCACTGGGAACAAAACCTTGTGCACCCGAAACGCCAATGCCATTGCGCAGAAATCGAATAAGGCTTTCGCGGTCGATGGCCAGGTTGAGGGCTCGCCGCAAGTGCTGGTTTTGCAGGGCAGAGGCGCTGTCGCCGAGGTAGAACCCGAGGTAATCGGATTTGAGGTAGGGGGTTTTCTGAACGGTGAAGGTCTCGCTGTATTTGGGATTGATCTGGCCGTTTCCGGTGATGATCTCGTCTTTGTAACTGGCATCGAGGCCCGATATAAAGTCGAAATCGCCTTTAAGCAGTCCGAGAAAATTGGCGTTGCGGTCCTGTAAGAAGGAAATGCGAACGGCGTCGAGGTAGGGGAGGGGTTGATTGCGTTCGTCGCGTTCGAAATAGCGCGGGTTTTTGTGCAGGACCAGCTGATTGCCCTGATCCCACAGAAAAAGAGTAAAAGGACCGGTTCCCACTGGATTTCTGCCGAAGTCGGATCCGTAGGCTTCAACCGCCTCGCGGGGCACTATGGCGCAGTACTGCATGGCCAATAGGCTCATAAAAGCCGGAAAGGGTTCTTTGAGGCGCACCGTCACCACCGAATCGCCCACGGCCTCGCATTGCAGGGTTCCATTGGCTTGGCGGGCTACTTGATCCATCACCCAGCTGCCCGGTGAGGCGGTGCTGGGATCGATTAGGCGATTGAGGCTGTAGACCACATCGGCGGCCACCAACTTGCGGGTGCTATCGGGGAAGCAGGGGTTGCGGTGAAACCACACATCGCTGCGCAGGGTGAAGGTATAACGCAGGTCGCTGCTGTCGATGACCCAACTCTGGGCCAGGCAGGGCTCGGCTTCCATCGATGAGTCGAGGCGAACGAGGGTGGAGAAAAGCTGATTGACCGCCCAGATGTTCTCTGTATTTCGGGTAAAAGCGGGATCGAGCGAGCTGATGAGCCCCGGCTCGTTATATGAAAAAACGGTTTTGCCGGCATGCCGATCGGAACGGCCCGAACACGCTGCCAATGCCAACATCGCTGCAATAATCAACCTGTACATAGCCACAAAGATGGGGGCAAAACGATGAAGTTGGGATATTTTTTTTGGGGGATGGGTGGGGAAGAGGTCAATTTACCTCATGTCGGGATATTCAGGATTTAGAATTTGGGTTTTTTATGGTGTTGATTTGGGTAGAAGCTTATCATACTAAACCGAGCCTTTTGGGTGGTTGTGGTTACCAGGCGTTCTATTGTTTTAATTTCATTTAAAACAGATTTTCTCCGGTGGACCCTATCTTCACCTCGTCTATTTGTTTTCCAAACACCGATTTTCTGGATAGTATTTCTATTTCTTTTCCCGGGTACCTCATTTAATTATGAATCTGATAATCTGGAATCAGGGATGAACAGCTATTGGAACCGATTCATTCTTTCCGTTAAAATGGTTTTATACTGTTCTTTAAATTCAGTACTCATATAACTGCGGTCTATCAAC
The DNA here is from genome assembly GCA_036275295.1 of Luteibaculaceae bacterium. GTDB lineage: Bacteria > Bacteroidota > Bacteroidia > Flavobacteriales_D > Luteibaculaceae > DASUEB01. The sequence goes on along the minus strand of DASUEB010000035.1, from coordinate 1,676 downwards.
TCCTGCCATTTGGGCAATGCCTTTGCCATTTTGTTAAAGATGTTTTCCTGCTGCTTTTCTTCCACCTTCAATGCATTCATCGCTGCCACAAAGTCCTTCTTTTTAAGCTTCTTCTTCCGGCCATTGAGGGTTAATGCCATTTCTTCTTCATCGGCAGGATTGACTAAGGCGGTATTCACCAAATCGTAAGCCGGTGACAAAGTCATGCCCAAGCCCGGCTGCTCCAGTAATGAGAAATTCTTCAAATGCATATCGGCATTGCCTGTAAGGAACGAGAAGAGCACCAGTTCAAAAAAATTCACCACATCCAAGCCCGGAGTTACTGAGTGCTTTTGAATGGCTTTACCAATCTGCTCATAGCTACCATGGTATTTGTCTTCGGTAAGCCGTTCGGTAAGTTGGCACATATCTTCCATGGCCAATTTCCCCTTTTTTGTTCGGTCGATCCGCTTGGTTATATACGCCAGGTTGCCAGATCGCAGACGAATTAAACTATGTGGTGCTGTTTTTATTTTGGCTAATTGGGCCAAATGCATAGTTACATCTTCCACTTCCGGCAATTGCGGATACAAAGCGGTAGGCGGTTTCAAAATATACCCACCCCATAAGCCCACAATGGTAAATCTTCGTTCGGTGCCCTCTTTATTATTGCCGGTGATGTGTAGGGAAAGTTTCGCCTGCACTCCTGTTACTGCTGTTTGGCTCAGTATCACTTCTTTTGCTAATGGCTCTAGGTCTTCCTCAGTATATGGCAATGACGGTGGAGTGGGCTGTCCAAATATTTTCTTTGAGCAAGAGGCATGAAAATCCTGCTCGTTTGCGGCCAAGGGCTGATAACAAAACAGACAGTTGCTCATGGTGTATCCTCCTTTTTTACTTCCTCCACACTCACCGCGCCGACGCAATCTTTACAGCAGGCCAGCAATAATCCCATCCGATCTCTCGGATTCAGTTTCCAGTTCTTCTCTGCTATATCCAGCAACCATCCTTCCGGTATCAGGCCATCAAAAAAAGGGAACAGTACTTTTGATGTGTAAGGTGCTTCACGCAGCGGCAAGGTTAAACTCACCGGCCGGGCTCCCGGCTGTACTGCATACGCCTGGTCGTACACAAAATGATACCCTTGCTCATCCTGGGTGAGCCATCCGGCTAATTGATCTTCTATTTTTATGGCAGCTTTACGCACTGGGTTGCATCTGGAATTTTTTAATCAGAAATCAGGAATTATTTGAATTAGGAATCGGTTGTGGTGGTTTTGGGGACGGCCCCTACCTTGTAGCCGAAAAGTTGGAGTACCTGGTTTACCTTATCTAGCCGCAAGGTTTCCTTGCCTTGTTCCAGTTCACGGATGAAACGCAAGCCTACACCGGCTTTTTCGGCCAGTTCGGGCTGGGTGAGCTTCACCGATTTACGTTTGTCTTTTACAAAGTCTGCAAGGTTCATTTTATACCCTTTTGGGTACAAATATAATATTTATTGTCGAATTTGCACCCTTTCGGGTGTATTTATTTTAAAAGCAGAATAATCATACCCTATCGGGTGTAATTTAGTTGAGGCATGAAGTCATTATTCCCGTTCAGTATCCTCGTCTTTGTTGTAGGATACTGATTCGAAGAGAGAGTTTGTCTGTAAGATTAAATCTGTTGTCATTATTTATGTCGTGATGAGCGCCCTGG
>DASUEB010000034.1:0-3680 GCA_036275295.1 Luteibaculaceae bacterium | reverse complement strand
AAAGGCTATCTCTGCATTGTAGAGCGGAATATGAACCGTCATGGTGCGCGTAAAGTCGCAGTCAATCACGGTATCGCGCACTCCGTCGGGGGTTTTAAAAATGCCCTGCTTGCGGGCTGTAATGGTTACCACATAATCGCCTGGGCCCGGCGGATAGACGTGTTGAATATTAAAAATTTTATGGTCGCTGGCAATAGCATCATCTGTAACGTGGTCGGCATCGGTGAACCAAGTGGTATCCTTTCCGGGATCCAATGGGTCGGAATCCAAGCTATTGCCATCTCCTGCGTTATACGTTTTGGAGGTTCCATCGCCAAAGTCCCACGTGACCGTGGTGTAATCGATGATATCGGCCATAAGCAGCGCCACGGTATCGCAGGGAACATTCCGGTTGTTTGATTTGATAATCGGGCCGTATTGATAGAAATATTTTTCGCGAATTAAGGTGTCTAGGCAACCGTTGTAGCCCGAAATGAGTTCAACATCCCAGAAGCCGGTGTCTTGGACGTTGTTGAAATCAAAGTTTCTCCCGGTGCCTTGCGAGGTACCCGCGGCAGAGGTCACTGTCCATCGCCAGGCGTCAATCAGCGTGAAATTTCCATTGACGGAGGACATATCAACCAATGAGATGACTTCCTTGGCGCACTCCACCATGTTCGGTTGCCCGAAGTCGGCGGTGGGTTTCGCCCCTACGATGAGGGGTCGCGTGATGGTTTCGGTGCAACCCTGTGAGTTTATAACCGTAAGGGTTACGGTGAAATCGCCTGCGGTGGTATAGTTATGACTGGGGTTGGGTCCTGAGACTTGTGGACTTCCATCGCCAAAATCCCAGATATAATTGGTGATCGGATAGGGTGACTGCGATTGATCAGTAAAATTGATGGCAAGCGGCGCACAACCGCCATTGGTATTGGAAATTAAAAAATTAGGTTGAATACGCCTGATTATAACAGTTCCCGTATCTCTTGCCACACATCCAGCGGGTGACACTCCCTCTACAATTACTCGGAATTGCCCTGCGCCAAAGGTCGACGATGGATTGCTTAGGGTAGAAGTATTTGGGGTTCCGCCGCCGAAATTCCACAAAACATTACTCACGTTAAGCGAGGTACTGGTAAACGATACCGTCTCAGGTGGCCTACATCCTAAATAGTTTTTGGGACTCAGGGATATCTGAGGATCTTCAACGTTAACCGTTTTGGTGATTGAATCAACACAGCCCTCTGCATTTCTAGCAACTAGGGTTACCGATTGCGTTCCCGCCGTGTTAAATGTGGCAGATGGAGAAAGTGCCGTAGAACCAAAACTCCATGCGTATTGGGTGGCGCCTGTTGACGTGTTGGTGAACGTAGCAGGCTGTCCCTTGCACACCCGTGGTGGCAAGTTGAAGTTGGCCACCGGTTTGTCGATCACAATAGCTTGCGAAACCGTTTTTTCGGCAAAGCATCCGCCCTCGCCCGTCACCACGAGCTTAACAGGAAAAGTCCCCGAGGTGGTAAACGGAATGTTGGTAAGTGTTCTACCGGTAAAGTTGCCCGCCGAGCCCATGTTCCAGGAAAATGTAAAAGGTCCTGTCTCAGCAGCAGTAAAATTCACCAGCAGGGTCGGATTACAAGCTTTTGCCGGATCGTATGTAAAGTCTGCCGTGGGCTGATTACGCACGGTGATCATGCCGGTAATTTGCTTCGAACCTGAACAACCGTTGTTGTCTCTTACACCGAGGGAAACGGTGTACGTGCCTGGAGAACTGTAAGTAACGCTGGGATTCTGTGCACCAGACGATCCAATTCCAAACGTCCAGTTATAGTCGACTATGGTTGAACCTCCGGTAACGGTTTGGTCGGTAAAATTGGCAGTAAAAGGTATACAACCTTGTGTAGGACCCGTAAAATCAACGACGGGCTTAGGAAACACGGTAATGGCATCAACCAAGATAAGGCTGTCTGAGGTCACCCCGTCTGATACAATCAGTTTAATCGTGTACTTGCCTGCAGCCAGATAGGTTGTGCTCGGATTGGCTACCGTGAAAGGAGTTGGATTGTTACCCAAAAACCATTTAAATTCAGTAGGATTACCCGTTGAGGTATTGGTAAAGTTTACCAAAAGTGGCGCGCACCCCTGAGTTACCGACATGCTGAAACCGGCCCTCACCTGCCCTACTAAGCTATTCACGCACAGCGAATTGAATATTAGGAGAAAGAATCCTACACGTAGCGCTTTTGATCTAGTTGGCATTCGCACCGGCATTTTGTGGGTGAATGTATTACTTTTGAGCGATATAAAGGTACAAAGAGAACGCATGCGTGCAACCGCTTTATTGATTTGGACGGCATCCATTACATTGGTTTTCAGCGCGAAAGCCCAGGATGTCCATTTCAGTCAATTTGCCATGAGTCCGCTCACGCTAAACCCCTCGCAAATAGGTAATTTCGATGGCGATTGGCGCATCTCTGCCAACTACCGCAGCCAATGGCGCGTACTGGGTTATCCCTTTGAATCGTACAGCTTGGGTTATGATCGCAACTTTATCAAGAAGACAAGCACCTTAAGCCTTGGGTTGCTTGTCTTGCACGACGAAAGCGGAAACTCGCTGTTAACCAGCGACCGTATTCAAGTAGGAGGCGCCTTCCACCCCATATCCGGCCGTACAACGCTTCATATGGGCTTTCTGGCTGGTGTCAATTTAAAGCGATTCAATATTGACGGACTGACTTTTCCGGAGCAATTTAATACCACTACAGGAGTGTTCGATAGCAGTTTGCCCAACGGTGAAAACAACTTGAATCTCAAAAGCACTAAACCAGATATCTCTGCTGGTTTGGGCATGACTCACAGATGGCGTGAAAACGTTTTTAATGCCGGCTTTGCGCTATATCACCTCAACCGACCCAACCAGTCTTTCTTTGGAGGCAAGGAACCCACCCCAGTCCGCTCGGTATTTCACACCGAAATTGACTTTAAACTCAGCAAGCGAATTGGATTCACACCACAATACCTCGCCATGTTTGTAGCCAAGGCATCGGAAATGGTAGTTGGCGGAAAATTGGCACTGCTATTTTCGGAGAACAAGCAGCACATTACATCTATTTACGCCGGAGGTTCACTTCGATCGGGGATCAACCGCAATACCGATGCCCTGATTGGCACGGTGGGATTGACGTTTGAGCGCATGCAAATTGGCTTGAGCTTTGATTCAAACGTATCTTCTTTGCAAACCGTAACGAACAAAAAAGGCGCCATTGAGGTTGCCCTTATTTTCTGGAGTGGAACCACTTTAGTGAAACCCAAAAACTTGCCGTGTGACCGCTACTAGAATTCTTCTACTACTTTCAATGGTGTGGTTTCAGATGGTGGCCAAGGCACAAAAATTCGCTCCGGAAGATTTGCCCACTTGGAAACTGAAAAACTTGGTAACCGGCTACGAACGCATCGGTGATTTATACTCCGCCATTGACATGGCCGAAGAGTTTGTGGTGCGCCGCCCTAAGAATACTGATATGCAGCGCAAATTAGCGCTTCTGTATGTTCAAACCCGAGACTACACCTCGGCACTTGAAATTTTGGAGAAAATACAAAGTAATTTTAGTCAAGACGCTGAAATCCAATTTCTCTATGCCCAAATGTTAAAGCAAAATGGATTTTATGAGCGGTCAACCGACGCATTTGATTCCTTTTTGAAC
>DASUEB010000033.1:0-8219 GCA_036275295.1 Luteibaculaceae bacterium | reverse complement strand
CGAACCCCCGGTGAATTTGCCCAAGGACATTTGAATCAGGCGCGCAATATCGATTGGAACGAGGGCAAGTTGCTCGAAAAAATGAAGGTGGTAGATCCGTCCACTCCCGTTTATGTCTATTGTTTGAGCGGCGGCAGAAGTCGAGCCGCGGCCGAGGCCCTGCGATCAGCGGGTTATAAGCAGGTCGTTGAATTAGAAGGGGGCATGTTGGCTTGGCGAAAAGCCGGATTACCCGAGATCAAAGACGCAACCGCCAAAGGATCAGCGCTTTCGGTGAATGACTACCAGCAATTGACGAAGGCTGGCGACTGGGTCTTGGTTGATGTGTACGCCCCGTGGTGCGGCCCGTGTAAAAAGATGGCTCCTGAATTGGATCGATTGGCCTCCGACTACAATCAAAAACTGATCTTGCAAAAGATCAATGCCGACGATCAACAAGCCGTGACGCAGTTTTTAGGTGTAGCGGCCCTGCCCACCCTAATTCTTTACCACCAAGGTCAAAAAATCTGGAGTCACAGCGGGTTTTTAAGTGATGCCGATCTCAGAAAAGAAATCGGAGAGCGAGTGAAGTAGATGCATTTCCAGCGTAATAGAAGGATTGCCAGCTTAGTCAAGAAACCGTCAATATACCCATGCACCACAAACCCTACACCATCATTGTACCCGTTTACAACCGCCCCGAGGAGATGCGCGATTTGCTGCAAAGTCTGGCGGAGCAAACGGAGCAAAGTTTCGAACTGCTGGTTATTGAAGACGGTTCAAGCCTCAGCAGCGAGTCGGTTGTAGCCGAATACAACCACCTGTTCCCGATTCAGTATCACTTCAAACCCAACAGCGGTCCGGGCGACAGTCGCAACGTAGGCATGTCGTTGGCCCAGGGGGAGTGGTTGCTTTTTTTCGATTCCGATTGTGTCATTCCCAAAACCTATTTCTCGAATCTGACCGGCGCGCTGGCTGAAAGGCCCCTGGACGCCTTTGGCGGACCCGATGCCGCCGACGAGCGTTTCAGCGACATTCAAAAAGCCATTAACTATGCCATGACCTCGGTTTTGACCACCGGAGGCGTCCGCGGCAAGGCCAATGCACTCGATGAGTTTCAACCGCGGAGTTTCAACATGGGCATGCGCAAAGAGGTTTATAATCGGGTAGGTGGGTTCAGCGATATTCACCCTGGGGAGGATCCCGATCTGAGCTACCGAATCATGCAGGCCGGATTCCGCGTTGGACTGATCGAAAATGCCTTTGTATATCACAAGCGCCGCATCGATTTCAAGAAATTTGCCAAACAGGTCTACAAATTTGGGGTTACCCGCGTCATCTTGATGAAGTGGTATCCCTCCAAAACAAAAGTGACCTATTTTTTCCCGGCGTTGTTCACCTTAGGTACAGCGAGTTTGCTCGCTTTGATGCTGCTGGGGTTCACAGCAGCGGGGTTTCCGCTGGCGCTGTTGGCAATCATTTTATTTTTCGATGCTTTGCGCAGCACTAAAAACCCTGCTATTGCTGTTATGGCGGTTGGCGCATCATTTCTTCAGCTGCTTTCTTACGGCTGGGGGTTTATTCGTTCCTATTTCCACATCAAACTGCTCGGCCGACCCGAACGCGAAGTGTTTCCGGGTTTTTTCTTCCAGCGCTGAGTTTCCAGAACTTGTTATGGCCCGAAATTGAACCCAAGGAGTAGGGCGGTACCGGGTTCATTTTGGGAATATTTAACGCAAGAAAGATAGTATTACTATTAACTTTGTGGGGAGTAAGTAGTTTTATGTCCCATGGAGGTTCTGCAAATCAACGTACATCCCAAGATTTATCTCAAAGATCCCCGATCTTCTGAGTTGGGTCGAGGAATCCTATTAGAGGGTTTGCATCTGATGCATCAATTGGGTTTGGAAGAATTTACCTTCCGCAAATTGGCCATGCACATCCACACCACCGAGAGTTCGATATACCGCTATTTTGAGACCAAACACAAGCTGTTGCTCTTCTACGAGTCGTGGTACTGGAGTTGGGTGGCGTATCGCATTCAATTCGAAATCAGTAACATTGAGCAAGTAGACGAGCGCATTCGCCGACTCATTGGTGTTTTAGCGTATCAGCCTGAGCCGCACGAACGCTATGGTTTATTTGCGGTGAAAACAGTAAAAGACGTCGTGGTTTCAGAGTCGGTTAAGTCGTATTTTGTCAAATCGGTTGACGACAACCAGAGGGCGGGTTATTTTGGTCCTTACTTGCGAGTGGTTGAGCGTTTGTCGGAATTAATTGAAGAGTTAGAGCCGGCATATCCCTTTGCCAACGCGCTGGCGACAACCGTCGTAGAGGGCGTTTTACACCAGCAACATTTTGCGGGGCACATTCCGGCTTTGACCAATTTTAATCCGGCGAGTGACGCACTCACGGAGTTTTTTAACCAACTAGTACTTAGCGCAAAAGGGTATGGAAAAAATTTATGATATCAAGCCGCTGGTTCGATTTTTCAATCTGCTCAAAGTAGATCGGAAGGAGATATTCAGTGTCTATGTTTATGCGGTATTCAACGGATTGATTGCGCTGAGTTTGCCTTTGGGAATTCAGGCCATCATCAATTTCATCACGGCTGGTCAGATCAGCACCAGTTGGGTTATTTTGGTGATTATTGTGCTCATTGGTATTGCCTTCACGGGGGTGATGCAGGTGATGCAGCTTACTATAACCGAGAATCTTCAACAGAAAATTTTTACGCGCTCGGCCTTTGAATTTGCGTATCGCGTGCCGCGCATCAAACTCGAATCGGTCAATCAAGATCACGTCCCCGAGTTGGTCAATCGCTTTTTCGATACCATCACCGTTCAAAAAGGGCTTTCTAAAATTTTAATCGATTTGTCGAGTGCAACCCTACAGGTCATTTTTGGTCTTCTGTTGTTGTCTTTTTACCATCCCTTTTTCATCCTTTTCAGTTTGGTGTTGATCTTGGTGATCTACACCATATTCCGGATTATTTCTCCCAAGGGCTTGCGCACTAGTTTAGTTGAATCCAAGCACAAATACGAGGTAGCACATTGGTTGGAGGAAATGGGTAGAAGCGTGGAGACTTTCAAACTGGCAGGCAATTCGCCGTTGCCATTGGAGAGAACCGATTTTGCGGTGGCCAAGTACCTAAAGGCCCGTCAGGCGCACTTCAAGACCTTGATGGCGCAGTATTACAATTTCATCGGATTTAAACTCTTTGTGGCGGCCGGATTGCTTTTTATTGGCGGCTTATTGGTGATCAATCAGCAGATGAATATTGGCCAGTTTGTGGCCGCCGAGATTATCATCATCTTGGTGATTGCCTCTGTTGAGAAACTGATCATGAGCTTAGAGAATATTTACGATGTGTTGACGGCCATTGAGAAAATCTCCAATGTAACCGACCTGCCGCTGGAGCGAACAGAGGGCAGCGAGTGGGTTAGGTCTCATCCCAACGGGTTGTCGGTGCGGTTGGAATCGTTCACGTTTTTAAATCCCGACAATGGTCAGCCTTTGTTGACCGACATCAATTTAGCAATAAGCCCGGGTAGCAAAACGGTGTTGATGGGTTCGGCGGGCTCGGGAAAAACCCTGCTTTTGCAGGTTATGGCGGGCTTGTACAACAACTTCACCGGTTTGTTTACTTACAACGACATCGCCATAAACGGATGGAATCGCGACGATCTCAGATCAGCCATTGGCGATAGTTTGGCCAATGAAGATCTGTTTGAAGGCACCATTGAAGAAAACATTTCGCTCAGAAAACCCGGAGTTAGTCTCGAGGAAATCAAAGGGCTCTGCGAAATGTTGGGGCTAACAGAATTTATTTCTCACCAGCCTCATGGTTTCGCCACGGAGCTGCTCACCGGGGGAAAAAATTTACCCAAACACGTGAAGGTTAAGTTGCTGCTGGCTAGAAGCTTGGCGGGCAGTCCGCAATTGATCCTACTCGACGATACGATCGATCAGTTGGCCAAAGACGATCGGAAGCGACTTTTGGATTACCTGCTGCGAGCTCCTTCGACGGTAGTAGTTTGTTCATCGGCACCCGATGTGGTGAACTTCATGGATCACACCGTTGTGATGCACAAAGGTACCATTAGAGGTGCGGGTGGAACTGCGACCCTGCTACAAGATCCTTTTGTCTTGAACCTATTACAAAATTATTGATCATGCTCAATCTCAGTCCAAATCGAATTGATTCACGAGTTGATCGCTCAAAATACAAGTCGTTTCACCTTGTTAAAGAGTATCATCCCGAGCGCATTTTTCGTCGCATTCTTTGGGTGCTGATGGGGTTGATGCTTTTGCTGATGTTTATGCCCTGGACGCAAAACATCAGAACCAGAGGCTATCTTACTGCTCTCAGGCCCGATCAGCGTCCGCAGACCATTCACTCCATTATCGCTGGGCGAATTGAGAAGTGGTATGTTGGCGAGGGCGACTTTGTGAAACGGGGAGATACCATCTTGTTTATCAGTGAGATCAAAGATGAATATTTCGACCCTAAACTGCTTTCGCGCACCGAGGAACAGATCAAGGCAAAAGAGCTGTCGGTTAATTCGTACATGGAAAAGGTACGGGCACTCGACACTCAAATCGATGCGTTGATTCAAACCCGTAAACTGAAATTGGAACAAGCCCAAAACTATGTGCAACAGGCGCAACTCAAAATTCAAAGCGACAGTATCGATGTGCAGGCTGCGGTAACCAATTTTACCATCGCGCAGCGGCAATTGGAACGGATGGAGCAATTGTACAAGGACGGCTTGAAATCGCTCACCGATCTCGAAGCGCGCAGGTTAAAACTTCAAGAGGCGCTTGCGAAGAAAATCAGCGCCGAGAACAAGCTGCTTAGCTCGCGCAATGAGCTGATCAACGCTGAGGTAGAACTCGGATCTCTCGACGGACAATACGCCGATAAACTGGCGAAGGCCGAGTCGGATAAATACGCGGCGTTATCGAGTATGTACGACGCAGAGGCGGTGGTTACCAAGATGCAGAATCAATACAGCAACTATTCGGTGCGCACGGGTTATTACGTCATCCGAGCCCCGCAAGACGGGTTTATAACCAAGGCCATAAAAACGGGTATTGGTGAAACCGTAAAAGAGGGCGAAGAGCTGGTGAGCATCATGCCATCTTTCTATAATCTGGCCGTAGCCATGTACATAGAACCCGTTGATCTTCCGCTGGTCAATAAAGGTCAGCCCATTCGATTTATGTTTGACGGCTGGCCCTCAGTAGTGTTTTCAGGCTGGCCCAATCTCTCGTACGGAACATTTGGCGGCAGAGTAGTGGCCATAGATAATTTTATCAGTGAGAACGGTAAATACCGCATTCTGGTTTCGCCCGATAAACGCGATGTGCCTTGGCCAAAAGAACTCCGTGTGGGCTCAGGCGCCAATGGAATTGCACTTCTTAAAGATGTACCGATTTGGTACGAAATTTGGCGTAAGCTCAACGGATTCCCGCCCGATTACTACCAGTACAACGCCGAAGAAGACGCTATGCTGCAAAAGCTCAACAAGCTCGATAAAAAGTCAAAATGAAAAAACTCCTGTACCTAACCGCATGCTTGGTGTGGGTGTTTAGCACTAGGTCGTTATCTGCACAGAAACAGATTTTTACAGCAGATCAGTTCTTGTTTTACGTCAAGAAATGGCATCCTGTGGCCGTTCAGGCGCGTATTGGAGTAGATATGGGTGAAAGTACTGTTACACAAGCTCGTGGTGGATTTGACCCAAAGTTAAGCTCCACCCTAGATAATAAATACTTCAAGGAAACAGAGTATTACAAATTGTTGGGCGCTGGTTTGAAGGTGCCCACGTGGTACGGTTTGGAGCTACAGGCGGGTTACGATCAGAATTCGGGTGTTTACCTCAATCCCGAGAATAATCTGCCTCCTGGGGGATTGTGGTACGGCGGGGTATCAGCTTCGCTGGGTCAGGGATTGTTCATCGATCAGCGCCGCGCTTCGCTTCGTCAAGCGCAGTTGCTCTATGACGCCAGCAGGGCGGAGCGCGACAATACACTCAACGACCTGCTGTTTGACGCCACTTCACAATATTGGAAATGGGTCGCCGCCTCCAATCAATTGGCTGTTTTTCAGGAAGCGCTTCAATTGGCCAACGAGCGTTTTGAAGCTACCAAACAAAGTTTTGTTCTAGGAGATGAGCCAGCCATCGATACCCTCGAATCTTACATTCAATTGCAAAACCTGCAAATGAATGCCAGTCAAGCCTTGATTGACTTTCAGCAAGAAAGCCTCAAACTGTCGAATTTCTTGTGGTACGACAACAACACCCCTTTGGAGGTAACTGAACTGCTGGTTCCGCCCGATCTCGATGCCAATCTGCCCCGCGTTCCCCTCGCCGGTGATAGCCTAGCGGTGTTGTTGCAATCGCTGCCCACCACACATCCACAGCTCATTTCGTACGGGTACAAACAGAAGTCGCTGGAGATCGACCGTAGGCTCAAAGCCGAATACCTCAAACCCAAGTTGAATGTAAAATACAATGCGCTAACCCAGGCCACGGGCAACAATTGGGTAGGTAGTTTGTCTGCGCAGAATTACAAGTGGGGATTGGATTTTTCTTTTCCGCTTTTCCTTCGCGCCGAGCGCGGAAACCTGCAATTGGCCAAGCTAAAAATTCAAGACATCAATCAGGAGATTGAGCTCAAAGGATGGGAATTGGAAAACAAACTCAAGAACTATTTTCAACAGCAATTGATTCTCGACGAGCAGGTGAGGTTGTTCTCCTCGGCCGTGGTCAATTACCGCGCCATGTTGGATGCCGAGAGACGCAAATTTGAGACCGGCGAAAGCTCTATATTCCTGATTAATACGCGTCAGCAGAAGCTAATAGAGGCTCAATTGAAGCTGATTGAGTTGAAGACCAAATACATCGTTTCGCAGAGCGGAGTGCTTTGGGCGGCTGGTATACTGCAACAACAAGTGGAGTTAGGCGACTAACCTATTGGTTTTTTGTATATTGCAGGTATGAAACGCGTGTTATGGGGTGTACTTTTGTTCACCAGTTTATCGTCTGCTCAAGCGCAGCAACAAGAGTTTAGCGACTTGCTCGAACTCTATTTCGGGGTGGTACAAGCGGTTGCCGATCAGAAGAGCGAATCGGCCGCTCAGCAAGCAGCCATCTGTGTGGGTTCGTTTAAAACATTTCCTCAAGACATCCTCAATGAACGTCAGCGGAATATCTGGCAGGAGCGGGTGCCGCAGGTGATGAATTACCTGGGCGAGTTGGGGGCATCAACTGATGCCTACCATCAACAAATGGCCTTGAAAGAAGGCTCTAAACATCTTATTGAGTTGGTGAATCAATTGGATATTAACCATGTTGAGCTTTACGTTTTGTGCAGTTCTCAGGCCGAAGCCTGTTGGCTATCGCGCCATGCAAAGGGTTTAAATCCATTTCTCCAATCAGGTCAGAAAAACGATGCCAAGGTAACGCAAACGCTAGCAGCCCACTAGCGACAGGGATTCTCATAAGAGCAGGCCGCTCCAGATTGACAGGCGCTGCACAATACAAAGATCCGGTCTGCAAATCGATGCCCAACGGTGTGTTGTTGATGGTCGATGGCAATGACTACCACATCGTCCCAGTTGGGTTTGTCAACCATTTGAATAGCGGTGTTGATTTGCAAACCCAATTGCTGCGCCCTGTTCAACATGGCGTTGTCGGTATCATCTACCGATGCAACCCAACAGGTTTCGCCTACCCGGATGCCCGCTAAACTTCGCTTGAAATAGGGCAATTCCGTATCGTTGGCCACTGGAATGGGATCCCCGTGTGGGTCGTGTTTGGGATAGCCCAGAAAGCGATCTAACTTGTCAATCAAGACATCCGACTGTATGTGTTCCAATTGCTCAGCTAAATCGTGGACCTCATCCCAAGTAAATTCCAATTTCTCGTACAGAAAAGTCTCCCACAAACGGTGCTTTCTGACCATATCTACCGCGTATTGTCGACCAAGTTCGGTGAGTTGAATTTTGCCGTAACGGCGGTAATCGACTAAGTTTTTTTCGCGGAGTTTCTTGAGCATATCGTTAACCGAAGCCGGTCGAACCTGCAAATGCAGCGCCAATTCATTGGTTCCAACCGCACCTTCGGGGTGAACCTGCGCAATCTTCAACAAGGCCTTGAGGTAGTTCTCCTCGGTATAACTGAGTATCATAGCGGGTTTCGAAAATACTAAAAGTTATCGATTCGCTGATG
>DASUEB010000032.1:0-10434 GCA_036275295.1 Luteibaculaceae bacterium | reverse complement strand
GACCGCCTTTGTGTTATCTTTGCGGCCTATGCACGACTTATTTCCCCACCAACGATATACAATTACAGCCGCTCTGCCTTATGCCAACGGGCCTTTGCATATTGGGCACCTGGCAGGAGCCTATTTGACGGCCGATGTCTTTGCCCGATTTCTGCGCAAGAACCATAAAGAGGTGGCATTCATCTGCGGATCCGACGAGCACGGTGCGGCCATAACGCTCAGAGCTAAAAAAGAAGGCCTAAGCCCCAAGGACATCGTCGATAAATACCACGGGATGATCGAGCAAAGCTTTCAGGCGATTGGACTGAGCTTTGATATCTATCACAGAACCAGCGATCCCCTGCACCACGAGACCTCACAAGCGTTTTTCTTGGAGTTATACCACAAGGGAGCCTTTGAAGAAAAACAAAGCGAGCAATTTTTCGACGAAGAAGCGCAGCAATTTCTGGCCGATCGCTACATCACTGGAACTTGCCCGCGTTGCGCCAATCCCAGTGCCTATGGCGATCAATGCGAAAAATGTGGCAGCACCTTGAGTCCCGACGACCTCATCAACCCCACCTCAACCCTAAGTGGTCAAACACCTGTCAAAAGACCCACCTCGCACTGGTATTTGCCCATGAACAGACATGAACAATGGTTGCGGGAATGGATTGAGAACGGCGTGCTGAACGGCACTAAAACCCACGATCCGAACCATTGGAAACCACAGGTATTGGGCCAATGCAAGAGCTGGATCGACGGCGGTTTGCAGCCTCGCGCCATGACCCGCGACCTCGACTGGGGCGTTAAAGTTCCGTTGCCCAACTCAGAAGGCAAGGTGCTCTACGTTTGGCTCGATGCTCCTATTGGATACATCACGGCTACCAAGGCATGGGCTTCGTCAAACGGCAAGAACTGGGAAGATTTTTGGAAAAATCCAGATACCGCCTTGTACCACTTTATCGGAAAGGACAACATCGTTTTTCATTGCATTATTTTCCCCATCCTACTCAAAGAACACGGTGGCTTCAACCTGCCTATCAACGTTCCCGCCAACGAGTTCTTAAACTTGGAGGGCGACAAGATTTCTACCTCCCGAAATTGGGCTGTTTGGCTGCACGAGTACCTAGAGCAATACCCAACGCGCAAAGATGAGCTTCGCTATGTACTCACCAGCATTGCGCCTGAATTCAGAGACAGCGAATTTACGTGGCGCGACTACCAAGCCCGTGTAAACAACGAACTGGTTGCAGTGCTGGGCAATTTTGTCAACCGCGCCATGGTGCTCAGTCAGAAATACTACAACGGCGTGGTTCCCGCATTGGGAACACCAACCGAAAGCGACCGCGACGTATTGCAAGAGATGGTCCTTATACCGGCCAGAGTAGCCGGATTCATTGCCAATCAGCGCTATCGAGAAGCACTGGCTGAGGCGATGAACCTGGCGCGCTTGGGCAACAAATACCTCGCTGATACCGAGCCGTGGATTGTAGTAAAAACCAACCCCGAGCGCGTGGAGACGATCATGCACATCAGCCTGCAGATCTGTGCCAATCTCAGCATTGTATTAGAGCCTTTCTTGCCTTTTACAGCCGCCAAAATTCAGCGAATGATGAACCTGCCCTCAGCGGCATGGTCTCAAGCCTCGCAAACCGACTTCCTGCCGGCTCAGCACCAACTCGCTCAGCCCGAATTGCTGTTTAGCAAGGTGGAAGACGAAATGATTGAAACGGAATCAAACAAACTCAAAAAACCAGAACCTGTGCAACCCTCCCCTGTTGACGCTGCGCTTAAACCCCTTGTCGATAGCACCGACTTTGAAACCTTTACAAAGATGGATCTCCGCATTGCCCAAATAACGGCGGCAGAGCGTGTGGAAAAGTCGAAGAAATTGCTTAAACTAACCGTAGACACCGGATTAGACGTACGTACCGTTGTTTCCGGCATTGCAGAGCATTATCAGCCCGAAGAGGTGGTGGGGAAAAAGGTTTGTTTGTTGGCTAATCTAGCGCCGCGCAAGATAATGGGCATCGAATCGATGGGTATGATCTTGTTAGCAGAGGATCCTTCTGGCCGATTGAGTTTTGTGCAACCGGCCGATGACCTGCTGTCAGGAAGCGTGATTCGATAAACCGGAAGAAACCGAACGGATCAACAAACCGCGTTGGTGCATAGCTTGCAACCACTTCGGCAAGGCGTAGCGCAAATTGGGCTCCGCCTTTTCGCTGTCGTGAAATAACACTATGTCGCCGTTTCCCGCCACCAACGCATTCTCCAGACACTGTGCCCCGTCAATCGATCGATTGTAATCGCACGTGAGCACCGACCACATAATCACCCGGTAATCCTTTCGCAAAGCAGCGTATTGCCATGGAAATATCTTGCCATATGGCGGTCTAAACAAAGGCGTGGAAAGGTGTTCCGAGGCCTGTTTTACGTCCTTGGTATAGGTTGATAGGCCGTTTTTCCATCCGTTTAAGTGTCTATGGGTGTGATTGCCCACCTCGTGACCGCGGCGCTGAATTTCAGCTACTAAAGCTGGATAGCGTTCCGCATTTGCGCCTACGCAGAAAAAAGTGGCCTTGGCGCCTACTTCGTCTAGGCAATCCAGCACCCAAGGCGTAATCTGCGGATGGGGACCATCGTCGAAACTCAAATAAACGGTGGGATCACCACTGCCCTCTAAACGCCATACCAAACCCGGAAAAAGGAGGTCGACCCAAGAAGGTGTTATGTGAGGCCAAACGGTCATAGCAAAAAAATATCCCGCACAAGGCGGGATATCAAATTTAGAACAGCAGCGGACTAGATCCGTTTGCCGTCATGGTTTCTAGTTTCTTCTGAATCACTTGCATCCGTTTGACATACCCATCGGCCATAGCCGTTAGGTTTCTAAAACGAGCTACCTGCTCTAAGCGGCCCATAATGGCTAAGGCCATCCGAATGTCGTTCTGCTGCTTCTCCATGTATTTCGACTCTAAGCTGAGGTAGAAGCGCATTTCTTTTTCATAGATATCAAATACCTCATCACTGAGCTTTTGGGCGGTTTTCACTTCACCCAGTTGGTAATAGCTCTCAATAATGGGGACTAACAATCGATCGTAAGGTACATTGTGTCTAGGCATGACCTTGAGGGTGTGATCGAGCACTTTCTTCGCGTCGGCATTTCTGCCTTCGTTGATGAGAGCCTCGGCCAGATTGGCAAACTGCAGGCGCAGGTTGGTGGTCATGCGCAGGTTGTTCTCATCCATGTAGATGTGCTCCTTATCCATGTTCCCCCAATGGAATTTGTCCATGATGTTTTTCATCATTACATCGGTACCAATACGTCCCAGCACATTGGGATTAGGGTTGCGCGGCGACTTAACAGGCACCAGGCGATACGCCAATCCTTCCAATTGGAAATACTCTTCCAGTCCTAAGTACGCATCCTGTCCGGTGGTAACGGCGAAGTAAACCGGACGCTCCCAATTGTTGGTAGCGAGCAAATCCATCACCATCAATTGATTTTTGAGGATGTAAGGTCTATCGAGCTTCCAAGTAATGGCATCCACAATCTGAGCCGAATCGCGCTGTGATACTGCACCCGTTTTCAACACCTTGTTTTTGTCAACCGCCAACGAGAAAGTTTTAGTGGGCATATAACTCATCAAGGTACCATCGCCAACAGGAACTTTTTTGCTCTCGTCTTTCACAAAATCCATCAAACGATCCACATCGATGGGGATACCCGCTTGGTTTCGGCTGTCGTCAAGCAACACAATGTCGCGGGTACCTTGGCGATATTGGTATTCCTCTAGGCTAAAAGGAACTGGATCGCTGTCGTACGCCTTGCGTTTCATCTGCGAGATATACCAGTCGGTGTTCAATAGCGAAAGGTTTACCACTCTCACATCGGTGCGGTAACCCTCTACCTCCTGCGCATACCAAAGCGGGAAGGTGTCGTTATCGCCATTGGTAAACAAAATGGCATTAGGTGCGCACGTATCGAGGTAATTCTTGGCAAAATCAACCGATGTACGGCGTTTTTCGCGGTTGTGATCGTTCCAACCCTCTTTTGCCATCAAAGCAGGTGCAGGAAGGCATATCAGCATAGCTACGATAGCCCCCAAGGCAGAGGTGGGCGATGCCTTGTGAACAAACATGGCAATGGCAATCATAGCCAATCCAACAGCTGCCATGTACCCAACCGTGAAGGATAGCGAATGATCATTTTTTACAAGCGTCTCAATCAAGAACAACACCACGGAAGTAGCCACAGCGGGAAGGGCAATTTGACGCAAGCCTTTAAAATCGAGGCTTCGGCCCAGATCAAACAAGGCGTACACTCCAAGGCCGATCCAAATGGCAAAGGCGTAGAACGAACCTGCATAGGCGTAGTCGCGCTCGCGAGGTTGGTAAGGATATTGGTTCAAATAAATCACAATGGCCATGCCCGTCAAGAAAAACAGCAGCATCACCACACTCCACTGACGAACGTCTTTGAAGAACTGATAAATAAGCCCTACCATTCCCACGATGAGGGGAAGAAGATAGAATTTGTTGTGAGCCCGGTTGTTTTTGATGCTATCGGGCAATAAAGTCTGGTTGCCCAAGCGCTCGGCATCGATAGCATCAATACCCGTGATGTAGTTCCCGTCGATGATATTTCCGTGGCCTTGCACATCCGACTGACGACCGGAGAAGTTCCACATAAAATAGCGCCAGTACATCCAATTTACTTGGTAGTTGAAGAAAAATTTAAGGTTTTCAACGAAAGTGGGTTTCAAAATACTTTGCGATTGGCCGCGCACGTTGGTGGTTACCGGTTTGCCTTTGAAGCCCGACCACTCTTTGTACTGACTGATGTGGCTTTCCTGCGAGCTGTACATACGCGGGAAAACGGTACAAAACTTGCTGTCGTAAACCACTTCAGAGCCTTTTTTCTCATCGCTTACGATGTACTTGGTTTGCACCATGGCATCGGTAAGCTTTTGCTGATCGATGTATTTCTGTGCATCAAAACGGCTTATAAAACTCTGCACCTCCAGGTTGCCTTGCATTACAACATAGGCTTGGGTATAAACAGGATTCCCGTCTTTGCGCGGCGTCTCGGCATCTTGGGGAGCCATCCAGTACTGACCATAAAGCAGGGGTCTGTCGCCGTACTGCTCGCGGTTGAGGTACGACAGCAGGGTAAATACATTTCGGGGGTCATTCTCATTCATCACCGTATTGGCGTTTGAGCGAATGGTGATCACCGCAAAGGTCGAATAGCCAATCAAAATGGTGGTCACGCTCAACAACGCGGTATTCCAGAGTGGCGACTGATTGCTGCGGCTCCAGCGCAGACCGTAAATCAATCCACCGGTGATGATCAACAGATAGATAAGCACTCCGGTATGGAAAGGCAGGCCGAAGGAATTTACAAAAAGCAATTCAAATCGACTGGCCAACCATACAGTACCGGGGATGATGCCCGATTGGATAAAACCCAATATGAATACCGAAATAAGGAAGGTAAGGACCACGCCCTTGCGGGTGGTTTCGAACTTGCGGAAGTAATATACAAAAGCAATGGCTGGAATACAAAGCAGGTTCAGCAAGTGGACCCCGATCGACAGACCCATCATGTAGGCAATAAACACCAGCCAGCGGGTGCTGTGTGGTTCATCGGCAACGGCATCCCATTTCAGGATCGCCCAAAAAACAATGGCGGTAAAAAGCGACGACATGGCGTACACCTCGCCTTCAACGGCCGAGAACCAAAACGAATCGCTGAAGGTATAGGCCATAGCACCAATGAAACCACTGCCCATAACGGCAAATAAAGCCGCTCCTTTCACCTCGCCTCCGCCAGCCAGTTTGCGACCAAAAGCGGTGATGGTCCAGAACAAAAACAAAATGGTAAAACTGCTGCAGAGCGCCGACAACACGTTAACGGCAACGGCTGCGTGCTGAACGGGAACAAAGGCGGCAAACAAACGGCCCAACAACATAAACAAGGGGGCTCCGGGAGGGTGACCTACCTCAAGTTTGTAGGCCGATGCAATAAATTCGCCGCAATCCCAGAAAGAAGCCGTGGGCTCGATGGTTAGCAAATAAACCGCAGTGGCAATTGCAAACGAAAGCCATCCCACTGTGTTATTAATCCCTTTGTAGCTCATCAAAACATGTTTTATCCGTGCGAAGTTAGAAAATTAGGTCACATTTGGATTTGCAATTTTTTTTTACCGACACTTGCACGGAATAAATTGCGATGTATATTTGCACCCTCAATGCCCGATGGTGTAATTGGCAACACGTCTGATTTTGGTTCAGAAGAGTCCAGGTTCGACCCCTGGTCGGGCAACGAAGAAGAAAAGGCTGACTTTATAGTTGGCCTTTTTCTTTTTTAACCCAACACAACATTGCCCACTTATCACAACCCCGAGGGCCACTTCAAAACAGAGGTTCGGGAAAAGGAAACAGCCGTTTGGCTTGCCTAAGCCCGGATGGGCCCCTGGTCTGACAACATTAGAAACACAAGGGTAGAACAAATCGCCAACGAATGTGGTAAAGTTGAGTTCAGGCGAACACCGGGAAGTCCGCATTTTGAATAGGTCTGGATATCGTGCAACTGTTAATTACAAAAAGTAACAGATCACCGCAACGTGGATATTCATGTATCAGATAGCTAAATGTTGCCTGCAACCCGAAAGAAAAGCAACAGTGCAAAAATTTACGAAAAGACAGACGACGAAAAAGCCTACCCGCAAAATGGCACATTTCGTTTTTGCCGACACAAGAGCCAAGATCAAAAAACCAAAAGGGCCATTTTCTTGCCAACGCTCTGACACCGTTCCGACCGAAAAACTTATCTTAACCGACTGAAATAGAAAATCCAATTTGGAGATGATTTTAAAAGAATTGAAACCACGAAAGGCACTGAACAAAGCCTTTTTAAAAGTAAAACCGAACAGGACTGAAATTGAAGGTTTCAAGACCAATCTCATTACTTTACTCAACAGGACAAACGACACCGAGAGCGAAGAGTTTCATAAAAACTTGGTTTCCGACTTTCTAAAGAAAACCTATTACGACCCGGACCATTTCATAAATACCAAAGGTCGAAACGACCTTGTTATTCATAACGGACAAAATGCAAATTCGACAGTTGGCGTAATTCTCGAAGCAAAAAAGCCGACCAACAAAGCGGAAATGATTACCACCAAAAAACTGAATGCAAAAGCGTTTCAGGAATTGGTTTTGTATTACTTGCGTGAGAGAATTACACACAAAAACCTTGAAGTAAAACATTTGGTGGCGACCAACATCAATGAATGGTTTATTTTTGATGCTACCCTTTTCGACAGACTTTTTGCTCAAAACAAAAATTTAGTAAAACAATTCAACGACTTTGAAGGTGGACGATTGGCAGACACCAAAACCGATTTTTTTTACAAACAAATTACCGAGCCGTTTATTGACAGCATCACATCTGAAATTGAATTTACCTACTTCAACATTCAGGATTTTCAAAAACCGTTACGCAATGCCGACAAAGCAGACGACAATTCGCTGATTGCTTTATTCAAATTGTTGTCGCCAGAGCATCTTTTAAAACTTCCATTCACAAACGACAGCAACAGCCTTGATAAACGCTTTTACAGCGAGTTGTTGCACATCATCGGCTTGACCGAAACCAAAGAAGGAAGTAAAAAACTGATTGAGCGAAACAAAGCAGGTGAACGACACACCGGAACAATCCTTGAAGATGCGATTATTCAGCTTGATAGCTTAGATAAACTCAGCCGATTAGAAAAACCAAACCAATTCGGCAACACGCAACAGGAACGACTTTTTAATGTTGCTCTTGAACTTTCCATCACTTGGATAAACCGCATTTTGTTTTTGAAGTTGTTGGAAGCCCAACTCATCACCTATCACAAAGGCGACAAATCCTATTCGTTTCTAAACCTAGACAAAATCAAGAACTATGACGACCTGAACAGCTTGTTTTTTCAGGTGTTGGCACGCAAATATGACGAGAGAAACGAAGATGTAAAAAAGGCGTTTGAAAAAACACCTTATCTCAATTCTTCGCTTTTCGAGCCGACAGACATTGAGCAGGTTACTTTGTTTATCAGTAATCTGAAAGACGACAAAACCATTCCGATTTTTTCGCAAACCGTGCTGAAAGACCAGCATGGCAAAAAACGGACAGGCAATATTTCCACGCTTCAATACTTGTTTGAGTTTTTAGATGCTTACGACTTTGGAGCAGAAGGCGGAGAAGAAATTCAGGAAGACAACAAAACGCTGATTAACGCTTCGGTGCTCGGGTTGATTTTCGAGAAAATAAACGGGTACAAAGACGGTTCTTTTTTCACTCCCGGGTTCATCACCATGTATATGTGCCGTGAAACCATTCGCAAAGCCGTTGTGCAGAAATTCAACGAAACCAAAAAATGGAATTGCACAACCCTCGAAGAACTTTACGACAAAATTGAAGACCGTAAGGAAGCCAATAACATTGTAAACAGCATCAAAATTTGCGACCCTGCCGTGGGTTCAGGACACTTTTTAGTTTCGGCACTTAATGAAATGATTGCCGTTAAGAACGACTTAAAAATTCTGCAAGACCGTGACGGAAAACGCTTGAAAGAATATCAGGTGGAAGTGGTCAATGATGAATTGATTGTAACAGACGAAGAAGGCGAACTTTTTGAATACAACCCAAGCAATAGTTCGACAGGCTCACTAATTAGCTCCGAAAGTCAGCGAATACAGGAAACGCTTTTCCACGAAAAGCAAACCATTATTGAAAACTGCCTTTTTGGTGTGGACATCAATTCTAATTCGGTAAAAATTTGCCGTTTGCGTTTGTGGATTGAGCTTTTAAAAAATGCTTACTACAAAAACGCAACCGAATTAGAAACACTTCCAAATATTGACATCAACATCAAATGCGGAAACTCTTTGGTAAGCCGTTTTGCCATTGATGCCGACCTGAAACAAGCCTTGAAAAAAAGCAAGTGGACGATTGACAGATACCGAATAGCCGTTGACACTTACCGAAACGCTGAAAGCAAGGAACAGAAAAGAGAAATGGAACGACTGATTGCCGACATTAAATCAGATTTCAGAAGTGAAATATCGTTGAACGACCCGAAAGTAAAGAAGCTAAGAAAACTTTCAGGCGACTTGTTTCAAATGACCAATCAGGGGCAAATTTTTGAAATGAGCAAAAAGGAAAAAGCCGATTGGAACAAAAAAGTGCAACAACTGACCGAAGAAACCAAGAAATTAGAAACTGAAATTGAAGAAATAAAAGCCAACAAGATTTTTGAAAATGCTTTTGAATGGCGTTTTGAATTTCCTGAAGTGCTGAATGATGATGGCGATTTTGTGGGCTTTGATGTGGTGATTGGCAATCCGCCTTATATCAGGCAAGAAGAAGTAAAAGATTTAGGCGGTTACTTTCAAGGTAAGTTTAAAAGTTTTTCAGGCAAGTCAGATATTTACGTTTTCTTTTATGAAAACAGCATAAATCTATTAAAGCCTTATGGGGCAATTAACTTTATTACATCAGGAAAATTCTTTGAAGCAAGCTATGGCAAACCCTTGATTGAATTTCTTCTTAACAATACCGAAGTAATCGAAATAATCAATTTCAATGACCTGCCTGTTTTTGAAGGTGCAACAGCTTATCCATTAATTTACTTTGCAATTAAGAAAAGTAAAGATGACTACCAGTTCAATTATTACAGCCTGAATGAACTGCCGACTTTCTCACTAAAAGAAAAACTTAGCAGTTCAGAATTATTAAGCACATCAAAATCAATTTTCACTCAAAACGATTTCAAATTTGTTGACAACAGAATATCAAACATTATTGAAAAAGTAAAAATTGGTAGCGTTCCAATTAAAGATTTCTGCGGACTGCCAATTGTTGGAGTTAAAACAGGATTTAATGAAGGTTTTCTCACTGATTTAAAAAATGATAAAATAGTAAAACCTTATGTTTTTGGAAGAGACATCAAAAAATACAGCCCTATTAAACCTGCAAACAAAATCATCTTTCCATATAATGATGACTATTCAATTGCAGACATAAACGAATATCCAGAAATATCATCGCATCTTGAAAAACAGAAAGCAAAGTTCTCTCAAAGAGCTATTATTAAAGAAGGCTTAATTACCAAAACAAAATGTTGGTATGAATATCAGCAGATAAACAAAACTGTTGATTATAATGCTGAATACATAATCTACCCAAACGTTTCATTGGGAAATAATTTCACATTAACAAAAGGTGCAGTAATTGATATGACGGGCTTTTTGATTAAATCAAATAGTCGTTACCTATTGGCAATCTTGAACTCAAAACTCATTGCTTTTTTAATGAACATTTGGAGCATTAGTCGTAGGGGTGGTTACTTGGAATACAAGGTGCAATACATTGAAAAAATACCAATTAAAAACATTTCT
>DASUEB010000031.1:0-2627 GCA_036275295.1 Luteibaculaceae bacterium | reverse complement strand
TGGGGGGTAGTTGTCTACCCGCACAAAAAACTTGGTGGGAATCCGCTCGTGACGGCACATCAATTGCCCCAATTCATTGTATATCCTAAGTTCTTCGATGATGTGGGCACCATCTTGTTTCTGAAGTTCGATATGCAACGTGTTTTTGGATGGATTGGGGTAAATCCGCGCGTATTCCGCTTGTTTTTGCTCGCCAACGGTATGGACAATGGTGGTTCTGGCTTGGATGTTGTCTATCATCCAACCCTCGCGCATCTCTTCTACATCAGAGCTGGTGTGAACAAACCTCACGCGCAGGCTGTCTTCCAATTGATTCATCCAGGTGTAGTCGAAGCAAAGCCATATATCGGCCCATGAAGTATCACGACCCGAAAAACCCACCATGCCGTTGGGCAGTGTGTCGACATTTTCTTCTTTAAATCCGTAGAAATTATATACAAACGGGTTGTTAAACGCACTTTGCCATGTATTGCCGCCATCGGTCGATATTTCAATTGTACCTCCGCTCAATCCGTCTTCATAATCAAGCTTTTGAACCCATTGTAAGGCCATGATGCCAAAAGCCGTTTGCGAACCGATGCGCAACTCAACGAAGGCACTGTCGCTTGCCGGATAGGTGCCGGTGAGTTGGGTGGCCAGTGCGTTGGGTACGGTTGACGCGCGGTTAAAAAGAACCTTTTGAGGTTCGCCAACCTTCCAGGTACTGCCGGTCTCTTTATCGAAGTAAATCCGAATGGCTTCGGTGGCCGAGGTGTCCTCGCCGTCGAAATATTGTCTTTGGAACTGACCTTGTGCTGCTGAGAGCATCAACAGAGACCAAGCGGTGAGTAAAATAGTTTTCATAGGGATGCATTTGGTTATCATCAAATATAACTAAATGAAACAACCCTATCAAATGAATACTGAAAATCAATAGTTTTCCGCTAGGAAATAGGGTGAGATTAGAGTTCCTTTTCGATGTTGTATTGGTTGCGATCCAATGCATTGCGGCTCACCAATTCGGCAATAAATCCGGCCAAAAACAATTGAACACCTATCACCATCGTGGTCAGGGCGATGTAAAATTGGGGTTGATCGGTTATCAGGCGAGCGGGTTGCTGATGGTACAAGTGATATAGCTTGTATACACCCAGCCACCCCGTCGACAACAATCCGATGAAAAACATCAGGGTACCCAAGGTGCCAAAAAAGTGCATGGGTTTCTTGCCAAACTTGCTCACAAAGGTGATCGTTAACAAATCTAAGAAC
The DNA here is from genome assembly GCA_036275295.1 of Luteibaculaceae bacterium. GTDB lineage: Bacteria > Bacteroidota > Bacteroidia > Flavobacteriales_D > Luteibaculaceae > DASUEB01. The sequence goes on along the minus strand of DASUEB010000031.1, from coordinate 1,379 downwards.
CCATTGATGAAACGCTCGAGTCCAAATTTGGATGTGCCGTATTTTCTGGCCTGGTGGGCGACTACTTGTTCGCCAATTTTACCGTAACCGTGCCATTTGGCAATAACGGGGATGTAGCGGTGCATCTCACCGTACACCTCAATATTTTTAACTACGTTGTAGTGATAGGCCTTAAGTCCGCAGTTGAAGTCGTGCAGCTGAATGCCGCTCATTTTGCGCGTCACTGCGTTGAATAACTTGGTGGGGATGGTTTTACTGGGCGGATCGTAGCGCTTTTGTTTCCAACCGCTGATCAGATCAAATCCCTCTTCAACAATGCGCTTGCGCAGGCCTGGAATTTCTTCGGGCGAGTCTTGTAAATCGGCATCCATGGTTATAATAACCTCGCCCTGAGCTTTTTTAAAGCCTTCGTTTAACGCTGCACTTTTACCGTAGTTGCGCTTGAATTTGATGCCTTTGACGGCTGGATTATTTTGGGCCAGTTCTTCAACTACTTCCCAGGTTCTGTCTTTACTGCCGTCGTCAATAAAGCATATTTCATAGGTGAGCTGGTGTTGGGTGCACACGCGGTGCACCCAATCGCTCAATTCGGGTAGGGATTCAGCTTCGTTGTAAGCGGGTACAACGACAGATACTTGATATGGATAATTCGTATTATGCAAACTCGGGTTTGTTTTTGCGGATGGCTAGCGCCAACAAAAGGTTAATGATCAGCATGAAGGGCAGTGCATAAACCAGACTCATCAGGGCACCTTTCAGCGAATTGGCTTCTTCAAAATCTCCGCGTGCGCGCTCGGCAGCCTGTTCAACTTGGTCATCAGGCAATCCAAGTTTCGACATCACTTCCATCGTTGCTTCTAATGATTTTTCCACCACTTGTTCAGAGAACTGAGGGTCGAGCGACATGATGGCAACGCGCGACAGCGAACTAATGGGGAGCGAAACCACCGTTACAATCAGCAAAAAGACATAGGCCTTTTGGTAGCTCAAAAAACCTTCGTTTAACGTGTTTCGATACTGAATTCCGGTGTAAATGATCAAGGCGATGCTGATGATCAGCAAGGCAAACGATATCCAGCCCTGTGCAAAGGTCTGCGGACCCATCAAGTACAAAATAATGGTCATCATAACGCTCACAGCTCCGAGAAGCAAGCCTGAGTTAAAAGGAGTAAATTTCATGGGATTTAGGGTTTGTTGATCGCAAAGATAAAAAAGCAAGTGAGATCTAAAATTTTCTAGGAAACTTGATTTTTAAGCGTATTGCGTTACTTTTGCACGGGCAAGTCTGTTACGACCAGCTCCTGCTAACTCCCCCAGGTCTTGACCGAAGCAAGGGTAGGCGGTTGTAGCGGTGCGATAACACGACTTGCCTCTCTTTT
>DASUEB010000030.1:0-18489 GCA_036275295.1 Luteibaculaceae bacterium | reverse complement strand
TACGAAATGAAAAGCAGCCATCATATTGCCGCTATCGGTTAATCCAACAGCGGGCATTTTGTCGGCTATGGCTTTTTGCACCAACTTTTTTACCTCTGTTGTGCTCTGTAGCACCGAATATTGAGTGTGATTGTGTAAATGGGCGTAAGGGGCAGTGGTGAGTTCTTTTTTGGACTTGGCAGAGACCTTCGCAGGTGCGCTGGGCTGAGGTTGCTCTGCGGGCTCTGGTTGATAGGGCTGAATTTGAAGGCCAATTAGATGGACCACATCGGGGTTTGCATGTTGGAATGCCTTGAATTGTACTGGGCTTAATCCCGCTTTCTCAGCGGAAATAATGCCTTTTCTAAGGGATTCTAGGAAGGCCCGGGTAGTGGCTTCTACATCGGCCGATGCATTATGGGCCTCGGCGAACGATTCGCCGAACAGTTTCTCATATAGTTCAGTAAGGGTAGGCCATTTGAATTTACCGCCTTTTCCCCCGGGAATAGCACACCAATCGGTCGTTTCGTCTTTGGTGTCAATGACCCTCTTGTCATGCAGATGGGTTTCCATCTCCATTCGCAGGTATTCTGACCCGAGGACGTTGATATCAAACGATATGTTGTGCCCAACCGAGAAGCTGGCTTTTTCCAGTGCGAGGTTAAATTCGGCGAGCACATAAGCCAGAGGCATGCCTTCTCGAAGAGCTCGCTCGGTACTAATGCCGTGAATTTGTTCGGCGTTATACGGAATCGTAAAGCCCTCGGGTTTGACGATGTAGTTTTTGACTTCCAACAATTTACCCTCACTGTCGTGCAATTGCCAGGCCAACTGAACCACACGCGGCCAGTTGTCGAAGTCGCTAAGAGGAGCGTTGAAATTCTTGGGTAATCCGGTGGTTTCGGTGTCAAAAATCAGATACATATGGAGCCAATCAACGAGAGTATAAAGGTACGAAAGCCGCCGTAAAGCACATGTTTTGTTGATAAATGCTCATATCGTTTACTCATCGGCCAAATGAAACAAAACGGTCTCACGGTGATGGGTATGACACAAATCACTTCGCTGCGACAATGGCAGATTGTTGGCAGCTTTGCAAAACCGTTGGACTTTCTGAAAGGAATCGGGTAAAAAAAAAGCCTTGCGGGTGGGCAAGGCTTCTAATATGGATTTGGTTGTGTTATTTCACCGTCATGGCATTGAGTTCGGCAAGGCCTCCTTTGAATACGTTAAGGTCGACAGCGCCTTTAATTCCTTTCACCCTTCCTTTGCAGGTAAACTGCCAGAATTTCCAATGATCTTTGAAATTCATGTCTTTCATTCCGTAGTGGGCCACCCAGAAAGGATAGTTTTGATAAAACGGATGTGATAAGTGCTTGTGGTAGAATCGATATCCGGTGTAGATGATAGGTTTGACACCGTATTCTTTTTCGAGAAGCGCAATAAAAATGCGCAGATCGTCTTGGAATTTCTGTTCGCTAACCACGCCGCGACTTTCCACATCGATAACGGGGGCGAAATCGCCTGAGGAAAGCTTAACGCTGGAAGAGAAGTTGCGGAACTGGGCATAAACGTCTTCGTTGGGGCGGTAAAAGTGATATGCACCTCGTTTCACGCCGTTTTGAGCCGCACTCACCCAGTTGTATTCAAATCGGGGATCTTTTTTCAAGGTTCCTTCGGTCGCCTTCATAAAGGCAAAATTGATGTTAAAGCGATAATTCTCCGGTGCGCGAAGATTGGTCCAGTCGATAATACCTTGGTATTTACTCACGTCCATACCGTAAACGGCGTATCCACCTGGTACATGAAAAACACTTGATCTAAGCGATGAGGTACGAGAGCGGCGAACGCGTTTCTTCTTGGATCGTTTCGACCAACGGCGTTTCTTGGAGTAGCGCTTTTTCTTTTTGGAGTACCTTTTTTTGCTGTACTTCTTACTTGACTTTTTAGCGTACGTTTTGCTGCTCTTCACCGAGGCCTCAAGCTGGGCAGGTGCCGCTATTAGCAGGGTGAGCAGGAGGATAAGTACGTGCTTCAATTTTCTCAACATCATTCCGGCGTGTTAGTCAGTGGTCTACAAAGTTAAGATTTTTAAGGGGTTACAAGACATTTTATTTCCACAATGCTTATTTTTTCTGCGAATAGCCGTGTTAATAAGTCGAAATGACCATAAAAATCGGTACATGCGCTCAGGTATTTAGCTAAATTTGCCCACCCGGCTATGGTGTCAATAATTAAGCTTATTCGCAAAGAAATGGTTCTTGAATTGAAGAACAAAGCGGCTTTGGGAAGCATGTTGTTGTATGCCGTGGCGAGTATTTACATTTCGTATCTCTGTTTTCGGCGAATCACCGATGTTCCCACTTGGAACGCGCTATTTTGGATCATTATTTTGTTTGCCTCGTTTAATGTAGCGGGAAGGAGTTTCGACAAAGAAGGCAATGGCCGTGAAATTTACTTGTTTACCCTGCTAAGTCCAGAGGGGATCATCATCGGTAAAATGGTATTCAATGCCCTGTTGATGATGGTATTGGGATTTTTTTCTCTGCTCGTTTTTGTGCTCTTGCTCGGCGGTCAGGTTTGGCAACAGGCCGATTGGGGGATGGTTAGCCTAGCTGTTTTGATGGGTGGCGCCGGATTTGGATTGATACTCACGCTGATTGCTGGCATAGCGTTTAAGACCGACAATCACATGGGGCTGATGGCCATTCTGGGTTTTCCAGTCATATTGCCCTATCTGCTCACCTTGGTGCGTTTCAGCAAGAACTCACTCGACGGAATCGATTGGTCTGTTAATTATCCTTATTTCCTAACGTTGCTGCTGCTAGATGGGGTGGTTTTAGTGCTTGGCTATATTTTATTTCCGTACCTTTGGCGCGACTAGAAATGAAAACGGCAATGCTTAAAAATGGGTGGAAGACTCTCGGTGTTTTGTTGGTAGCATACACCCTTTGGATGACTTTCACAACGCCCTTAAAACCGGGCTTAGCCGCCGTAAGTCCAGTAAGTGTCAACACCGGCGCTAATCTCTTGGAATGGTCGGCATACGCGGCTAATTTATCCGACAGCACCGCCTTTTTTCTTACCACCGGCGATGGCAAGGTGGTATCTAGAGGCCGCGTAACTCATATCGACCGTTCGCAACGGGCTACCGTTCTGTTTAACATCGCAGATACCTTGCCCACTCAGTCGCTGGATGCGGTTTGTGTCAATTCCATCGATGGTAAGTTAGTCCTTCCCGGAGCTGTGTTTGTAAAAAATGCTACCACCAGTACGGCTTCAAAATGGACAGACACCATAGCCGATCCCCATCCGGAGTTTGGATTTGTTTTCCCCTACAAAAGCATGCTTTACGAGAGCATTCGGAATTTGAATTTCCACGTAACCATGTGGTTTGCCTTGTTGTTTTGTATGTGTTACTCGGTTTTTTACAGCGTCAAAAATTTGGGTAACAACAGCTGGCAAAGTGATATGAGAGCAGAAAATGGCGTGGCAGTTGGATTGGTTTTTGCCTTCATAGGGTTAATCACCGGCAGTATTTGGGCCCGATTTACTTGGGGGGCTTGGTGGGTTGACGATACGAAGCTAAACGGAGCCGCCATAACCGTGCTCATCTACCTGGCCTATGTTATACTTCGCGGAGCTATCAACGAAGAACAGAAGCGGGCGAGGATCTCGGCCGTTTACAACATATTTGCCTTTGTAATGATGATTGTTTTCATTCAGGTTCTGCCTCGAATGACCGATAGCCTTCACCCAGGAAACGGAGGCAACCCGGCATTTAGCCAATACGATCTCGACGACAACCTGAGAGCCGTTTTTTATCCTGCCGTTTTGGGGTGGATCCTGATTGGAGCGTGGATTATATCCATCAAAAATAGAATGACAATGGTAAACCGCAAACTAACCACCCATGAAGAGTAAGACGCTGGCAACTACTGCCGTTTTTGTTGTCCTCAGTCAGACTGTGCTCGCCAATAGCGCATTGGAGGAAACTATGTTCCGCTCGGGTAAAATTTACACGTTTGTTCTGGTTGCTTTTCTCGTTTTTGCAGTTCTGGTGGGATATCTGATTCGATTAGACCGAAAATTGAGCAAGTTGGAGAGAGAGTTGGAAAATCAGTCAAAATCATGAAGAAAACACACATCATTGCCATTGTCATCATTGCGGTTGCAATTGGTGCCATCATCAGCACGTTGAGCGATAGCTCTACTTACGCCGATTTTGCAGAGGCGTTTAACAATCCGGGCGAAGAGTTTCATGTGGTGGGGAAATTAGATAAATCGGCCGCCATAGACTACAACCCGAATAATGATCCCAATCTCACTGTATTCACCATGATCGACAATCAGGGCCGGTCGAGTAAGGTCTACTTGAGCAAAAGCAAACCTCAGGATTTTGAACGCTCTGAAAGCGTGGTGCTGATTGGTAAGGTAGAAGGCGATGCTTTTTATGCCAACAACATACTTATGAAATGTCCGTCGAAATACAGTGAGCAGAATCAAATGAAGGCCGGAAACGGATAATACTAAAACATGGATATCAACTATATTGGTGAACATGCTGCTCCCGGGCAGCTGGGGAATTGGTTTGTTCAACTCTCGTTTGTTTTTTCCATTCTGGCCGCAGTGGCCTATTATCTCGGTGAACGCAATCGAGACACAAGTTGGCTTCAACTGGGCCGTTGGTTATTCCGGTTGCATTCTGCCTCTGTAGTAGCTGTAATTGGCCTTCTTTTTTATCTCATTCTGCAACAGTATTTTGAGTACGATTACGTCTGGAAACACAGCAATAGGGCCATGGAGGCCAAATACGTCTTTGCCTGTTTCTGGGAAGGGCAAGAGGGCAGCTTTTTGCTGTGGATGTTTTGGCATCTGGTTATTGGCAATCTGCTGATTTGGCGCAATAAATCATGGGAAGGCCCGGTTCTATCGGTTCTTTCGCTGGTACAGGTTTTCTTGAGTTCCATGTTGCTCGGTCTCTATGTTGCAGGACAAAAGATTGGAAGCAACCCTTTTCTGTTGATTCGCGAATTACCTGAAAATCTGGGATTGCCTTGGACACAGAGCCCCAACTATTTGTCGTTAATTCCTCAGTTTGCCGATGGCAGGGGATTGAATCCACTGCTGCAAAACTATTGGATGACCATTCACCCTCCCACCTTGTTTTTGGGTTTTGCCCTCACGGTAGTGCCATTTTGTTTTGCGATTGCCGGATTGTGGCGTGGTGATTTGACCGGATGGATGAAAGCTGCGCGATCGTGGTCATTCAGCGGGGTTTTAGTCCTAGGAGTGGGCATTCTCATGGGCGGTGCCTGGGCTTATGAGGCACTCAACTTCGGTGGTTTCTGGGCATGGGATCCCGTGGAAAATGCTTCCTTGGTTCCTTGGCTCACGCTGGTGGGTGCCGCGCATTTGATTATCGTAAACCTGCGCAAACCGCAGTCGGTTTTTTTGGCACTCTTTTTGAGCATGATCAGTTTTATACTGGTGCTTTATTCTACCTTCCTGACCCGAAGTGGCGTGTTAGGTGATTCATCGGTACACAGTTTCACCGATAATGGGATGACTGGGCAGCTGCTGCTCTACTTGCTTACCTTTTTGCTGTTGATGACGGCTCTATTGATCAGACGCCCCCTCGAACGGGTTCTCTATTCAGGTATATCGGCCAGCATGCTGGTGATTACGGCTGTGATGGAGCAAAAGGTGGCTTTAATACTGGTGTTTCTATTTTTTTCAGCGCTTGCCTTGGTGAGGGCCTATCGCTCAGATTATCGGCAAGTAACCGAGGAGGAAAAACTGTGGTCAAGAGAATTTTGGATGTTCATCGGAAGTTTGGTGCTTGGTTTGTCAGCATTACAGATCAGCTTTTCAACTTCAACACCGGTCATCAATCTTTTGATCAAACCCTTTTCAGAAACCTTTGGTCAATGGGGTCAGCAATGGAACTGGGAGTGGTTGATTAAATTGGGCAAGGCTAATTTTGCTCCCCCGTCAAATGCCATTCAACACTACAATAAATGGCAAATACCCTTTGCCTTTTTAACGGCCATGCTTATTGCTGCAACCCAATTCTTTGCGTACAGGGATTCCGATATCAAAAAGGTGTTGTCGAGACTGGCTATGCCCTTTGGCCTTGCGGTGATACTAACCATTGGACTAGGGTACGCTTTTCAGTTTAGCTGGTCGCAACCCAATTTACTGGTATTGCTTTTCTCGGGAATCTTTGCGGTGACTGCCAATGCTCACTATTGGTTAGTTGTGGTGAAAAAGGCCAACAAAATGTTAGGCTCTAGCATGGCGCACCTTGGATTTGCTCTGATTCTGGTTGGAGCACTCATATCAGCCGGAAAAAGCGTAAAACTCTCCGAGAACAAAACCACCTTCGACATTACCTCTTTGGGCAAAGACTTCAAGAACAATGAGGACATGTTGCTTTTCAAAGGCGATACCGTTGCCATGGGTGATTACTTCGTGACGTATAAGGGGAAGAAAACCGAGGGGATTAATCAACTCTATCAGGTAGACTATTTCAGTCCGAAACCCAACAGGTATCTCAAAGGTCAACTGGTTCTCAGTCAGGGTGTAGTTTTTGAATGCACCCGTGAGCATGTCCCGAGCAGCAATTTTTTGAACGATCAAGCTAACTATTGGAAGGTAGTTGATCAGCCTAGTTCTGAACAACTGCGTCAAACGAAACTTTGGAATGCTGGCCGGGCAGGGGATTTAGCTTTTACCTTGTATCCTCGTATCCAAATGAACGCCAAGTTTGGCAATGTTCCTGAACCCTCAACCAAGCACTTTTTACACAAAGATATTTACACCCACATTCGATGGGCGGAATTGGAGCGCGACACCGTTGATGCGGAGGGGTATTTTAAGCCGCAGGATTATCAGATTTCAAAGGGCGATACCATATTTTCGGCCCGAACGCTTATTGTTTTTGAAGGTATGAACCTGGCCAGCGATCCCACTGAGTTCAGGTTGTTGCCGAGCGATTTGGTGGCTGTGGCTCATTTAAAAATCATTCAGGCTGATAAGCAGGAAATTCACGCCAATCCGATTTTTATTCTGAGGGACAACAATCTGGTCATTCCCGATGTGACAGAGGTAAAAGAAGCGGGCTTGAAAATCGCTATCAGTGAGATCAATCCAGCGGAGAACAAGGTTTCGTTTTCTATTGCTGAACATCAGGACAATACCAAGGAATTTGTCGTGATGCAAGCCATTATGTTTCCGGGTATCAATGTACTGTGGATAGGAATTGTGTTGATGGGCTTAGGTACCTTGATAGCTGTTTTGCAACGCATTCGAGCATCGTTGAAAAATGAACGTTAAACCCATACAAACCATTGCGATCATTGGTTCGGGCAATTTGGCCTCCCACCTCTGTTCGGCTTTTATGCACGCCCAGCGTCGGGTACACACCGTTGTTTCCAGAAACCCTATTGCGGGGCGATTGCTGGCCACACGCGCAGGCGCCGATTACGTCGCTAAGGTAGAAGACTGTCCCACATCGGTCGATTTAATCGTTTTAGCCGTATCCGACTCGGCTATTGAAAGCGTAGTTCGCAGGCTGCCCGAAAATCAAGCGTTGGTGGTCCATATCTCAGGTTCAACCGACATCGATGCGGTCGATAAATTTGAACACCACGGGGTTTTTTATCCCTTACAAAGTTTTACCAAGGACAAAGAGGTTAATTTCTTCGAGGTTCCTTTCTTAATTGAGGGGGCCAGTGAGGAAGATGAGGCGCGGTTGAGCGATTTGGGCAAGGCTATTTCGACCAAAGTGTTTAAAGCCAGCTCTGACGATCGGCGCTATCTGCATGTAGCGGCCGTTTTTGCATCTAATTTCAGCAATGTACTATACGGAATAGCCAAAAACATATTGGAGTCAAACACCCAACTGCCCTTTGAGTTGCTATATCCGCTCATCAAGGAAACTGCGGTGAAAATCAAGGATCTTCCACCCCATAAAGCGCAAACGGGACCGGCTAGCCGAGGCGATAAAGCCGTAATGGAGCGCCAATTGGAATTGCTCAAACACCACCGCGAGTGGATTCAAATTTATCACTTGTTAAGTGACCAAATCACCAAACAGAAAAATGCCTAGTTACAAAGAGTTATTGCCAAGTGTTAAAGCCCTGATCTTCGACGTTGACGGGGTTTTTACCGATAATACGGTATATCTCCATCCCAGCGGCGATTTACTCCGTTCTATGAACACCAAAGACGGTTATGCCGTGCGTTTGGCCATCGAAAAAGGTTTGTTTGTTGGAGTGATCAGCGGCGGCCGATCTGAATCGGTAAAGGACCGCCTTTTGACCTTAGGAGTTCATGAGGTTCACCTGGGGGTTTTCGATAAATTGCCTGTATTAAAGGCGATGGTTGAGAAGAATAACCTCAAATGGAGTGAATGCTTGTACATGGGTGATGATATTCCCGATTATGAGGTAATGCGCAGTGTAGGAGTAGCAGTTGCCCCCGCCGATGCCGCTCCTGAGATCAAATCAATTTGCCACTATGTATCTCCATTAGAGGGTGGAAAAGGCTGTGTTCGAGATGTGGTTGAACAAACGCTCAAATCACAACAATTGTGGTTTGATCTTTTTGTACCTTCAACCTGATCTACATCCATGTGGCCTCTTATTAAACTCACGCGTCCGCTCAACCTTCTCATCGTGGTATACACCATGTATGCCATGCGGTATGGAGTCATTGGAACTCTCATCGAGCCCGCGGGGTTCACCTTTCAGTTTCCCAACCTTCAGTTTGCCTTGTTGGTTTTGTCGGTAGTTCTGATAGCTGCTGCGGGTAACGTGATCAACGATTATTTCGATAGTAAGATTGATACCATCAATAAGCCAGAAGAGGTTATTGTTGGTTTTGGGGTAACGCGCAGGCAAGCCATGGCGGCACATTTGGTAATGAGCCTTGTGGGACTGGCCCTTGGAACCTATTTGGCTTGGTCAATCGGCCATATCAACCTAGCAGGCATTCACCTTTTTTGCTCGGCAACTTTGTGGTATTATTCATCGGTATTCAAGAGGCAATTTTTGCTCGGCAATGTGGTAGTGGCACTATTGGCAGCCCTGGTTCCTTTGATGGTAGCGCTGTATGAGCTGCCCTTGCTCTCGCTGCGCTATTCCGAGGATCTGGTGAAGCACTTCCAAAGTGTGGAACAGGCCAATTTTTACATCAAAATCATTTATTACTGGGTGTTGGGTTTTGCGGGATTTGCTTTTTTGCTGAATCTCATCCGAGAAATTGTCAAAGATTTTGCCGATATACCGGGTGACCGTGAGCAAGGACGCGCTACATTGCCCTTGGTGCTCGGGTATCAATATACCAACATAGCATTAACATTGCTGGTTCTGATTACCGCTGCTATGGTAACGTGGGTGTATGTAACCCAGATTGAGCACATCCCGTCGCTGGCCTATTTCGCCGTGTTTTTTTATCTGCCATTGGCATCGGTATTGTTTATAGTATGGCGGTATCCGCAGCGCAATGGATACATCAGGGCCGGTCATTTGGTGAAGGTGGTTATGATTGCAGGGGTTACATACAGTTTCCTGATCAAACAAATGTTGAACACCTGATCTTGCCCAGCCGATGTTACACGAATTATTAGCACCCTATCAAATCATTCTCGCCTCTAAGTCGCCTCGCCGCAAAGAGTTATTAGAATCGATCGACCTCAAAGTAAAGGTTCGCGAAGTTTCGGTCATTGAAGAGTTTCCCAAACATCTTTCGCCTGCCGAGGTGGCACTGTATTTGGCTGCATTAAAAGCCACGGCCTGTCCGCCACCACAGAAAAACGAAATTTGGATAACCAGCGATACCGTGGTAGCATTTGGGAATAAGATCTTGGGTAAGCCCCGCGATCGCAACGAGGCACTGCTCATGCTCCGATCGCTATCTGAAAATAAACACGAAGTGATCACAGCCGTTTGTATTCAATCGGCGCTGGGCAAACGAACCTTTTACGAGCGCACCCGTGTTACGTTTCGGAAATTGACCGCGGAGGAGCTGGATTATTATATCGATACATATAAACCTTTCGATAAAGCAGGAGCTTACGGAATTCAGGACTGGATTGGACGAATAGCAATTACCCGCATCAAAGGTTGCTACTACAATGTGATGGGATTACCTCTGGCGCGATTTTATGATGAATTAAGTGCACTGGTCAAAGGCAATTAAGTAGCTAAGAAACCGGATTGATGGTCACCCGATTTCGCCTCAGGTCATTAAAAGCGATGATAGGCATTTTCAAGCCAATTTAGGAGTATATGAAAACCGATCGATTTATAGCCTCTATTCAATCGATGATTGCCATCAGCGATCGCGAACTCGACGAGTTTGTGTCGCAGTGCTATGAAATCTCGTTCGGCAAAAACGATTGGATGGCTGAGGCGGGAAACGCGGTGAACGACATCTTTTTCATCAACCGGGGATTGCTTCGAGTGGTTATCGACGATATGGATGGCAACGAGCACAGTATTCACTTTGCGTTCGAAAATCAGTACATAACCGATTACGCGGCTTATCTCAATCAAACGCCGTCCATCTACCGCATGCAGGCTTTGGAGGATACCGATCTCATCGTCATGCCGCGAAGCATGATCAATTGGGGGTATGAACATCTTGCGCAGGGCGACCGAATGGGTCGACTCATTGCCGAAACGTATTTTTTGTATTTCGACAATCGCATAAAAGATCAATACCTTTCTACTCCCATACAGCGATACGAGAAAATTACCGAGATCTTTCCCGATATACACAACCGCGTTCCCCAGCACATGATAGCCTCTTATCTGGGAATTACCCCCGTTCATTTAAGCCGCATTAAACGACAGCGACACCAATCATCCTGAACAAGCCAAAGGCACCCAGTGGTCTCTTACTCCTGATTGCAACCAACTTTTTCTGATAAATTCCGTACATTTATAAGTTAAATAAACCGCTGTGCGCATGGTAACGAGAGCGAAAAAAAAGAGAGGGTTGAGGCTGGCTGCATTGTTATGGGGTGCCAGTTTGACTGTGAGTTGTGATCATTTGCAGCACGGTGAAGACGACCATAATGTGCATGGGCAGCACAGTCTGGAAAACATAGATTTTCCGGCGGTGTACGTGGTAAACGGAGGAGATAACACGGTGTCTGTTGTAGATTGGACGTCGCGCGAATGGAAGGCTACATTTGATTTGCCCGCGGCGGCGTTCCCTCACCACATCGATATGAGTCCCGACGGCAGGTTTATTGCCGTGGCCATTACAGGGGTTGATCTCAGTGGTGGGCATGCCGGACATGGAGAAGTGGTAACCGGTTTAAAGGTTCAAATCCTCGATGCAAAAACGGGTGCACTGGTAAAAGAGTTACCCTTGGAGCAGATGCCTCACAATGCAGCATTCAATCGCGATGGAACGGAATTGTGGATTGGACAATCGGATGAGGTTAAAAGCACCGTAAGGATATATCGAACCAGCGATTGGTCGAGGATGGCTAACATTGCGGTTGGGGCTGGACTTTCGGAGGTCACCTTCTCTCCCGATGGCAATTACGCCACCGCCAGCAATACGGAATCAGGAACGGTTACCTTGATAAATGCCCGCACCAAGACAGTCATTCAGACCCTGTCTGTAGGCGACGATCCCGTTGGGGCTTGGCCCGCGAGAAACGGGAGATTTTATGTCGATAATGAGGGCAGTCGGAGTATTGATGAGATCGACCCCGTCAATCGCAACCTCAGTGCACATATCGACCTCGATTTTAAGCCTGGCTATGCCGCTTTACATCCAGATCGCGACGAATTGTGGGTTTCTGATGCAACCAATGGAGCTGTCGTTTGGTTTGTGCCGCAAGGTGCGCAATGGGTGCTTGGGGGAAGGATCGCCACAGGCGCCGATGCTCATGCCATAGCCTTTGTGCCGGCGGCGAAACTCGCTTTAGTAACCAATCAAGGAGATAATACCCTTAGCATCATCGATGCCGATAGGCACGAAGTGGTCAAACAATTGGTAGTCGGCAGTAAACCCAACGGATTGGTATTGGGAAAGGCCAACTAGTCGCTTTGCCCATAGGCAATACCTTTGAATGGCGTTGGAACCACTTGTTCTTAAGTCCTTAACCTAGGTTATTTTTTTGCGTGCCATGGGTCTTGTACCTTTACCATAAATAAACAACCATGGACAAATCGATTGAAAAGATCATAACTCCTCGTCCCAAACATTGGGTGGGAGACGGGTTTTACGTACATAATTTCATTCCAGGTTCCGAGGGACTGGATATGCGCCGAATGGATCCATTTATCATGTTGGATTACAACGCACCGCATTATTTTCCACCAGCGCGTTCGCCCAGAGGGGTTGATGTTCACCCGCATCGGGGTTTTGAAACGGTTACCATCGCGTATAAAGGGGTCATCAAGCACACCGATAGCAGTGGTGGAGGTGGGGTTATTCAGCAAGGGGATGTGCAGTGGATGACCGCTGCATCGGGAATTCTGCACAAAGAATTTCACGAAGAGAATTTCACCCTGCAGGGCGGAGAGTTTCAAATGGCTCAGCTATGGGTTAACCTGCCAGCCAGGTATAAAATGACTTCGCCCGGATACCAAAGCATTAAAAACGATCAGATCGTTCATGTATCCATCGATGGAGGGAGCCGCGTTGAGGTTATTGCAGGCGAGTACCAAGGGAATAAAGGCCCCGCGAAAACATTTTCACCGGTTCATCTATCTAACGCGCACTTAAGCCCAAATAGCACCGTGAACTACTCATTTCCAGCAAACTGGAATACAGCACTCCTGGTCATAGAGGGAGAAGTGACGCTAGGTGAACAGACCGCGCTTCAAAATCAATTTGTGCTGATGGCCAATAGAGGCGAAGACTTTGCATTGAGCACACCTACCGGTGCTATTGTCCTGGTCTTAAGTGGTGAGCCCTTAAACGAACCCATAGCTGCCCACGGACCGTTTGTAATGAACACCCGTCAGGAGATCCTAGAAGCTATAGACGACTACAACGCGGGTAAATTTGGTCATCTCGATTAAGGGATGACCTCCGCCTTGAATCGTATGGTGATCTGACCGCTGATTTCTTTGGTAAACACCGTGATCAGCTCGTCTTGTGGGCCCACTTTTCCTCGGGTATCGTAAACCAAGGTGAATTCAATTTCCTCGTCGGGCACCAACAATGGAGTAGGAACGGCTAGGCCCGAGCATGAGCAGTCGGTCTTCACCTTGGTCATGGTGATGTTGGTGCCAAAGGTGTTTCTGAATCGTATGGTCTTTACCACCTGGGTTCCTCTTTTTACCCTGCCCAGATCGATTTCTATTCGATTAGTAGTGTAGACCTTGCTGCTTGCGTCAAGAGCAGGGCTTGGATTGGCCGCCATGCCGTTACCGGGCATGTCAGTTGCAGTGGTTTTGGGATCATTGGCAGGTGGTTGAATGGAGCTCTGCTTCTCCGTTTCATTGGCTTCGATCTGTTTTTGCGCTGATTTATTATCAGCTACTTGAGCTGAGGCTGAATCGCTCTTTATCGCTGAGTTTTCCAAGTCATTCAACCACGAGGAACCCGCTGGGTAAGCGTTAGCCTGGTTCGAGGAATCTACTAGACCTTCCATGGTACTCTTGGTCGCAATGGTGTTGTTGTCGATGGTTCTCATCGCTACCAGTTCAATTCGCCTTTCCAATGCCGCCTCTAGACTAAAGACAGATAGTTTCTGATTGTAATAATCGTCGCTAACTCCTTGATTGGCCTTTTCCTCACCAAAGGGCAGTCGGTTGAACCGCAATTGAGCAGCGCCATTCCCGTTTAAAAAAGGTAAGAAAGCCCCATCGCGGTATTTTTTGATGTAGTTGTAAAAACTTTCAATTCTGCGGTTACTCAGGTTAATGTTGTATTGATTTTTAGCCAGCGGCGATGCGAAACCTCTGATATCCACTTCAACCGATTGACCGGCTTGCAGCGCTATGAGGCATTGGTCCATCCAATCTTTTATCTGGTCATATCCCCGCTGCACATAATGCACAAACAGACTGTCGGTGGTGGTTGGCTGTTGTTTTTCATAATCACCGCGCACCTTTAGATAGTCGAAGTAACAATTTTCATAGGTCTTCAATGTAAAGCTTCGCTTGCTTCGGGGGTCGGGTTCGTCGTTGTGAAAATAAAGCCGCAGCGGGAGCAGTCGTTCCATCTCTTTGAGGGTGCTGTCGGCTGAAGCGAGAGGTATGGGTGGTTCGGGTGCAGGAGGCGGTTTTTTTTCAATCAATCGCACCGGGTAGTCAAATTCATACAAGTCGTTGCAGCACGTCTTGCCGAAGGTAGAAAGCGACCCCGCTCTATTGGAGGTAAGGGTCCCCTTGTACCCGGTTGGACTCAGGGTAAAATAAAAGTCGTTGGCGGGTGAATTGAACGGAGACCCCATATTTATGGGCTCAGCGAAGCTTCCATTTTCGTTTCTGCGGCTCTTGAAAATGTCGTAGCCACCCAATCCGGCGTGCCAGGTAGAACTGAAAAAGAGTTCCTCGGTTTGGGGGTGGTAAAATGGACTTATTTCGTCTTCAGCGGAATTGATGGAGCTCAGGTTGAACGCCGGTTTGAGCGCCAGATTTTCATCGGCCTCGCTGCACCATATATCGTAGCCCCCTTTCCCTCCAGGTCGGTTTGAACTGAAAAACAGCAAGTACCCGTCCTTCGTTTTCGTCAAGTTCGGTTGGGTGCTGGCATAGTCAGCCACATTGGTTTTAACCGGAAATGCTTTTGAATACTTTCCGTTTTGATAGTAAGATATGAAGACCTGACAGGGTTTTAATCCTTCGCATCGGCTGAAGACAAAGTATTTCCCATCTGAGCTGAATTGTCCGTTGGCATTCTGATCATTGGGTGTATTGATGATCAGCGGAAGCTCTCCTAAGGGTTCCCAGTCGCCATTAAGCCGTCGGGCAGATCTTAAGTTGATTGCCGTTTGCGGTCGATCTTGTGTAACCTTCAACAGCTGAGAGAACACCAAACTGCTGGTGTCGTAATAGCTAGATGCAAATTCAGCATCTGTAGTATTGAGGTTTAAAATGTTTCTGATGCCGTTTTCGTAACGAGGAAAGCTGTCGCTCATCACGAATTGGCATGCTTTTATTTCTTGTATGGCCTTCTGATAGATGATGGATTGCTGATTGGTACTGAATTGCCGCGCTAATAGCTCCCAATCTGCTAAACTTTGTGCGTAGTTCTCGTTGTTTTTTTCGATTGATGCGAGCCAATACAGCGCAGCGGGATACTCGTTTTGACTGTCGAGTTCAATGGTCTTGCGGTAGTATTTCTCGGCGCGTTCGTAATCGGCTAGATTGCGCAATACCTCGGCATATTTGAAATGCAACTTGAGATCTTCGGGCAATTTTTTTACCCCTTTCTCATAGATTTCGGCTGCTTTGATGAGGTCTTGTGCCTTTTCTGCTTCTTCGCCGAGAAAGATGAACTTCTCTGATTTCTGCGCCAGCAATGGCGTTGCGAAAAGCGTGAAGAACAGAATGATACGAGTGGTCATCAAATGAATATAGGACAGGAGCTGAATTTTCTGGAGCCTGCGCGTTTAGAGCTGTAAATGTAGACAAGAGATAGTTCAATTGCACCTCTGATGTTACTTGCTTTTCTCAACCCAGAGGTGTTAAAATCATAGCTGAATCCCAAGTTGTAGTCGTTCACTTCAAAATTTACGGTTGCAATGGCTGCATCTCGGTTTCTGTAAAAGAATCCGGCTGAAACGGCGCGGTAATATCGGTTGTCATCTAGCAGGACATATTTGGTCTTACTGCCTGCGAGCCATTCATGCAGTGTATTCTGGAATCCATAAAAGCAAGCGGGCTGGAAAACCAAATATTTACCAGCCGCAATTTCGCTGCTGATTTGAAAGGTATACCGCCGATCCAAGGGGGAGTTTCCGGTCTCAAAAAAGGTGGTGTTTGACGCCAACAGGTTGTAAATACCTACCCCTGCAGCCAGGACATGGCTGGAGGATGACCAGAAATAGGTAAATCCGCTGCTGGCGGTGGCACTGATCAATTGATCGGTGGCAAAATTCTCGCGAGCGCTCAAAGAGGGGTCATAAGCAGTCCCGTTGTACTGATTGTCAAATTGAAGGGCACTGTAGTCGATGCGAATATTTTTCAACCCACCTTGCAGACCAAATACCACGCTGTGCTTGCGGTTGTAGGAAAGATTGAGGGTATAGCTAAGAGCAAAGTCACTTTTCAAGGTACTGAGTTTGGAATCACCGGCGCGGTCGTAATACACCGACATTCCTGCCCCTACATTGGGTGCCGATTTGATTTGGCTGAAATCGGCGGCCACGGCAAAACTGTTGTAAGGAACGGTAACCGATCGCCATTGCTGTCTTTGGTTGACGATAAAACGACCTTCACCGTTAAATTTACCTGTAAAAGCGGGGTTTATATAGCTGGGAGTAGTTGCAAATTGCGAGAAGTGTAAATCCTGACCGAGTGCTGCACGCACCAGCGAGATCGCAGTTACTAACCCTATAATTATCCACCTGCTCATCCTATCTAATCAGGGTAACGTTGCCTTTTTGAAAATATTTTCGCTCGCCTAAACAGGTGATCTCAAGGTAGTACACAAAAACAGCGGGCGAAAGGGGTTCACCTTTGTAAGTGCCATCCCAGCCAATCAACTGATCCTTGGTTTCAAAGACCCGCTCTCCCCAGCGATCATATACGGCGAAGTAGATGTCGGTGATGTAGTTGCCCCGGACGAAAAGTTTGTCGTTTTCGCCGTCACCATTGGGCGTGAATGCGTTGGGCACAAAGATGTTTGGGGGGCCACAAATGATCTCGTCGAGGCCAATGAACAGCGAATCGCGTTTGAAACAACGCCCATCTGTGACTTGAAGATAAATCATGCCGGGTTCGTTGCGGTAATACCTGGTGCTGAATGCATTGGGGATTTCAAAATACACCGGAGGCGACCACTGATAGTTATAAGGTCCCACTGGCTCAGCCCTAACGGTCATGGCATTGCCAATTGACAGGACCGCGCTGCTCGCAATGATTTTTGCATCAATCAACGAAAAGGGTATGGGTATTACCTTGATGGAGTCCACTACGGAACATCCGTCGGCGTTGGAGATTCTAAGGCGATAATGGGTGGGTACCGTGGGCATTACAATCAGCGAATCGGTATTGATGCCCCCGATAACATAGGTAGTAGGCGACCAATTGTAGGATACAATATTTCCACTCGTTTGCGCTTTTATTTTAGTGGGTTCGTTTGCGCAAACGGTAGTAGAATCGGTGAGTTGAAGTGAGATAAAATCAACGCGGACCCTCACAGAATCGGTATAGACACAGAGGTTATTGGTTCCGCGCACAAAATACAATCGGGTGAAAAGTGGACTGACGCTGATGCTGGAGTCGCCTCCGGGATTCAAGGGGTTTGAGAAATTGGAGTTGGTAGACCAAGTGAATTGATTAATCAGACCCAAACCATCGGCAGTGAGTTTTACCTGAGAACCGGGATTGCACAGAAAGGTGTCGGTAGAGGCAATTAGGTTTGCGCGTGTTACCCCGACATCTTGGAAGAAGTATTCAAAACATCCGTTGATCACCGCCGTTAATTTGTAACGGATCGGGGCGGTTGGCGATGCCACTGGATAGGGTATGTTGGCATTGCTCAAAAACGTGGCTGGTTCCCATTGGTAAATTTCGCCCGGAGCAACCGTTTTATTCAAGCCAATATTGACTGATTGCTCGTTGCATAAATCCACCGGTGGTAAGTTGGTGCTGTTAGCGGTTAAGGTAAATACTCGTATGCTGTCGATGATTTCGCAAAGGGCAGTGGTTCCTCGCACGTAATACCATGATCCGCTTATCGGCGCAACCGTGATAATGCTGTCGAGTGGGTTGGTGCTTAGGGTTGGGTTAAATTGCGGATTATCGGCCCAAACATACGACGACACCGTTCCTTGTCCGTCAGCGACGAGCGTAAAGGAAGGCGTTGAGCAGATCAGGGTATCTGACGAATACGGTATTAATTTAACGAAAAAAGAGGTGATTTGCAACCTTGTGGTGTCAAAACAGCCGTTTTGACTTCCTACTATGAAGTAATTGGCTGGCCCCGATACCAAAATTTCCGGGTTTCTAATGGTAGAGTCGGATATCCCCGCTTGCGTATTCCAAGTGTATTGGGTGTTGGGAAACGAGTCCAGTGCCAATTGAATAGTGGTTCCTTTACATACAACGGTATCAATAACCGCTTGCAAACCGGAGGGAATTATGGTAATTGGAATCGTAAGTGTGTCTGGATCTGGACAGAATCCAGTGCCTCCCGAGTTTCTTGCAATAAGTCTAACGCTGTAGTTTCCGGGGTTTGCAAAGGTGTATTGCGGATTAGCATCCGTTGAGGTGCCCCCATCTCCAAAGTTCCATTCAAATTGATTCGCGCCTACACTGGTGTTGTTGAATGAGATGGGGCCGTTCTGGCAGCGCAGTGGAC
>DASUEB010000029.1:0-5603 GCA_036275295.1 Luteibaculaceae bacterium | reverse complement strand
CTGTTAGGAGTTGTTAGAATAGACAGTGCCACCCCTGCCATTTTTTGAGGGGCAAAGATAGGGAAATTATCTCATATACAAGTGAGAGTGTGATTTTTGAGCTCAGTTGATCCTTTGCTCCGCGGGCTCAATCACGCGTTTGTTGCCCACGAATGTGCCAAAGGGTAGGAACGAGGCGATGATTAACCAAAACATCGCCTTTCCGTTTAATCGAAGCACATTCCTCAATTCGGGCAACATCATCAAATAAACCACAAACAATAAGCCGTGTGCAATGCCAATTACCTTGTTGGGTTGTCCTATGCCCCAAATGTATTTAAGGGGCATACTTACTGCAAAAAGCATCAAATAGCTAATGCCTTCTGCCACCGCAATCCACTTAAAGAGCGAAACAAAGTTCTTATTTTTCATTTTTTTCCTTCGTCCGAGTTACATAGCGATAACCCACCACAGCAGCACCTCCTAGGGCGGTTATCAATCCACCATCCAACGGAGCCTCAACAGGCTCGCCTTCCACGGGGTCGGCTTGAACGGTAGTGGTAATTCCTACAACAGTGAAGGCAACAAGTACTAGTTTTTTCATGGCAAATAAACCCTGCTCGATACCGTCTGGTTCACTGTCTTGAGGGAAACAATGAATACACCCCTTTGGTTCGGTAGGGATATGAGGTCGCGCTGGGATGGGGCAATATTATGCCAAATTTGTTTGCCATCTAGTCCATACACGGTAATTGATTCAACCCTTTCTTCGCTTTGGTATTGGATTCCTGTTTCACCGCCCCAAATCTTCACGCCTGAAGCAGCCTCATCAAATATTCCTTTTACCGAAAGCAATTGGCCCGTCCGACACGCGCGCTCTGAGTCATATCCGACTACTTCAATCGTTTGACTTTCTGCCGTTTTGTAAATTTGAATCGACTGTGATGGGTAGATCTCACCCTGCCATTTCCAAGCAACCATCCAATTTTCAGACGCACTTACTTCGCCATTCAAGGTGTTTCCAGCATCCGTCAAGCGTGCGTCGAGGTAAACCGAATTGCCCAATTCTACGCGCTGTTTGGTCAAAGCATTACATGTATTCGCTTTTTCGCTGTTAACCGGGCTGGGTTTATTGCCCAACTCGCACACCGGAGCATCGCTGATGGAAGCCCAATCTATGGATTTCAGCGTGTTCCCTTTTTTGATGGGGGTCAGATAGATAATGAATCGAACACCTGTATACCCATCTGATGCGAAGGTATATGATGTTTGTTCTTTTAAGTCGATGTATTCACCTGCAATCGAGTCGTATAACACGGCACAGGAATAACCATCAAATAAAGGTTCTAAATTACTGAACGAAAGCGTGAAAGTTCCGCTGCTCGGAATATGAACCCAAAGGCGCTGTTCAATGGTTTTGCCTTTGTTCGAGAACGCATTTACCCATAAATCCATAATGCCCTCGTCGACATCGAAAAATCGCAAGGTCAATGCGCTACCACCCGTTACACCCGTGCCTTCAATGTCATACGCGTCAAAATTGACATCTGCACAAGGCCACTGGTACATGCCCAATTCGGCAAATTGATTGTTACCGGCAATCTCCATTCGTGTCAACAAATGCTGTATGTCGGCTCCTTTGTAAAATCTACCGTGGTTACTCGCTTTGTGCGATTCCTTGATGGTCAAATTCCACGCTTCCACATCTTTCACACTGCGTGTCTTAATCCAAAATGAGCCAAACGCTGGGATGATGTTGTCAATGCGTATACCACCCTTGGGAAACCAGCTCATTCCACTGAATGAGTTGTAATAGGAGTAAGCCTCGGGTACGTTTGCCCGGTTGTTGTCGTAAGGCATCCATTGGATGTAATTTACACCTAGCCCCCTTTTCTCATGACCCTCGCCATTGCAGTTCGGATCCAAAAACATGGTCGCATTGGCAGGATCGCGCACTATTTTATCGAAATCCAAGGCAGTTGGGTATGGATTTACAATCAAGTTCCATCCATTATCGAATTTGTAATCGCTTACGTCGGTGTAATGCAATTCCTGAGTTACAGTGCCCTGAAAAATTTGACCCGTGTCGGAGATGGTTACTGTTCGTCCCGTAAACATTCTCAAACCACCGTATTTTATGTGATTTCCTTCGGCAATGATCATGGTGTCGTCAAGCGATTTCACGGCTGTAAAACCCAAATTCATGTTGTTAGGCACACTCTCCCGGTAATAAAAATCTGCTGGTGTGGTCGTGGGAAAGTTTGAACCCGGAAAACCGTAGAACGGGAAACCTACTCTCGACCAGCTTCTGAGCGTGGTGTTTCGCACTGGACTTGAAAAATCGCGATATCTGGCTCGGTAATTGCCAAAGTCAAAGTACTTCTGAACCACAAATTTTCCGCTGGTATTGTAATTAATGCCCCCCAACACTTCGCTCATCCATGCCGAGCCCTGAGCGTTTGAAACCAAGGTAACCAGAGTGGCGTCATTGATGTTCAGGGTGGTATTGGGTCCAATGGAAAGTTCACCCAGTACCGATGTGTTCGCAGTGGTGCTTTTAATACCGCTTCCCGATAAATACAAGTTTCCGTAGGGCAGTGTTTTGCCGTCAGCTCCTCTGAAAACAGCAATATCCTGATTGCCTCCGCTGTATCGCACACCGCTTAATCGACCCATTACATAAAAGTTGCTAGGCGAGGGAGCAACAGTTCCGGCGATATCCAACGTACCTTGATCTAACACATGCAAGGTGCGGCTTCCCGTCTGAGCACTGGCGCTGAGTTCCAAGGGATGAATACCAATTTTAAATGTGCCTTCCTGCACGTGAATTTGCTCCACCGTTATCAGGTCGCCAATAGGACCCGCTTGCTGCTTAACTCCCGTTCCTAATAGGTCCACTCTTGCGAATTGAACCGCATTAGCAGGAGTTCTAAAGGTGGCCATTTCCTGCGCACTGTTGTTTACATAGCTAACCGCTACACCCGCTTCAGTTGTAATTAATCCAGGTCCAGCTGGAAAAGTAGAGCCAGGTCCAACCGCTCTGTATTTACTATTGGCGCGTAAGATCAATTCGCTTGGAGCAACGATATTTCCTTCGTCGCTAAGTGTGGTGCCATTGGTCAATTCCAATGACCCATAAATATGTTCCGAACCCGCCACCAAAGGCCCCATAAGGTTTACAAGATCGCCGGTTTTCAGGATCAATCGATCATATGGCCATGCGTTGCCAGCTGGTAAATTCTTAACTCCCGCCCCTTCCAGACTGAAAGTGTAGTTGGCAGCGATCGATGCGTCGCTGAAAATAACCCGCCCGGAAGAGTTTGGATTGAGTATACCGCGACAAATCCATTGTTTAGCATAGCCAGCAGAGGTATTCACTATGCTAATTTGATTCCGCTCAGGAGTCCCTCCTGTCATTGACAAGGTACCAGCCTGAACTATCGTTCCGTTGATCCACTGTATTTCATTGCGCAATTGCGTTCCACCTGATGGGGCAGCAAATTGAATGTCATCGCATTGCAGTGTGCCTGCTGTGGCACCTTTACCCAAAGTGAGTTGATTGTCGATGGAAACGGTTCCCAAGGCCTGCCCAGAACGAATAGTAAGGGTAGCACAGCGCATTTGCCCCGCAATCTCTACTTCATTCATTCCTGCGTACGAAGCGGTAGACAGCACCAAATTTCCCTGTGCCAAGCTCGCCCCGTTAAAAGATACCCGGTTCGTGCCGTTAATTCCATTAGCGGTCGATAGTTGCTCTATCACCACATCGCTCTGTGCCTGAACAGGTCCTGTAAAAGAGTTTGTTCCGTTGTTCGAGTTACTTATCTGAAATCGGTTGCAAATTAGGGGTTTAGTGGTGGTTAAGTTGATGGATCCGTCGGGTGATGAGTTGGTAGCTGAAATCAAGTTTCCAGCAGAAATAGAGCCTGTAGCCGTAATATTTACAGTTATATTGCCCGGCACACCCGTATTTCCGCCATTCGATTGATTGGTAAATAATGCATCCTGGGTCAGTAACAAATCGCCTTGCACGGTCAGTACCAATTGCTCCGAGGGATTTCCGCCATTACCCGAACCGTTGTGAAGACCAATCAAACGCAGTGCATTTAGTCGGGCACCGGATAAGATATCCAAGTGGGCGGTAGAACCATTCGTTCCGAGGTCCATGCGAAATTGCACCACCTGCGCCGTTTGAGTCCCACTTACCGACACACGACTCCCTCTAATAATATTTACTTGATCATCGCTATCAGGGATGCCATCGGCATCGTTGCCCGATACAAGAGTCCAGTCGGCTGCTGTACCCCATGACCGATTGCCGGTCTTACTTTGAAATACCCCTTGAGCGAAACTCTGAACTCCTAAAACTACTCCGATAAGAACTATAACTACACGCATACGCAATTGGATAATTAGATTTCCTAATTTAACCATTACTGCATATATATCCGACAAATCAACATGATTATTATATCAACGGTTGGTTGCGGTCGATAAATGGTGAAAACCGATATACCAATTTTGGTTTTTCGCCCCCCGCATTTTTGACCATTTAGGCCAATTCCCCATTTGGCACGGCTTTTGTTGTAGGGATGATTCTGTAAAATCACCACATTTGGACAAGTAGAATTTTCTAAATTGACCCTATTATGAAGCAACTATTATCGATTTTCATTTGTGTCGTTTTTTTGACACTCTCTGCCCAAGCTCAAATTACTTGGCGAGGCACCGTTTCTTCTTCAGGGTTATCCACTGATGAAGTAGGGAAGGGCTTAAAGGAGGCGCTTTCGCAGGGCACCAAGTTGGCAACCGACAAAGCGTCATTGAAAGATGGCTTCTTTAAAAATCCGCTGATCTTCATTCCTTTCCCCGCCGATGCCAAGAAAGTCGAACAGCGACTGCGAAGCATGGGCCTAGGTAAGCAGGTGGATCAATTCATTCTCACTTTAAACCGTGCTGCCGAAGAATCGGCTAAAAAGGCAGCCCCTATATTCCTGAATGCAATCACCAAACTCACCATAGCTGACGCCATGGCCATTCTTCAAGGGGGAAACGGCGCCGCTACATCTTACTTACGCTCCAATACGGAGGCTCAATTGACCAGAGAGTTTATGCCCATCATTCAAGCCGCTCTTAATCAAACCGCAGCTACCAAGTATTGGCGAGATTTGGTAAGCACCTACAACAGGTTACCGATGGTTCAGAAGGTAAATCCTAACCTCGATCAATACGCCTGTTCAAAGGCGCTGAATGGATTGTTTACTTTGGTTACCGAGGAAGAAAACAAAATCAGATCCAATCCCGCCGCACGCGTGAGCGATCTGCTCCGCCGCGTTTTTAAATGAGGCTTGGCCAACCAAAATTAAGTCTCCTGATTTTTGCTCTAGAATACCCTATTAAGAGGGTTTCAACGAGTTACTTGACCCGAACTAAACATCCGCATGAGGTGATAGCCCTCATGCCGACCTTCCATCGTATTGCACAGCTGATTATTCCGATACAATCCCTGCGTATTTGCGGTTGATTTTATTCGGAGTTGAATGCAATAAAAACAAAAACCCCGTCGCAAGGACGGGGTTCTCATCAAATCTCAAAGTCAGCTCTTATTTCTTTACTGAATCTAC
>DASUEB010000028.1:0-10095 GCA_036275295.1 Luteibaculaceae bacterium | reverse complement strand
ATACACACCACCCTGATTTACACCCCGAAGAACAAATAAAAACCTGACTGACAAAAGGTTATTAAATCCTTCCAGAAAAAATTTATTAAAACGAAACATTTCTTCGGCGCAACCCGTTTACCTAACTACCAGCTCACTCGTTTTTTGAATCGCCCTCCGAACCGACATCAACCACCACACGCTGTGGTTAAACACTCGATGGGAACTATCCAACATCGGAGCCGAAACGAATCAAGAGTATTGGGATATGCCAGTCGATCTGTAGTCGGCTGCCTTCAGGCCTTGCAATCGCATGAATAGCTGATTGGGGCAACAACAAGAATTAACCCGAAGACGGGTTCAAAGTCGGGAAGTGCCGCCATCGGTGTATGCTTTCCGACTTTGTTTTTTCACGCATTCCGCTTTGGCTCTTTTGCCTTTTGTAGCGCGGAAAGGCGCTGGGCTTGAGGGCCCGCTTCAAAAAGACTTAATCCACTGTTACAACTACGTTGCCTACCTTGTGAAAAGAGTCGACATGGCTATGTGCCGCTGCGATTTCATCGAGGGGATAGACAGAATCGACGACCGCTCTGAGCAGGCCCCTCTCGTATTGTTGTTTCAGCCAAAGGAGCTGCTGAGCCTCTTCGGCAGCGAAGTTCATGCCCCCCACGGTTCTGTATTTGCCTCCGGATTTGAGTAGGTGCCTAACCGCCTTTTTGGGATATAAGCCTACCGCATCGAAGATGACGTCGAACCGGGCGGTGATATTTGGTAAGGCAACTTGCCGATAGTCGATGATATGATGTGCGCCCAGGCGATAAACCATCTCTCGTGCTCTGGCGCCACACAGGGCTGTTACCTCAGCTCCGGCGATCAATCCGTATTGAACTGCCGCAATACCCACCGATCCGCCGGCACCCAACACCAGCAACTGACTTTGGGGTTTGATCGCGGCCCTGCTCAGGAAATAATGCGCGGTTTGTCCGCCAAATAGCAGGGCTGCTGCTTCGGTGAAACTGGCGCCTTCGGGCATATGCTCTACCAATCCATCGGCCGACACGCACAGGTATTGCGCATGACATCCAAAACCAAAACCGGTTAATCCAAAGACGCGGTCGCCCGGGCGAAATCGTTTAGAATCGCCGTTAATTTCCTCCACTTTACCAGCAAAGACGGTTCCCAAAATGGGTTTCCGGGGTTTATTCCAACCCAACACCAGTAACATCGCAGCCTTCATCCATCCACTAACCTTGAGTCCCCTTACCCGAACATCGCCTGAATTAAGCGCAGTTGCCCGAATTCGAATCAGCATTTGACCCGGTTTGGGAATAGGTACCGGGACACGAGCTAATTTAACCGTATTGGGTTTGCCATAGGCCGTGCAAACGGCCGCTTTCATGGTGCGCTCCATAGAGATGATTAAAGGATGTACTCAAATTTAGCATATAATCAAAACACTTGTTAATTCGTGTTTCCAGAAGGTGGACTAAAGATTACATGATGGAATCAAATCTGATATAACTGATTAACAAATTTTTAACATTAAAATAACGCAAAAAATATCCGTCTAAAATTCGACCTCGAGTATCATTGTGCTTTAAAAAAGAATATGCTGAAATTAGAAAGCAAAATTTTAACCTTACTGTTCTTCATAGGTTTCTCCTCGCGATTGTTGGCTCAAACCATCGGAATAACCTACACTTACAGTGATCCATTTTCCTCCGGAATTGGCCAAAAGGCAGCCATTGACCGCTTATCGCAATACAATTACGCTGGAAAAAAATCTATTGAAGCCATCTTTACAGACAGCTCATCCATTAATTTAGACAACTATGATTCTCCATTCAGATTGCACCAGGTATTCATCAGTACTCGTAAAAAAATAAAAAACAGTGAAGCAGTTTTGTTTATCGCGGGAGGTTTTGGGTATATGCAGAAAAGAAGTTCTTTTCGACACTATGCAGTTGATCAGCAGAGAGGCTACGTTCCAATGGATCTAAACTATAATGAGAAAACACCTATGTTGGGTATTAGCGCGGGAATTGAACATCCTCTCTTGCGGATTACTGACCGACTTGCTGTTTTAGGCACTTTGGAAACTACTTTACTATTTGGTATTCAATCTACAGTAGAGGTCAATGGCAGCTGGGTGGAACAAAACCGTAATATAAATCAACCTGAAATAATCAAAGGATCAGCCGCAAACGCATACGCAACCCTGTTCGGATTCGGTCTAGGGTTACAATATACCCATGATAATTGGGGGATTTCACTCAAACCAACTCTGAAGCAGAGCAAGGTTACAAAGGTAAATGCATTCAGAAATGAAGCAATAAACTTTGATTTTGGAGTTAGTCTAATCAGATCATTGCGGTGAAGACGAAGTGAGGTATATTAAACGTCGACTAAATAAATTCGATGAGCAAAAATAATAAAAAATCACCTAATCTACTGTAATTAATTCAAATTAATGGAATAATTTTCTATTCCGTCTATAAATAATTTTACAAAAACATTCTGGCTGATTTTTTTATCAAAATTCTGGCTAATTAACGTGCGTTAAATGTCCGAAATTAATCTACACTCATTGAGGTAAGAACACCAATAAAACATCCTTATAATCAAATATCATGAGAAAAAAAGTCGCAAAATTAATTTTTTCAAGAAATTTATCTCCAGATTTATACACTCCTCGTGTATTTTTCTTGTTGTCTTTATTCACATTAGCTCTTACAGCTAACTGTAAATCCCAAGCCTATCAATTGGGTAAAACAAGATGTGAAGATATTAAACCAAATAATCCACAGAACAGCTCATATGGGAGTAACACTTTTTCGTTTCAATCTGCTCCAAGCTCCAAATCAGCCGGCGAAAATGTGTACTATTCTTGGACCGAATACAATGGTAATACAGATATGTATCAGGTTTCTTTGTATTCTATAAAAGTTGATATTGATGCTATTTCCCCTGAATACATCGGTAATACACTAAACGAGGTCAGAAATCACCCTGAAAGATTTGGCAAAGTTGAATGCGCCGAAATGTATGATTGGGACGAACCAGGATGGCAGACTTTTTTTCAGCCTAACAAATTTTATTACACTACAGTGCAGTGTGACTGGATTGGTTTATTGGTCTGCCAGGTAATTCCCTTCAGGAGAGCTGCTGGTAATTGGAAAGCTCAAGCACCCCCAATCTTAACATACACTGTGATTAATCCCAGAGCAGCGATTACTGATGTTCCTGTTCTTACCCCAAAAATTTTCTGTGGCCATGGGGTTCACACAATTACACATACAAATCCTAATCCTAGCCTCTACACACAAGAGTGGGGTTGGACTAGTCAATCCACTTATTTCAAATTAGCAGAGGGAGATGTTTTTACGCACAATTACCACAATCCAGACTATGACGAATATGATGTAATAAACCATACTGGCTACAGTTTAACCCTGAATTACAAGGAAGGATGTAGCACGTTGCCCAAGCGCCACCCTTTGACCATAACCACTATGCCATGCCCCATTAACCCAAATCCAGATTGTTTAATCGAAACAAAACCTGAGTTTATAGGTTGTAATAACAGATCTGCCTGCAAGGGTAGTACGGTTACCCTTGGTCCCCCTCTTTCCAGCTTCTCCCCAATTATTCAAACCTTTCTTTTAAGAAATGACACTAAGTTTAGCTGGTCTCCATCCACCGGCCTTGATAACCCCAACTCACTAAATCCAAAAGTAAAGTGGCAGGATCTGCCCGTTGGTGATAATCAATCAGTTAAATATACCTTAACCATTTCAAACACTAATGTTCCTCCGACCTTGGTGGAACTATCTCCAACATACTGTGATGTGATTTTAAAATGCATCAAGACGTGCGAAATTACAGACACAAGAACTCGATAAGCATTTATCACCAGTAAACAGTTAACTATGAAGACAACAGGTCTAATACTCAAGGTAACCGCGATCATTTTATTTGCTCAAGTTACATTCGCCCAACACACGTTTAGTTTTCTAAACGGTGTAAATTATCAGGAGCTCTCAAATCCCACGTTAATAACCCCACCGCATGCATGGGCAGACGATTTCGATGAGGCTATTATCACCTTGCCATTTTCTTTTGAAACGGGAATGGGAGCCTACACCAACCTGATTACCGTTAGTCCATACCAGATCAAATTCCGCGGCAACGAGTCGGTAGTTGACGTAAACCCAATGCTTTGTGGTGATAATTTCTTGGTCGACGCAAACTACGATCCCAATCTGGGTGCTGGCAATCAGGCAATTCCAGGCAATTCCTCCATATCATACGCCATTGAAGGCCCTGCTGGTAACCGAATATTCAAACTGCAATACCGAAATGTGAAATGGTTTACCAGTCAGGTCGGCGATTTTATAAATTTTCAAGTCTGGATCCACGAGGTCACTTCATTGATTGAGTTTCGCTACGGTCCCAACAGTATCAATACCCCCAGGCAGGAAATTTGGGCCGATGGTGGTTTAAATATAGGAATGGCTCTGTACACAGGTGTCATTTCCAAATTAGCCCAATTAGAGGGACTGTCTACTGCCCCAAGTTATAAATTCAGCACCACAACCGATCCCTTTTACGTCAATGATTTTCCCATCAACGGCACGGTATACCAGTTTGGGCAAACCAATGTGGGTATTAACCAAGTTACCGAGTTGACGCCGTTTGTTGTCAATCCGTTGGTTGACGGTAGGCTTAACCTGCAATTGCCACCTGCCTTTATATTTAAGGGCATAACAATTCGCAACTCAACGGGTCAAGTAGTCTTTGAAAGTCGAGAGGCGAAGAGCAGCTACGATGTAGACCGTTTAACATCAGGCACATACCTTCTGCAATTCACGGGATCAACGCTTGACAAAGCCGTAACGGTTGTTGTGCCCTAAATTTGATTTAAGCCAAACCAAACGGTTAACAATTGGCTTTTAGGTACGAGTGAAGAGCTGGGTGGCTATGCGGCTATTTTCGTACTTTTGATGATTATGACTCCACGCGACCGATCACTGGTAATTAAAGCCGAGGCACAACGCCTCGGCTTTGACTTTTGTGGAATTTCGACGGCGGGCTTTCTGGAAGAGGAAGCCCCTCGATTAGAAAAATGGCTCAAAGAGGGTCGACACGGCGCTATGGGCTACATGGAAAACCACTTCGACAAACGACTGGATCCCCGATTGTTGGTTCCGGGGGCCAAATCGGTGGTATCGCTTATGTTTAACTACTACACCCCAGCGGCTCAAGCCGATGCAGAGGCCCCTAAGATTTCGAAATACGCGTATGGCGATGATTACCATCACGTGGTGAAAGACAAGCTCAAAGCCCTGATGGAGGTGCTGCGCAGCGCTTGGGGCGAGATTGATGGCCGGGTATTTGTCGACAGTGCTCCTGTGCTAGAACGGGCGTGGGCTCAGAAATCGGGTTTGGGATGGATGGGCAAAAACACCAACCTGATCAATCGCAAGGCGGGTTCCTTTTATTTTTTGGCCGAAATGATCATCGATGTAGAATTGGATCCCGACGGCCCCATCAAGGACTATTGTGGAACTTGTACCCGATGCATTGACGCCTGTCCTACTGAGGCCATTGTAGCGCCATATGTGGTTGACGGCAGCAAGTGCATCTCGTATTTTACCATCGAACTGCGGGATCAAATCCCGAGCGATTACGCGGCTAAACTCGACAATTGGATGTTTGGCTGCGACGTTTGTCAGGACGTTTGTCCGTGGAATCGATTTAGCACCCCGCATCGCGAGCCTTTGTTCCAGCCGCAAGAGGAACTTTTACGGATGTCGAAAACCGAATGGCAGGAACTTACGGAGGAGGTATTTGGGTCACTCTTTCGCAAAAGCGCTGTCAAACGCACCAAATTCGCCGGACTCAAGCGAAATATTGAAGCGGTTACCATCAACAAGGGCTGAGGCGGGGTTTGTTGCTCAGCGCGGTTGAGATCTATTGACCATCGGGCATCAAATAAGCCTTTATTGTGCCGCCCCGATTTTGCCTGAGTCTCCTTCGCATGACGACCGAGCTTGTCGAAGGAGAGCTAGATGAACCGCTAACGAAAATCTTCCATTACGATGCCGCCCCGATGGGGCTCTCAATGGGCTTGTAGCGAATAGATCCCTATTAACTATTAACTATTAACTATTAGCTTACCCCCACATCACCTTTCACCAGCCGCAGCTTTAGCGGAGGTTGGTATATTCTCAAACTCCAACACCGCAGAATTCATGCAGAATCGTTTGTAGGTGGGCGGTGGACCGTCGTCGAAAACATGTCCCAGATGCGATTC
The DNA here is from genome assembly GCA_036275295.1 of Luteibaculaceae bacterium. Lineage (GTDB taxonomy): Bacteria > Bacteroidota > Bacteroidia > Flavobacteriales_D > Luteibaculaceae > DASUEB01. The sequence continues at coordinate 3,800 of DASUEB010000028.1, read as the reverse complement.
GCAACGACCGCAATTAACCTCGATACGATCCATTCCGTAGGTGAGGTCGCGTTTGTAGGTAACTGAATTGCGGCGAATGGGTTCAAAGAAACTGGGCCATCCGCATTCGCTGGCAAATTTGGCATCCGACACAAACAAATGATTGCCGCATACAGCGCAGTAATAGTTGCCTTTGCCTTCAAAATTCCAATATTCACCTGTAAACGCCATTTCGGTTCCCGCCTCGCGGGCAATGCGGTAAACTCCTTCGGGCAAAATCTTTTTCCATTCCGCATTGCTCAGCTTAACCTTGGTAGTATCGGTGCGCGAGTAATACGGATGATGATCTTGAGCCGCTTGAGCCGCCTCGTTGGATTGGGCGCTGATGGGTGGTGACGACTGACTTTGATTACACGCCACCAAGGGGGTGAGGCAGATCACTAAACTGAGGATTCCTATTCTGATCATGGTTTATTTCATTTTGTTCTTCAGCATCAAAAAAACGGTCATTTGCTGTCTACCCAAGGAGATACGAGAGCAAGGCAAAAATCGTTGCGCGAGGCATCGAAATTTAGTATATTTTAGGGCCATGCTCATCACCGGTCCCAACACTTTTCAGCGCCAGTTTATCACTTGGTATCGGCTCATCAAAGAAAGTTTATCGGGTAAAGAGCAGGTATACACCTCAGGTAGTATCCGAAGGGCTGTGGTATTATTAGCCGTCCCCATGATGTTGGAGATGAGTTTGGAGAGTGTCTTTGCCGTGGTCGACATCTATTTTGTGAACGAATTGGGGCCCAATGCGGTAAGTGTAGTCGGACTTACGGAGGCCGTTATGGCGCTAATCTATTCCGTCGCGGTTGGCCTCAGCGCTGCTGCAACAGCGGTGGTTTCCAGGAGGATGGGTGAACAAGATGCCCCTGGGGCTAGGTCATCAGCCGCGCATAGCCTCGTTCTTGCGCTGGTAGTTTCTATGGCACTGGGATTTCTGGGATACTTGGGTAGCGAGTGGTTGCTCCAGATGATGGGTACCGAACCACAGTCCATCCAAGAAGGCTTGAGTTATACCCGCATCATGCTCGGCTCCTGCGGGGTGGTGGTTTTTATATTTTTGATCAACGGCATCTTTCGGGGCGCCGGGAATGCGACCATCGCGATGCACAGCCTGTGGCTTGCAAACGGCATCAACATTGTGCTGTGTCCGGTTTTAATCAAAGGTTTAGGACCTTTCCCTGAGCTGGGCATTGCCGGTGCAGCATGGGCAACCGTTATTGGGCGAGGAAGTGGGGTTTTGTATCAAGTTTATCACTTGTATTTCGCCAAGCGGGCGTGGTTTAAACAATATCCTCACAGCGGTAACTACGCCTACCAAACCTTTAAAAGCCTGCTGAACATTGGTACCCCGGCCACCTTGCAGTTTTTGGTCCAATCGGCCAGCTGGATTGTGCTTGCCGCTTTGGTAGCACAGCACGGATCTGAGGCCAGTGCGGGTTACCAAACCGCCATTCGCTTGTTTTTATTTTTCTTGCTTCCCGCATGGGGTATCAGCAATGCCGCGGCAACCCTAGTTGGTCAAAACTTAGGGGCCCGAGAATCGCAACGCGCACAGGACTCGGTCTCGGTCATCGTCAAATACAACACCTACTTCATGGCGGTGGTGACCTTATTGTTTTTTGTGCTGGCCAAGCCGCTATTGCAGGCGTTCATTGGCATTCAGCACCCAACAGAGATGCATTACGCCACGCAGGCCTTGTACATCATATGTTCGGGATATGTGTTGTACGGTTTGGGCATGGTTTACATGCAGGCCTTTAACGGCGCCGGCGACACCAAAACACCCACCTATATTAGTCTTTTTGGCTTTTGGCTCTTTCAGATTCCCTTTGCCTTTGTACTGAGCCGTGTGCTTAAACTGGGTCCGCTGGGGGTATTCATCGCCATTCCGGTGGCTGAAGGAATCATGGCCTTCTTGTATTGGTGGTATTTTAAAAAAGGAAATTGGAAATTGAATAAAGTATGATGAACACAACAAAGACCATTGCCTGCCTGCTGATGTGGACTGGAATGACCCTCTTATGTAAAGCACAAGTAAGCGATCAGTGGATCAAGGAACACTACACCAAAAGCGAGGTAGATATCCGCATGCGCGACGGCCTTACGCTGCACACGGTGATATACAGTCCGCTGGAGACCTCTGTCAAACACCCTGTTATGTTGTGTCGCACGCCCTACAGCGCTGGGCCATATGGTGCAGAATTTAGAAAAAACCTAGGGCCTTCAGAGTGGTTTGTGAAAGCCAACTACATCATTGTTTACCAAGATGTACGAGGCAAATATCTCTCGCAAGGCGATTTTGTTGATGTTCGGCCTTTCATTCCGAACAAAAAGGGCAAACAATTTGATGAGGCGTCCGATACCTACGACACGGTCGACTGGCTGATCAAAAATGTGAAAAACAATAACGGCAAAGTAGGAGTATGGGGCATCAGTTACCCCGGATTTTACGCGTCGATGGCGGCGTTATCGGGTCACCCTGCGGTATTGGCCGTATCGCCTCAAGCACCGGTAACCAATTGGTTTATAGGTGATGATTTTCATCACAACGGTGCATTTTTTCTTTACGACGCCTTTGTTTTCTACAGCGGTTTTGGCAAACCCCGACCTAAACCCACTCCCTTGCCGGCTCAGGGATTTCAACTTCCCTACCCCGATGCCTACCATTTCTTTTTGCAAGGCGGTTCTATAGCGCAGATGCACCGCCGCTATCTGAAAGACAGCATTCCCTTTTTGCACGACCTGGTGAAACACCCAAACTACGACGAATTCTGGCAGGCGCGCGACATTCGACAGCACATGGTAGTAAAATATCCAGCGTTATTGACCACTGGAGGACTTTTCGACGCAGAAGATTGTTGGGGGGCTTGGGCGACTTACCGCAGCTTTGAAGAGAAAAATCCGGGTATCACCAATCGCGTTGTCATGGGCCCCTGGTTTCACGGCGGCTGGGCGCGATCCGACGGTTCTTTCTTCGGCGATATTCCGTTTGATTCGCCTACGGCCGAATACTACCGGAAAGAAATTGAATTCCCTTTCTTCGAAGAACACCTAAACAACGGAGCCAAAGCCAACGCTGCCGAAGCCACGGTTTACGACACCGGAGCGCGCCGATGGAGGCAGTTCGACCGTTGGCCCAGCGGTAATACCCAGGTCAATACCTGGTATTTTCAACCCAACGAGGCCTTGGCACCGCAAGCTGTGTCGTCGCCCCTTCAATTTACCGAGTACCTCAGTGACCCCAACAAACCCGTGCCTTTCCAAGACGGTATCATCACCAATCGATCGCGGGAATATATGATTGCCGATCAGCGTTTTGTAAGCAACCGCCCCGATGTACTCAGTTTCACCAGCCCCGAGATTAAAGAAGCGTTCTCGGTGGCAGGAGAGGTGAAAGCCAAACTATACATATCCACCACAGGCACCGACGTCGATTTTGTGGTAAAGATCATCGATGTTTTTCCGGATACCGCAGCGAATTACGAAATAGAAGGCCGTAAAATCATCGCAAGTCAGTATCAGATGTTGGTTCGCGCTGAGGTAATCCGAGCGCGTTATCGAAACAGCCTTTCCAACCCCGAGGCCTTGGTACCCGGGCAGCCTACCCTCATAGAGCTATCTCTTCCCGATGTCATGCACACCTTTTTACCGGGTCACCGCATGATGATTCAGGTGCAAAGCTCTTGGTTTCCGTTGGTCGATCGCAATCCGCAGCAATTCATCGACCCCTACACTGCCACTCCCTCGCAATACAAAAAATCGCTCAT
>DASUEB010000027.1:0-9089 GCA_036275295.1 Luteibaculaceae bacterium | reverse complement strand
TGCTTGCCTATTCCCAAACCAACGGTATTGCTGCTAAAATCGCCACTTAGCGCAATCGACTGCTCTTCGTTGGCGTTGTTGGTATATTTAAACTGCAGGTTGTCGGCGCTGTAATTTACGTTGCGGTACTGAACCTGGAAGTAAAATCCGCGTCCATAGCCCTTTTTAGTGGGGTATAACCTCACAAATGGGGTGATGGCGCGACCGTTTAGTTCAACGGCAGCAAGGCCGTCGAGAATGCCCGAGTTGTCTTCGCCAAACTGATCTTGAATAAACGTGGTAGCGGGAACCCCACCCGATGGCATCAGGCGGAAATCGAGTCCAAACGACAAAAACTTAAATTGAGCGCGTTCGTATGAAAGCGAGAAGTTGCGAAATGGCAAGCCAAACAGGTTGGTTTTGATGTAATTCTTGGGCTTGCGCTCGGTAATCATATCGGCTACGGGAACTTCCTGAGCCAAAACCAGCTGACTGGCTAATAAAGCGGCGAAAACGAGTAATTTTCTTGACATGGGCAGTTGTGTTGATTGTTGATATAGGGTTAGTCAAAGATGAGCAAATCGGGTTATATAATCCTAAAAAATCGTTGAAAAAGAGGAAAAGGCAGATGGCCCTGCACCAAACGAGGCACAGCCGGCACCCAAGGGCAGGTGTTAGTCCCCCAGCGTTTGAGTACAGACCGGTAGGCAAAAAAAAAAGCCGGACTGTAGTCACGGCTTGTAATGTGGGGTATCGATATTTGGATTAATCTTCCATATCGGCGTCGGCAACGCGGGCGGAGGCTCTGACCTTGGGACGCTCGGGAAGGATGTTGAGCACTTCAAAATCAACCAAGATGCGACCGCAGTTTTCGCAAACGATCACTTTTTTGTGCGATTTGATGTCCATTTGGCGCTGAGGTGGGATTTTTGAGAAACAACCTCCGCACGAATCGCGCTCTACATTCACCACAGCCAATCCGTTGCGGGCGTTGGTTCTGATGCGCTGGTAGGCGGTGAGCAGACGGTCGTCAATGTGCGAGCGATCTTTGTCGGCGCGGGTTTGCAATTCGTCTTCTTCCTTCTTGGTCTCGGCGATGATCTCCTCAAGTTCTTTTTTCTTGATTTCGAGGTCGTTTTTGCGATCGGCGTATTTCTCTTCCGTGGCCTTGATCAAGTCTTGCTTGGCTTTGATACCGGTTTGCGCTTCTTTGATGCGTTTCTCGCACAACTGGATCTCCAGGTTTTGGAATTCAATCTCCTTGGTCAGCGCATCGTACTCGCGGTTGTTGCGCACGTTGGCTTGCTGCTCCTCGTATTTTTTGATGAGGTTTTTGGCCTCTTCCTTACCGTTTTTCTTGTCGGAAATACTCTTTTCCAGCTCTTTTACTTCCTCGTTGAGTTTAACCAAACGGGTGTGAAGTCCTTCGAGCTCGTCTTCTAGGTCTTGCACCTCTAAGGGCAATTCACCTCTTACTTGTTTGATGCGATCAATTTGAGAATCGATTTTCTGCAAGTCGTAAAGTGCTCTCAACTTGGCTTCTATCGTGTTTTCGATCTTTGTAGCTGTACTAGCCATTGGACTTAAAAGTAGTTTACCGGGTTCGTATTAACGCTGGTTAAGCGAACCGCAAAAGTAGTAATTTTTTCCTTTAAAAAATCAGCGATAAGTTGGATGGTAAACTGCTCACTTTCGTAATGGCCTATATCTACAATGGCCAGCTTGCCATCGGCGTCAAAGAATTGGTGGTATTTGAAGTCGGCCGTTAGCAATACATCGGCTTTTTGTTCGATGGCATACGGCAGGCAAAAACTGCCCGATCCCCCGCACAGCGCAATGGTTTTCACGGTTTTTCCAACGGGGGTGGTGTACCTGAGCACACCCGCGCCAAAACGCTCTTTTACGCGCTGTAAAAAGTCGGCAAAATCCATCGCTTCGGGCAATACCCCCAGCAATCCCGAACCCATATACGGATGGGCATTGAGCAAGGGGAGCACATCGTAAGCCAACTCTTCGTAGCTACTCAGGCTTTTGGCTACCTCCACTAGGTGATGTACCAAATAACGCGGAGCAAGCACCTCGCAGCGGTGTTCATCAACCTGCTCCTGAGCCCCGCTTTGGCCCAGAAAAGGTTGGGCCTGATCATTGGGTCGGAACGTGCCCGTACCCGCATGCGTAAAACTGCACTGGTCGTAGTTGCCTATGTGTCCCGCTCCGGCGTTGAAAAGCCCGGCCTTGATCTTCTGCACATCGGCTTCCAAACCGTATACCACCAGCTTGCAAAGCTGTTCGGTCTTGGGTTTGAGTACCCTGCATTGCGACAAACCCAATACCTCGGCCATTTTGAAGTTCACCCCGCCATACACGTTGTCGAGGTTGGTGTGAATGGCGTAAATCGCCACATCGTTTTTAATGGCTTTGATCACCACCCTCTCTATATAGGTGGCACCCGTGATTTTTTTAAGCCCCGAAAAAACAATGGGATGATGGGCCACTACCAGGTTGCATCCGGTGGCTAGGGCCTCGTCGAGCACCGATTCCAGACTGTCGAGGCACACCATAACACCGGTGCATGGCCGATTGGGATCGCCGCATATCAATCCGGCATTGTCGTACGATTCTTGATAGGCCCTCGGAGCCCATTGTTCTAATAAGGCGGTAACCTGACGAATATTCATGGCTGTAAATGTCGATCAAAGATAGCGACATAAGCCGCCCCGCCGCGCACCCAGCTACAGATTGTACCAAATACGCTGCGGCGAGGCCATTGGCCCCCTATCCCAGCTGGGCGGGGCGCATGGATTTTTAAAGAACTGCCTGTATAACCCAGTCCGATGGATAGACCACTGCGGGGTTTTGGTACCTGTGTGGTCTCGTTGATGATTTAACGCCCCCAAATCTGGGATTATTAGTATCTATGCACATGATCAGAACGTATTTGCGATGGTTGGCCCTGCCCGTTAGTGCGCTTTGGTATGGGGTATTGTGGATGCGCAACCGCCTATACGACAAGGGCTGGCTTAAGGCCACCCAACCCGATGATGTGCTTACCTTGGTGGTGGGCAATCTCAACTTAGGTGGAACGGGCAAAACACCGGCAACGGAGTGGTTGATTCAACAACTGCACCACCAATACCGCTTGGGTGTGCTGAGCCGCGGATACGGCCGAAAAACAGCGGGTTTTAGGTGGATCGACAACCAGAGTACCGCCGATCAGGTGGGCGACGAGCCCCTTCAGATGTTTCAAAAATGCCATACCATGGCCCGATTTGCCGTCGATGGCAATCGATTGCGGGGCATCCGCGCCATGAAAAAGGCTCAGCCTGACTTAGAACTCATTCTCCTCGACGACGCCTTTCAGCACCGCGCCCTGCGCGCCGACTACTACCTGCTGCTCACCCCCTACGAACTGCCTTTTTGGGAGGACTTCCTCCTGCCCGTGGGCGGACTTCGCGACATACACGCATCGGCGCGGCGAGCCGACATGATCTGGCTCACCAAGGCCCCTCAGCTGGGTGCCGCCCTGCCCCAGCCCTTCGACAAACCCATCTTCATCTCCACCATTGGCTATTTGCCGCCCAAACCCGTGTTTGGCGAGGCCACCAACTGGAGCGAGGTGGAGGGCATTTTCGGACTGTGTGGCATTGCCAAACCCTCCTACTTCGAGCAACACCTCCGTGCCCTGGGCATGGTGGTGCGCTTCACGGCCCTGCCCGATCACCGAGATTTCACCCTCCAAGACCTGATGGCCGCAACTGATAGTTTTGATAACTTTGCCCATCGGAAAGCAGCCCTTTGCATCACCGAAAAGGATTGGACCAAATTGAAGCCCTTGGTTGATGCCCATCAACCCTCGCTAAACATCTGGGTAATACCCATAGAGATGCAGTTAAACCAACCCGGCGAATGCTTGGCTGACATAGTCCGAAAATTGGAACGGAAAACAAAAAAATGAGCGTTTACGATAAATACGAAACCGTAATAGGTCTTGAGGTTCACATTCAGTTGAGCACCCTGTCGAAAGCCTATTGTGCCGACCATTACGAGTACGGCGGATTGCCCAACACCCAAACCAGCCCCATCTCGCTGGGACATCCCGGGACCCTGCCTAAACCCAACAAAAAACAAATCGACTTTGCCATCAAGCTCGGCAGTGCCATTGGCAGCTCGATTCATCCGCAGGTTTATTTTGCCCGCAAAAACTACTTCTACGCCGATTTGCCCAAGGGGTATCAGATTACACAAGACAAAACCCCCATCTGCACGGGCGGTGTGATCGATATCAAACTCAAGGACGGATCGAGCAAGTCGGTGGGCATTACGCGCATCCACATGGAAGAAGACGCCGGCAAAAGCATTCACGACATGGATCCTTTCGACACGCTGATTGACCTCAATCGCGCCGGGGTTCCGCTGCTGGAGCTCGTATCGGAGCCCGAGATGCGATCGGGCGAAGAGGCCTATCAATACCTCACCGAAGTGCGCAAATTGGTGCGCTACCTCGAAATATGCGACGGCAACATGGAAGAGGGTTCCATGCGTTGCGATGCCAACATATCGGTGCGCCTCAAGGGCAGCACGGCCTTTGGTCAGCGCTGCGAGGTAAAAAACATGAACTCCATCCGCAATGTGCAGCGCGCCATTGAGTTTGAAGCCAAACGCCAGATCGACATCATCGAAGCCGGCGGCACCATCCAGATGGAAACGCGCAATTTCGACGCCGTCAACGGCACCACCTCTGCCATGCGCAGCAAGGAATTGGCGCACGACTACCGCTACTTCCCCGAACCCGACATCCAGCCCCTGAGCCTGAGTCAGGAGCACATCAGTAACATTCGCCAGTCGCTCCCACCTCTTCCACAAGCCCTGCACCGCAAATACACCACCGAGCTCGAGCTGTCGGACTACGACGCAGGGATACTGACCGAAGACAAAGGCATTGCGCTGTATTTTGAAGAGCTCATCAAACACACCCGCAACTACAAAGCGGCTGCCAACTGGATCATGGTTGAAATCAAAGCCGTGCTCAACAGCGAAGCCATTGAGATTGGGCAATTTCCCATCACCCCCCAGCGCATCGCCGCACTCATCAACCTGATCGATCAGGGCAAGGTAAGCCACACCACGGCTACCGGGCGCATCTTCCCCGAGATGCTGCAAAACACCGACGAGCCCATGCAGATTGCCGAACGCCTCAACCTGATTCAAGACAGCTCCGAAGACGAGATCAAAAACATCGCTCAATCGGTTATCGATGCCTATCCCGACAAGGCGGCGGCCTATCGCGCCGGCAATAAAAACCTGCTCGGACTTTTTATGGGCGATTTCATGAAAAAGGCCAAGGGCAAGGCAAATCCCAAGGTAGCGAGCGAAATACTGCAACAATTATTGGAAAATTAAGCGCACCCCTCACATGACCAAGTTCCTTCAACCCTATATCGCCGTTTGGCTGCTCGCCGCAACGGCCTGCACCGCCGAAAACCAATTCGACATCTCGGGTGAATTGCCCGGAAACGCCGGCAAAACCATCTACCTCGAGCGCTTCGAAGGCAACAGTCCGGTAAAAATCGACTCGGCCACCATTGGCAGCGACGGGCGGTTTGAAATCCGCGCCCAATTCAAGGGGACCGACTACTACCGCCTGGCTTTGAGCAACGAAAATTCGCTGGTATTCATTGGCGACAGCGTGGGTCAGCTCAAGATCACCGCCCAGGGCGGCGACCTGACCAATCCCACCCAACTCGAGGGCAGCGAAGACTCCAAGAAACTACAGGAACTGGCCGCCGCCGTGAAATCGCTGCTCGCCGAACGCGCATCGATCTTTGCCAATCAGCAAGCCAACCAGGAAGCGCTCAACCAGCAGATGGGCGAACTCAACACCAAGGCCATGGCCACCTTCCACGGTTTTATCGACAAAAACTTCCAGTCGCCCGCCGCATTGGCCGCACTCAATCAGCTCAATCCGATCGACGACTTGGCCTATTTTGAAAAAGTGCGCAATGCCTTGGCTGCGAGGATGGCCAACAGCGCCTATTGGCAATCGCTCGACAAACAGATAAACCTGGTGAAACTCGAGCTGAGCAACCGCCAGCAAGCCGAACAACAGACCGCCGATGGCATTGTAGCTCCCGAGATTGTATTGCCCTCGGTAAACGGCGGCAATGTGGCCTTGAGCAGCCTGCGGGGCAAGGTGGTGCTGCTCGACTTCTGGGCCAGCTGGTGCGGACCCTGTCGCGCCGAGAGTCCCAACCTGGTAAAAGCCTACCAGAAATACAAATCAAAGGGATTTGAGATCTACTCCGTATCGCTCGACAAAAGCGAGACGGCCTGGAAAAACGCCATCCGCGAAGACGGGCTGACGTGGACCCACGTGAGCGACCTGCAGTTTTGGAACTCGGCCGCCGCGCGCACCTACAACATCAACTCCATACCCGCCACCTTCTTGTTGGATACCGAGGGGAAAATCATTGCCAAAAACCTGCGCGGTCCTGCGCTCGACGCCAAATTGGAAGAGCTCTTTGGCCAATGACGGCGGGTAAAAAAATATACTTCAACTCCGACTACCACCTGGGTATTCCCAACGCCCGTCAGAGCCGCGAGCGCGAACTGCGCGTGGTTCGCTGGCTCGACAGCATCAAACACGACGCCGAAGAAATCTACCTGCTGGGCGACCTGTTCGACTTTTGGTTTGAATACCAACACGTCATTCCCAAGGGATTTGTGCGGCTGCAAGGCAAGATTGCCGAGCTGAGCGACAGCGGCATACGCATGCATTTTTTTGTAGGCAACCACGACCTGTGGGTCAAAAACTACTTTGAGGAAGAACTGGGCCTGCACATCCACCGCGACAACCTTCGGATCAACTGCGGCAGCAAGCGTTTTTTCATCCACCACGGCGACGGCAAGGGCCCCAACGACAAGGGCTACAAACGCATGAAAAAGGTATTTACCAACCCCTTTTTCCAGTGGTGTTTCCGTTGGCTGCACCCCGACTTGGGCGTGGGATTGGCGCATTTTTTCTCGCGGCGCTCCAGCGCCAAAACGCGGCACAAAGACGCCGTTTTCTTGGGCGAAGACCAGGAATGGCTGGTGCAATACGCCAAACGCAAATACAGCGAAGAACCCGCCGACTTCTTTGTCTTTGGCCACCGCCACCTCCCGCTCGAGATCGCCATCAACCCAGACGCCACCTACATCAACCTGGGCGACTGGATCTCTCATTTCACCTATGCCGAATTCGACGGCGAACAGCTTCGTTTGAAGCGGTTTGAGGGGTAAGGGGCGGAAAGGCGCAGACCAAAGACGTATACATTTTAGCTGATATTCTTTTTTTGTGTGTACCCATGGGGTTGCTTTCTCGTCATGCCGTAAACAAAGGTTTACAGGCTGAGGGGTAGGTTTGATGAAGGTGTATGGGAGGGCCTGAGGGGTGTGGGGAATTTTTTATATTTACTTCAGGTAGGGGGTAGAGGTTGAAGATTGATTTGCGCTAAATAATAGCGGTTACATACTTGTTGTGTGCAAGCGTAAAAGACAGCGACCAGACAGAAAATAACGGACAGAAAAACAGAAAAAATAAACCATTTTGACAGGTGAACAGGGACATACAAACGATACAACAAACGGACAGCGAGTAAGCCGACACTCTTTGCCCTACCCTTCGTGTTTTATTTTTTTTTCCACCGCACAAAAAATTTTGAAATTCTATGCCGACCCGCAAACGGCACATTTGGCTTTGCCCCACCCGCAAGCCGACCCTTCAGCAAAGCCAAAAGAGCCGTTTCTTGCCAACGCACAAACGACCATAACAGATTTAAAAACTGTAAATTGGACGATTATAAAATAACGAACAGACTAAAAGAAAATATGAGTTTAAATACACAGAATCTTCAACCCATTATCAACTTCATCTGGACAGTGGCAGATGATGTATTGATTAATAAATACTTAGAAAATCAGTATCAGGACGTGATACTACCAATGACCGTATTGAGAAGATTGGACTTGGCTTTAGAGCCGACAAAAGATAAGGTTTTAAAAACATACAATGACTTTAAAGGCAAACTGGACAACCTTTCAGGTTTATTGACTAGTGAGCAACACGGTTCGGGATTGGCTTTTTACAACACTTCGCAATACACAATGAAAAAGTTGCTGGCTGACCCGAAAAACATTGATGCCAACTTTCTAGACTACCTGAACGGATTTTCCGAAAACGTTCAGGACATCATTTCAAAATTCAAGTTCCGTAACCAATTAGAACGCTTCGAAGAAACAGGTATCACTTTTTCATTGATTGAAAAATTCTGTAACCCCAAAGTTGAGCTTAGCCCCGACAAAATTTCGCCTATGGCAATGGGCTATATGTTTGAGGACTTGATACGCAGGTTTAACGAGAAAACAAATGCAGCCGCTGGACGACATTTTACACCAAGAGAAATCATTGAATTGATGACGCATTTGGTGTATTTGCCAGTAAAAGACAAAATCCAAAAAGGTACATTCTTAGTGTATGACCCTTGTGCAGGTTCGGGTGCAATGTTGACTCAATCCAAACTTTTTGCCACCGACCCCGAAGGAGAAATCAAATCAACTGCCACTTTTCACCTATACGGACAGGAAAACACAGGCGAAATGTACGCCACCTGTAAATCGGATATGTTGCTTAAAGGCGAAGACCCCGACAAAATCAAGTTTGGTTCTACATTGAGCGAATACGGTTTTGACCCCGATTTGAAATTCAACTTTATGCTCACCAATCCGCCTTATGGAACAACTTGGAAACAAGACATAGAAAACCTTAATGTTGGTACAGGAAAAAAAGTTGAAATAAAGGATAAAAGATTCAATCTAAAAATTAGGAACCATAAAAATGAATTTGAAGAATGTTGTCTAACCTCACGCAGTAATGATGGGCAATTGATGTTCCTCTTACATATGTTGTCTAAAATGAAAGACCCGAAAGACGGTGGTAGTAGAATTGCATCTGTCCACAATGGTTCGGCTCTTTTTACTGGAGATGCAGGTTCAAGCGAAAGTGGCGTCAGACAATATATTATTGAGAATGATTTGCTAGAAGCTGTAATTGCACTACCACTTGACATCTTTTA
>DASUEB010000026.1:0-17086 GCA_036275295.1 Luteibaculaceae bacterium | reverse complement strand
CCCCAACATTGCATCGCGTGTGGCCCGCACGGCCTCATTTGCCCTGAGCAACATTTTTACCCCTATTGTCACCAAAATTGGCGACGAAGGCGGAATTACCAATATCATCAAACACGAGGAAGGATTTAGACATGGCGTTTACATTTACAACGGATCGCTGACCAATGAAATTCTAGGCGAAGCCTTTGGTATTCCCTATAAAAACCTTGACTTTATTTTGCCTGCACTGTAATGAAAATCTTAAAGCGATTCCGACTTTATTTAGTAGGTGTGTTGATTGGATCTCTCATGGTTGCTGTTTTATTTCGCGATAAGGTCCATTTATTTACGGCCTGGCTACCAGAAAACAGGGTTATCCAAGAAATAACCGATAAAAAAATCCAACCCTCACCATTGGCCAGTTGCCAATTGAAGTGCCTCAACCTGCCCTTCGAAGTGCTTCGATCCCATTTATCCACTCAAACCAGCGTAGAGTTTTCACAGAGCCAAACAAAAGGCAATCCACGCACGTATTTGCTGATTCAAGATCTGAAATCGCAGAAAATTCAGCTATCCGTTGTGGTTAGCGATTCTTCGGCCGTATTGTCCAAAATCGATTGGACGGGGAAAAACGGGTGCAACTGTCCTTAATTTCGACGCCTTCTGTTTTTCTCGCTGATGATGAGGCTCAACTCGCGACCGGTCTGACCTTTTACCGAGGTATTTTCCTCTGCGCGGCGAATCAAATACGGCAATACCTCTTTCACCGGACCGTAGGGCACATACTTGGCCACTAAAAAACCGTTGTGCGCCAGGTTGTAACTGATGTGGTCGCTCATTCCCAAAAGCTGTGCAAAGTAAAAATGTGGGTCGCCAGGGGCCACACCGTGTTTTTCCATCAACGAAGCCAGCAACCGCGAGCTTTTTTCGTTGTGTGTTCCGGCACAGATGGCAATTCGATCGCGATTTTCAACGCAAAACGCCAATGCGGCATCAAAATCTCTATCCGAAGCCTCTTTATTCGGTTGAATCGGTGATAGGTAACCCATGCGCTCAGCACGATCCCTCTCCTTCTCCATGTAAGCCCCGCGAACCAATTTCACACCCAAGTAGTAACCCTCCCCTTGTGCCTGAGCGAACGATTCCTTGAGAAAAGCCAGTCGATCGTGGCGATACAATTGAATGGTATTGTAAATAATGGCTTTTGATCGGTTGTATTTATTCATCATCTCAGCCGCGATCCGATCTATCCCGTCTTGAATCCAACTTTCCTCGGCGTCGATGAAAACAGGGACACCCAATTCAAATGCGCGCTTGCAAATTCGCTCTACCCGAGCGTGAAAATCGAGGTATTGAAGCCTACCTGCATCGCTAAGCTCATTCAAGCCCGAGTTGATCGACTCCAAAAGCGAGAGGGTTCCCAGACCCGACAATTTAAAGACGCTAAATGGAATATGCTGAGGCTCTTTCGCTGCCCTTTCCAGGGTGGCCATGATTTCAGCACAAGTAGCATCAAACGAAGCCTCGTCCTCTTTTCCCTCTACCGAATAATCTAATATGGTTCCAATCTTTGAGTGACCCAAACGCGCAATGGTTTTGCTGCACTCATCAATGGTTTCTCCACCGCAAAACTGCTGGAAAATGGTTGGCTTGATGATCCAGTTCAAGGGCAAATTTAAGCGCAGTGCAATAGAGGTGGCTTGTTTTCCCACTTTCACAAGTGCGGGATTTCCAATCAGTTTAAAAAGCCAATACGCTTTGTTTAGTTCGCTGTTAGATTTAGCTGCAAAGGCTACTTCGGTATTCTCAAATGACAACATCCTTACCCGTTTGGTCGCCAAAGGTAACAATCCAATAAACGCAAAGGTTCATTTCCATTACTTACTCATACAAGCCACCGGCTTTGTCGGCCGACAACCTAATTCCTTTGATCATCGAAGAGCTAAATCCACGGTGTTCCATTTCATTGAGCCCGGCAATGGTGCATCCTTTGGGTGAGGTGACCTTGTCGATTTCGTGCTCCGGATGACTGCCATTGGCGAGCAACAAGGCCGCAGCACCTTTCGCGGTTTGTGCAGCCAGGTAGATCGCCTCCTCAGCGTGAAAACCAATTTCAACACCTCCTTGCGAGGCTGCCCGAATAGATCGAAGAAAGAAAGCAATTCCACAGGCACATAGCGCCGTTGCGCTGGTCATCAACTCTTCGGCAATTACAAGGGTAGATCCCACAGATTTGAACATGTCTTCAGTCCACTTCATTCGCTCTTCAGAAACACGGTCGGCTGCCAAGGTGGTCATTGATTCACCAATGGCAATTGCTGTATTTGGCATGGCGCGTACAATATCTACTTCACTTCCCAACTTATCGCGCAACATGGCACAACTCACCCCGGAAATAACGGAGACAAACAGTTGTCCGGGCCTGATATTGGCCTTTATCTGCAAAATTAAGGTATCCAGCTGCTGTGGAAGTACGGCTAACACTACCGTTTGAGCTTTCAGGGCATCCGAACTGTTGCACGAAACCTCAAGTCCCATGACGCGCAACTCCTCTGCTTTGCGTTCGTCTCGGCGCGAAACAACAATTTGCTCAGGACGGCAAAACTCAGCCTTAATCAACCCTTTGATCAACGATAATCCAATGTTGCCTGCACCAATAAACCCTATTTTGTAGTCTCCCATTTTTTTTGTATATTAAAGACGATGCATTCGAGCATCCGATTCGTCTGCACAAAAGACAGCGTACCCGCCTCGAGTTTAGAATAAACCGCTTCAAATGTGGTGAATTACCATCAAATTCTTCTAATTTCGTGTAAAATTTCAGCACATGTCATCTTGGTTTGCTCCCGTTTACTTTGAAGACCACACCTTCGGACAGCTCTCCAAATGGATAGCTGAATACGACCCCAGTATCATTTATTTATTGGTTGATGAAAACACCCACGAGCATTGCGCACCGCTCATTCTGCGCGCCCTGGACATACCTCAACGGATTGAGTTAATAGAGATACCTGCGGGCGAGGAGCAGAAAACGATTGACATTGCCATCCATATTTGGTCGGCATTGACCGAATTAAACACCGATCGAAAAGCACTTATGATCAATGTTGGCGGGGGTGTAATCTGCGATTTAGGCGGTTTTGTCGCAGCTTGCTTCAAGCGGGGCATAGCCTATGTCAATGTGCCAACGACCCTTCTTGCCATGGTTGACGCGGCCCATGGCAGCAAAACGGGCGTTGATTTCGAAGGGTTAAAAAATCAAATCGGCTTGTTCAATCCTCCCAAGGCGACCTTTGTACACGACGGGTTCTGCCAAACCCTGAGCAAACGAGAGTTCACGGCGGGTTTTGCCGAATGTGTGAAACACGCGCTCATAGCCGACAAAGAACTTTGGCACGCCTTTTTGCTCAACGGTCAGCCCGATCCCGACCTCATTGGCCACTACATAGAACCCAGCATTGAAATCAAAAAACAAGTAGTAGAGAGCGACCCCTTGGAAGAGGGCCGTCGGAAAATTCTCAATTTCGGTCATACCGTTGGTCACGCCATCGAGAGTTTTTTTCTCGAACATGCAGTCACCCCCTTGCTTCACGGAGAAGCTGTAGCCATGGGCCTCATCGCCGAACTTTACATCAGTTCAAGAACCTGCGGTTTGTCAGAAGCCGAATTGCTGATTGCCACCGACTATATCAAAGCCGTTTTCCCCATCTATCGAATTCCCGAGCGAAACTTCGATGCACTGATCCGACTCATGGAGCAGGATAAAAAAAACGACGGCGGGCTGATCAATTTCACCCTCATCTCTGAGCCCGGCACCAGCATTGTGAATTTTAATACCGACGAGATAACCTTGATAGAGTCTTTGGCCTTCATCAACCAACACGCCAATCAACCGACGGTTGAATTTAAGCCAAGCGGCAGCTCTGCTACCTCGATTTAATCCTGAACTGTTTGGAACTTCCCTCGGGCACGATGAGTCTAAACTCAACCCGACGGTTTTTAGCTCTTCCCTCTTCGGTGTCGTTTTCGGCAATGGGTGAGGTTTCGCCATACCCTTCACTTTTGATGCGTTTGGAATCGACTCCTTTGCGCACAATGAGATCCTTGACCAAATTCGCGCGGTCTTCAGAGAGGCGCTGATTGTAATCTAAAGAACCGCTATTGTCGGTATGACCAATTATTTGCAAGGACACATCCGGATTTCTTTTTAAAAATGCAGCTAGTTCACCAATCCTGCGCTCGGTTTGCTGCACCGTCTCGGTTTTGTCGTAGTAAAAATTAAACCGCGGCAGTTCAATGGTCTCAAACTCCTCTTCCAACCGGGTAGCCCTGTCTTCGTCAATCAAAAAGGGCGAAGGTTTTGATTTCGATTTAGAAACCACCCGCTCGAAAGAGCTCAATTCCGGAAAATCAAACTCGCTGAGGCTGATATCTTTGGAACCCTTACGCTTAACGGGATTTGCTTTGACATAGGCATCGTTATCACGCAACAATTGCACATCGGCCGGTGCATTTTCGTATTCCACCGCAAGGGTATCGCTTATGGCTCCATCGAGACAAAGTTTGAGCACGTAAACCATGCTTCCCTTATCTTCTGTCTTGTACCTTACGCTGTAGTAGTTGGTTGCTTTAAGGTAAATATCGGTAAAAACCCAGTCAAAATCAGGGGTTTGTCCAATTTGGTAGTGTCCGCCGTAGGTGGTATAAGCCAGCGATTTCAGGTAGGATTCATCTACCATCGATCCGAATCCAATGGTAAACAAATTTACCCCGCTGCTCACGGCGTTGGCGAGCACCTCGTTGCGCGTTGCCAACGAACTGTTTTCCAATCCATCGGTTAGCACAATAACCATTTTTCGCCCTACATCCTCGGCGTCTTTCACCTGAAAGATCCCAGCGTTAATGGCATCCAGAAGCGCCGTACCGCCTGCAAATTGGGAGTAATCGTTGGTAAACAATCGTTTCAACAATTTTGCAGCCTGTTTTTGAGGTTTGCTAACGGCAACCACGCGATGATCGTACTTGATTAGCCCCATTTCATCGTTGGGTAGTTTTCGCTTGATGAGTTTTTCTGCACCATCCTGCACAGCGTCGGCTCTGGCCCAACCCATCGAACCTGAAAAGTCGAGCACCACACTCACTGCATTGGCTATGCTGTCGCGATTGCTGTTCTCCTCCACCTCAAAGTCGTCAATTTGCCTTACTTTTCCGTCGCTGCCTTTCACCATCAAGTTGCACCAGATGCGTTTAAATTCAGGCTCGTTGGCACCGTAATAGTAGACTCCGTTTCGGTCGATGATTTGCACCTGAACGCCACTTAAATTCCCACTTTCAACAGTTTTCATGACCAATTGGAGACTATCTTGCGCGCGCGCCTCTCGTATATGCTTGAAACCGGTGATACGTTGAAAATCGGCTGCGAGCAACTTGCTATCTTCCAGAACCTGCTCGGTCATCAATCGTATGGTTGTGTCGAAATAGACAATTTGTAAGGGATCTTGCTTGAGATCAATAAAACCACACCGCGAGTCGTTTTGCTGTACAAATAAATACTTGCCTTTCGACGAAAACTCGAGGGCCCGATGGTTCTCAAAGGATATGCTTTTTCCCGCACCAACCGTGTTCTTGAGGAGGAACTGATTCGTTTGCGGCAAAAATCCCCAGTTAAAATCGGGACTCAAAATGGTGTTAGCGGCCATTTTCGCGCCGTTCAAGCGCCCCCTTACCCCGTCGAACACCACCTCGAGTTGATTGTCGAATTGCTGTTTTTTAGCATTAAAAATACCCGGGCGCTGAGCATTCACGGGGATCAGCAAGCTATCGTTGTACCACTGAATGGCTACGTCTTGTTTAAGCGTGCCCACCACATCGTCTAATATCAGGGTAGAATTCTCCAGATGAACGATCTGCAATCGTTTCTCCTCATCCGACCCCGCAACAAAATAGGCCAGAAAGTCGCCCGCATCTGAGAGTTGACCTGTTTCAGCCAACACCTTAGGCGGTCTGACGATCACGCTTTTCTGGCTTGGATCCAGTTTTCTTCGCTCTAGCGTTTCCCGGCGGGCCTCCTCGCGAAGCGTTTTGTCGAGACTTAGTTTGTTGATGCGATTGAATGCCGGCAACCCGTAAACAAATACATTCAAGGCGGTGCCGCTGGTTCGGATGATCGAAAAACCAGACCCATCGGGCTTCAGGGCAACTTGATCACCAAAATATTTCTTTCGCGGTTTGGGGGTGTCTTTTTTCCAAACCAAAATTTGTTTTCTGCCCGTTTGAGCAAAAATATGTGCATCGTCGGCCGAGATCATCAAACGCTCAATGGCGTTATCAGGGGCGGTTTGATATTGACACAGCGCTTCGGCCGTGTAACCGTCAAATGCCGTAACCGTTGATCCGTCGCTTACTACAAAGTAATTATCCTGATTGGCAAATGCCATCCTAACCGGCACGGGAA
Organism: Luteibaculaceae bacterium; assembly: GCA_036275295.1. Taxonomy (GTDB): domain Bacteria; phylum Bacteroidota; class Bacteroidia; order Flavobacteriales_D; family Luteibaculaceae; genus DASUEB01. The sequence goes on along the minus strand of DASUEB010000026.1, from coordinate 10,653 downwards.
ACTTGGTAATCAGCTGGCCGGTGCGAACGTTGTACACCCGATGCTCTTTGCCTTGTTGCAAGTACAACAATTTTCCGCTGGGAGAAAGGTAGAGGCTATCTGGGTTGGATTTATCGGGTAGACGAATGGCCATGTGCTGCACCTTGGTACGGTAAGCCACACTGAATACATCAATCGAAAATACATGTTGACCGCTGACCTTTTCTTTCTGATCGTATTGGCATATGGCCACAAATTTTTCGTTGAGCGAGCTGGTGTGGTTAGCCTGTGCTCCAACCTGGGCTACCGAAATGACGGCCCATAAAAAAAACCAAAACTGAACTCCTCTGCTCATCTACAAGATATTTGCCCATCGGGAATGATTCCGCTGCAATTGAAGGACATGCTGCCGTAAAATAACGTTTTTCTCATCGGTAAGTTGTGGATCATCGGTGACTATTTTAATGGCCAATTCCCGCGCATACGCCAAAGCTTGGGCATCTTGAGCGAGGTCGGCCATCTTCAATTGAAGTACCCCGCTCTGTTGGGTTCCCAAAATATCTCCAGGACCTCGGAGCTTGAGATCCACCTCAGCAATCTTGAAGCCGTCATTGGTCTCACACATGGTTTTGAGTCGAAGTTTGCCCTCATGAGATAATTTATGTCCGGTCATCAAAATACAGTAACTCTGCTCGGCACCTCGTCCCACTCGCCCGCGCAATTGATGCAATTGCGAGAGACCGAATCGCTCGGCATTTTCAATGATCATGACCGAGGCATTGGGCACATTGACGCCTACTTCGATAACGGTAGTTGCCACCATGATTTGACACTCGCCGCGCAAAAATCGCTGCATTTCATACTCTTTGTCGATGGGTTTCATCTTACCGTGAACAATACTCACGCGGTACTGCGGCAAGGGAAAACGCCTAGTTATGCTTTCGTAGCCATCCATAAGATCCTTGTAATCCATGGTTTCGCTTTCTTCAATGAGGGGATAAACGATGTAAACCTGCCTGCCCAGACCTATTTGCTGATCCATAAAGCCAAATACCTCCAGCCGATGGCTATCGGTTTTGTGCAGAGTCTTGATGGGTTTACGACCCACCGGCAGTTCGTCGAGAACCGACACGTCCAAATCGCCGTAGAGTGTCATAGCCAAGGTTCGGGGAATCGGGGTGGCTGTCATTACCAGCACATGCGGAGGAAGAGTGTTTTTCTTCCACAGCCTTGCTCGTTGCTCTACTCCAAACCGATGTTGCTCATCGATGATGGCCAGGCCGAGGTTCTTGTACTGCACCACATCTTCAAGCAGTGCGTGCGTTCCGATGAGCAGATGAATACTTCCCTCGCGCAAGCCTTCATGCAGAACATTTCGCTCTGATTTTTTCGTTGAACCCGTCAGCAGAGCACACTGCAAACCTAGTTTGGCAAAGTACCCACGAATACCCTGAAAATGCTGAGTTGCCAATATTTCGGTAGGGGCCATCAAACAGGCCTGATATCCGTTGTCAATGGCAAATAAACAACTCAGCACGGCCACAATGGTCTTCCCGCTTCCAACATCTCCTTGCAACAGACGATTCATTTGATGGCCTTGTTTGCAATCGGCGCGAATCTCTTTCACCACCCGCTTTTGAGCCTGCGTAAGCTCAAAATCCAGCACCTCGTTATAAAACCTATTGAAATAAACCCCTACTTCGCCGAAAATAAAACCCCGGTTTCTGCTCTTGTTGGCTACCTTCTGACGCGCAAACATGAGTTGCATAAAAAACAGCTCTTCAAATTTCAATCGACGTTGAGCATGAAACACATCCTTTTGATTTTCAGGAGCGTGTATTTTTATGTAGGCATCTTTAAGACCAATGAGTTTGGCATCGTGACGAATATATTCCGGCAAGGTTTCCGTTGGCTGAAAGTCGGGCGACAGCACAAAAGGGCGGATAACCCGTTCCAATCCCCTGCTATTGAGGCCGCGATGACCTAATTTCTCGGTCGAACTGTAAAGAGGCTGCAAACCCGTTTTAAGCTCCCGTTGGGGGTTCCAAGGTTCGACTTCGGGGTGGGCAAAATTGATTTTGTTTTGAAACAAACTGGGTTTGCCAAAGATGACATATTGCTTTCCGGCAATAAGATTGGGTTTTATATACCTAATACCTTGAAACCAAACCAAGTCAATTTCACCGGTTTCATCAACCGCCTTGACAGCCAGACGCTTGCGGCGCGCATCGCCCAACTCCTTGACTTCTTGAAGCACAGCTACAAATTGAACATATCCTTCATCAGCACCTATTTCAGCGATTTTATAGTATTTCGTCCGATCCAGATAGCGATAAGGGTACCAATTCACCAAATCGTCGGCCGAGAAAATACCCAGTTCCTCGCGCAGCAACTTGGCCCTTTCGGGTCCAACGCCTTTGAGGAATTCTATGGGCTTGGGTGCTGTCATAGCAAGTGAGCGGAAAGGTAATAAATTCAAGACGCACCGCCAATGCGATGATGATAGCTCAGAAATCAGGACACAAAAAAAACCGCCTTCGGGCGGTTTTTACTAGCTGTATTTTTCTCTTCTTAAACCAACATCATAATGGGATTCTCCAGATTGCGCTTCACTTCCTGTAGGAACGCTGCGCCCGTTGCGCCATCCACCACACGGTGATCGCAGCTGAGGGTAAGCTTCATGATATTACCTGGAACCACCGCACCATTCTTCACCACTGGTACCGCCTTGATCCCGCCAACTGCGAGGATGCAGCTATCTGGCGGATTGATGATGGCGGTAAATTCTTCAATGCCAAACATCCCTAAATTGGAGATGGTAAATGTATTGCCTTCCCAATCAGCCGGCTGCAACTTTTTATCTTTCGCTCGCTGGGCTAGGTCTTTAATCTCAGCGCCAATGGCCGACATGCCCTTTAAGTCTGCATTTCTGATCACAGGCACCAATAGTCCATCGGGCACCGCAACGGCTACACCGATATTTACGTGGTGATTGTAGCGAATTCTATCGCCCAACCAGCTAGAGTTTATTTTCGGATGTTTTTTCAACGCTATGGCTACGGCTTTCACCACCATGTCGTTGTACGAGATTTTAACCCCGGCATCGGCAACAGATGAGCGCGCTGCAATGGCGTTATCCATATCAATTTCTAGGGTGAGGTAAAAATGCGGCGCAGTGAATTTACTTTCTGCCAATCGCTTGGCAATGGTTTTGCGCATTTGCGAAACCGTTTCTTCGGTAAATGACTCGACACCTGTGGGGATTGCTGAGGTGCTGCGCGCGGGTTGGAAATTTTCAATGTCGCGTTTAACAATGCGTCCATTGTCTCCAGAGCCGGCCACCGCTTGAATATCGATTCCGAGATCGGCAGCCATTTTCTTGGCCAAGGGCGATGCTTTGGTTCGTGAATCAGATGACTGAACAATCGCAGCAGGCGTTGGAGCTGGCACTGGGCTTGGAGTGGCTGAAGGAGTCACCTGAGCAGCAGGTTGTTGATCAGCCACTTTTGGAGTTTCGGCTGCAGCCACTTGCGATCCGCTTAGTAAAGCACTTACGTCTTCACCCGCTTTTCCGATCACGGCCAACACACTGTCAACCGGAGCGGCCTGACCTTTCTCAACACCGATGTGCAACAGCACACCGTCGTAAAACGACTCAAATTCCATCGTCGCCTTATCGGTTTCAATTTCGGCTAGGATTTCGCCGCTTTTTACCGAATCACCAACTTTTTTTAGCCAAGCTGCAACCACCCCTTCGGTCATGGTATCACTTAGCTTGGGCATTCTTACGATTTCAGCCATGATATCTAAATTAGTCTCTTACAAATGGATAGGGTTCGCTGTACACATCCTCGTACAATTCGTGAGGTTCGGGTAGCGGTGATTCATCGGCGAAGCGAATAGCCTCTTCCACAACAGCCTTGGTTTCAACCTCAATGGCTTCAATATCAGCCGCGCTGAGATATTTTTTCTTTTTGATAACCTCAAGCACTTGGTTGATAGGGTCTAACTTCTTGTATTCCTCAACCTCTTCTTTGCTGCGGTACTTCTGCGGATCGCTCATGGAGTGACCTCTGTAGCGATACGTTTTGATATCAAGCAAGGTGGGGCCCTCTCCGCTTTTTGCACGGATGATGGCTTCGCCAATAGCTTGGTGCACCGCTTCCGCGCTCATACCATCAACACTTGCCGAAGGCATTTCGTATGAAAGTCCCAGCTTGTGCAAATCGGTTACATTCGATGTGCGCTCTACACTGGTTCCCATGGCGTAGTTGTTGTTTTCAATGATGAAAATAACCGGAAGTTTCCAGGTCATGGCCATATTGAACGTTTCGTGTAATATACCTTGGCGCACGGCACCATCGCCCATGAAACATAGGGTCGCGTTATTTTTTCCTAGGTATTTGTCGGCAAAAGCAATTCCTGCCCCCAAACCAATCTGCCCGCCCACAATACCGTGACCTCCGAATAGATTCTTGCTCTTGTCAAACATGTGCATCGATCCCCCCTTGCCCTTCGACAAGCCGGTTCGTCGACCAAATAGTTCCGCCATCACCAACTTGGGATCGGTCCCCAAGGCGAGTGGATGAGCGTGATCGCGATAAGCAGTGATCATGTTGTCAGTAGTATCCATGGCCGAGACACACCCGGCTAAAATGGCTTCCTGACCGATATAAAGATGGCAGAATCCGCCAAATTTTTGCTGAATATAAAGTTGGCCACAACGCTCTTCGAAGATACGCATGAGGAGCATGTCCTTGTACCATTTGATATACGTATCCTTGGTGATGGGCTTTACCTTGCTCATATAGGAAAAATTAGTTGCCAAAAGTAGGCATTCAGGCGGTTCAAGTAAAAGAGAAAGGGGGCAAAATACCCCCTCTCAAGCAAAAAATCTGGATAACTATGTAAATATAGAAAAAAAATCTATGATTTAAAAATCAAACAGCTGGCATACGCCGAAATACCCTCTTCTCTCCCCACAAAACCCAATTTTTCAGTTGTGGTGGCTTTGATGGAAATATCTTGAATATCGATTCCCATACACTCAGCGAGAATTTCTTGCATGCGGGGTATGTATGGGTTTATTTTGGGTTGTTGAAGACAAATGGTACTGTCGATATTTCCAATCTCAAATCCCTTATCTCGCAGCAGTTTCACCACCTGACGGAGCAAGATTTTGCTGTCTATGCCCTTGTACTCAGCTGCGGTATCGGGAAAATGGAAACCTATATCGCGCAGATTGGCGGCTCCTAATAGGGCGTCGCAAATGGCGTGAATGAGCACATCGGCATCGCTGTGGCCGATAGAACCCACCGCATGATCAATCTGAATGCCACCCAACCAAAAGTCGTAACCGGGTCCTAGGCGATGTACATCAAATCCAAACCCGGTGCGAATATTAACCTTTGACATCGGTAGCTGGTTCTGATTTCGAAGATTTAGTCAATCCTACCTTCAGCGTTATGCGCAAGGTGTTCCCCAGCGGAGAATTGCCTACCGTAGAGGTGGGTATCAGGTAGCTAAGATCAATGTCTAACACCGAGTATTTCAAACCTGCACCCATTGAAATAAACTGTCTGTTTCCTTTGGTCGGATGTTCGAAAAAGTATCCCGTGCGAACCGCAAATTGCTTGTTGTAAAGGTATTCTGCACCCACCGAAAGATTGTATTCGCGCAGTTCTTCAGCAAATCCGCCTGGAGCGTCGTTGAAACTCTGAAAAATCCCTTGGGTTACGGTAACCTCCGGATTTTTACCCGATTCAATTTGTTTTTGACCGTCGGCGTCAACCACAACCGCACCGTTGCTGTCAAGAGCGTAAATAGGCGGAGTAGGCACCAATAATTTGGTGATATCAATAAACAAGCTAACCCGCTGATATTCGTCGAGATCCACTTGAAGACCAGGCCCTAGGCGAAGCATAGTTGGCAGGAAATTGGGCTCTGCCGAAGTGGAGTAATTCATTTTGGTACCGACATTCGAAATAGTCAGACCCCCTGTAAACTGGCTGTTTTTCCCACCCAGTTTAAAGGCCTTTGAACGGTAATAAGCCGATAGATCGAAGGCCACCGCATTGCCCGCTTTGGTGGCAGCCCCTTGCACAACGGTTCCACCTGTAAGGTTGCTGTTGATATAACGAAGGGCTACACCGGTGGCAAAACGCTCTGATAATTTGATGGAGTAATTGAGGTCTAGTGCAAATTCAGCAGGTGTAAAATCGCGAATGGTGGTCGCATTTTCATCGGTGAAGGTGATGCTACCCATGTTGAAATAGCGGAAAGAACCACCCACTGCTGAGTTGGCGTTGATCTTAGAGTACATGCTTAAGTATGACAAACTCATATCTGGTACGATAGTGCGCAACCAAGGTACGTAGCTCAAAGAAGCCCCAAAATCGCTTTCGGCAAATGCCAATTTCGATGGGTTCCAAAAGGTCGACAGGGCATCTGGTGAGGATGATACACCCACATCGCCCATTGCACCGCCTTTTGAATCGGGATTGATAGTCAAAAATGGAACCGCAGTAGTTATAGTGTTGATATCGGCACCGTTAATTTGACTTCTTCTGATGCTGCCTTGTCCAAGCACAGTTACAGCAGATAAGCCCAAAGCGGCCGCAAAAATCAGATGTTTCATTCAGTATAGATTGGATCGCAAATATAGCGGTTAATTATTGCCTTCGTCATTTGGTATAAACCAGTCGGCCCGTTTGGGTAACAGGTGTCTTGCCCATTTGCGATAAGGTCAACTTGTAAACGTAAATTCCAGAATTTATTGTGTGTCCGCTGTCGGTCGTTGCATCCCACTTTAATGTTCCCGAACGGTAGCCCGGCTCATTCACCGTTTGTTGCATTACTTTAATGCGTTTTCCCATCATGTCGTAAATTTCCAACGTGAGATCCAAACCTTTCTCAGCTTGATTGTGTTGGAAAGAGAATGTGGTTTCCGAACTAAAGGGATTGGGATAGGTTACCAATTGATCCAAATGTATTTTATCGCCGCTCACCACCACGAACTCAACCCGAGATGTTGAACTGTTGTTATACACATCCCACACCTTCATGCTCAAGGTATGCCTTCCCTCGCTTAAGCCAGAAAGCGGATAAAACACCGTACCGCTTTGATAGGTATCGACATCTCCTGAGTAGAAATCGTTTAAGACCATGGCGTTCTCGGTGTTTTCGTCAAGCACTGCCAGTAGTTCGTGGCCGATACCGTTCCCAGTGGTGTTGATTCCGCTTGGGTCGCGCACAAATGCCAACAAGTTGGGATTGGCATCGGTTGCGTCACCAGATCGGAAGTCGGTGTTGTTCATGTACAATTCCAAGTCGGGCCCGTTGTTGTCGGCTGAACTGGCCGTTCCCAAACCTCCCACCACCAGCTCGTTAAATCCGCCGTTAGCGTCAACCAATCCGTCGAAAGCGTAATACATCACCGATGCCTTTCCGAAACTGAAGTTTATATCCTTCGGAATGGGGAATGTAATGGTAAATGCGCCGTTTGAAACGGTAGCCTTTCCTTTAAAAATGATGCGGTTTTTTAGGGTAAACTCTTTGTATATCGGATTGTCGTTACCGAGTGTGCGCAGGCTTTCGGCTTTATCAAAAACCGTAACCTCCACCAAACCGTTGAAATTGGTTAATTTTTGATTTTGACTGTTGACCACTTCACCTCCCAAGGTCACAAAATCATAGGCCCTCAGCGTATCCATTGGTTCGCTGACCGATTTGCCATTGACCGTGCTGGTTATTACCCGGTGCTTGGGATACGCCAGGCGCAGGGCGGGATCGCCCAGAAGGGTAAAGTTCATGTGGTTGTGGAATGATGTTGATGAGTTCGCCACATCGCGCTTCGTCAGTCTGGTGATATCGCCCAACCTGAGCGTGCCACCCTCTAGGTCGGGAAGTGCGTAATCATAGAAAATATTGTTCAACGTGAAATTGGGCGAAGAAAATACCACACGAGTGGTGCTCAAAAGAGCAATGCCCCCACCATTGGGATTAAGCAACACAAATTCCCCTGCCGAGGTTCGATCGGGATCATCAAATCGACTGAATTCGCAAGTTGCCGTGATAAAAAGCGGTAGCGCATTTTTGTTGGTCCAGCCATTCACCGTCGACAGATCCAAGATGCGCTCATGCGCCAGACCCACTTCCCCGCCGTGACCGGTATAGTTTACCATCAGAACGCCCTGTTGCACCTTGTTTTTAAAAGCTGTTGCGGCTTCGGGATAGCGCTCTCCTCCAGGTGTGGTGATCTGCTTGTAAGCGTCAAGATAGATTTTATCGACCAAGAAATTAGGCTGTTGCGCCTCCAATTTACGAGCCATAAAATCGGCTTCCTCCATGTGACCCGATTCATTTCTACTACCCGGATTTCCACTTAAATCATCGGCTACAAACAGAATTTTGTTGCGCCAATCACCAAAAGGTGATTTCTCGTCCACCCCGTAACCGGTTGAAGCATAATGAAGAATTTTGTCTACCACATTTTTGGCTTGCTCTGGTGTTGAAACCGGGAACCTGCCAATGCCTATATCGACGTTATCACTCGGTAACTCCGATTCGTTGGGATCCAGAAATCCGAAATAATCATCGGTTACAAATGACTCAATCAGCCCCTCTGAATCCTGACTTTGATGCGTTAAAATGAAGTTGGTATTGCCTTGGTAGTCTCGATTAAAATAAGAACCGTCGCCAAACAAGAGCAGATATCTAAGGTGGTGCAAATCGGTTGCATTGCCTCGGTTGTAGAGCATCTTCATGAAGTCTTTGATTGCCGTCACATCCACCGCCCCAGAGGAGAACTCATTGTAGATAACCCGCGGTTCTACCACCTCTACCGTGAGACCTTCCGATCGGTGGAAATCAGCCAGTCGATCGGCTTGTGTTCTAAAATCGGGGTGCACCACAATAACCATATCTATATCATCCAAGCCGTGAAGGTTTTGGTTGGGAACCTGTCCTACTCTCTCCGGTGCTGGAAAGTCGCTACCTCTGAAGGCGATGTATTCAGCAGGATTATTGGCTAAAGCCACAAAACGGAGCTGATCACCGGCTACCTGACCGCTTACTTGTTTAGGTGCGGTGGGCTCCGTTACATCCCACACCGCAGTTCCTGCACTGGCGTTGCTGATCACATACCTGTGTTGCCGATTAGGCGCAGTTGAATAATTGCGAAACCGCAGGGCATTTCCGTCTAAGCGCAGCGCTCGCCAGAGATTCACTTCCACATAGTCGAGCCATGCCACAGCTCCAGGCCCGCCCTTGAGAAATTTGTAGGTAAATACGTTGGCATTGCCAGCGACAAATGGACTTCTTCGAGTAGCATCAAACGCTACCGTGTATATACTGGTCACCGGACTGAATTCAATGTCGGTTATCAAAGCCCCTTCGCGCGTGATGCGCATGGTGCTTTTGTTGGGTTGAGACCTGCAGGCTACATGCGTGCGCAGAAAAGCTGGTTCATTGCTCAGCACATTCGAAAAATCAAAACGAAAACTGTACTGGTCGGTCAAATCAAACTTCTCCCCGTAATTTCTGCGACCGGATTTGGCTATGTTCTCTTTTTCCAACTCATAAAAGGCATAGTCAGGGAACTTTACTATCTCGGTTTGGGCGGTATCAGGCAGCCCTTCGGCGGTCAACACCCGTTTGGGAGCTCCACTTCTGCGTGTAACGAAGTAATACGAATAATCATCGAATACATGTTTGGTATGCTGAAAGCTCTGATCTTGGGCATTGTATTTCCATGTATCAGGACCCATGGCGTAGAAGAGCAAGTAGTCGCCTGGCCCAAAGGTTCCATCCCCTCCATCGTAAATTGCGATGTGATTCTCTACCAAATCGTCGGGACGGGGTTGATCGTTGCGAATTGGAAGCATGCCTGTTGAGTTTCCAAACAAACGCACTTCATTGGAGGGTAGGTTGCTGGTGGGATAACCCATACTTTCTAAAAACTCGAATGAGATTTTGTACAACCCGGTATTGGGTATCCGGACCTTGTACCACTGTCCTTCATTCAACACAGAAACAGCAGTATTTGTCTGGCAAAAAACCTGATTCATCCAAAGAATACATGCCGTCGCAAGACCGAATTTTGATGTTAGGATTTTTCTCATGAACCTATTTTTCGACGGTGAATGTTAATAAATATTAAGGAAGTTATGATAATTCCACTATTTTAGTCAACCAAATAACGTCATAAAGCGTGTAGTATTGTATGACGCGCGATGTATTTGGAACCAACTTATTTGTACATTTAGGTTTCTATTAACGAGAAAAGATGATCAGAAGATTACTGTTGTGCTGTGTTGCGACTACGTTCTTGTGGGCAGGTAATACCGAGGAGGCGAGTGCTCAGGACCCGCATTTCACGCAGTTCTACGCCAATCCTTTATACCTCAACCCAGCCCTAGCCGGATCCGTTAGGTGTCCAAGAGTATCGATGAATTATCGGAACCAGTGGCCCGGACTTTCAGGACAGTTTGTGACCTATGCGGCCTCATACGATCAATACGTAAGAGCTGTGGATGGCGGTGTTGGTTTACAAGTACTTAACGACCGTGCGGGTGAAGGAACCCTAACCCTTACCCGGGTAACGGCTCAGTACGCCTACCAGATCAACCTGAGTAGATCTTTTGCCATTCGCGCAGGTGCAGAGGTGGGATACTT
>DASUEB010000025.1:0-103149 GCA_036275295.1 Luteibaculaceae bacterium | reverse complement strand
GTGAAGAAATAAGGTCAACTGCATAATCTGGGATGAATATCGTAAACGACAACGGATAACAGGAGAAGATGAGGAAAAAGAACGATTTTTAACCTGTATAACTGATCTTATTCATTTCTCAATAAGAAAGCAAGACCAAAGGGTTTCGCATGTTTTGATGGACTACGTTTATACCTATTACAGCTATTATCGAAAACTTCCAGCATTGGATGATAGAGGAGTAATTTATCCGACTCAGCTTTATGAGTTGGTCTACTCTTCAACTGTTGCATTGTGCGTGCATCCTGATCAGGATAATTTAGGGGGATTAAAGCACAGAATCACCAGCGGAGAATGGTTAATTGGAGAGATGACATCTACAAAAATTTCCACTGAAACCTATATATGGTTGTGGAGATCAGTAGTTGCATGTGTAAAATACAAGAAGGTAGAATTCTTGTATTCTCTTTGGGAATCGAATACACGGCATTTTACATATAAGTTAAGTACAATATACCCTGAGTACAATGATGAAGGAGTTATCACTAATCAATCTGTCATCGACAGTAGAGATAAAGAACGTGAATCATTCTTAGAGTTTCATTATGTTTTGGGTGGGTTGTTAATTAAGGAGAGGGAATTTGAGTGCCTAAATAGATTTTTCCATTTTACACAATCAACCCCAGCTGAATACCCATTACTTCCGTCAATTATGGATCAAGTATTTGAATGGTATGTGCGATTTAATGACCCTTACGATATAAATCTTAGATCCTTTGAATATCGCTATTACTTCCCCGACAGTCACAGTATTGACGCAAAAGAATATGTTACGAAGGAAGTTCGCAGATACATAGTTCTGCTTTATCTCAGGCAGTTTACAATTGGGGGTGGATACGGTAAACGTCCGACCGAAAAACCCGATTTTCCAAACTCTCAGGCAGGTAAGCATGATTGGGGAAAAGCTTTAGAACAATTCGAATTTCAACTTTTGGAAATGAAATCGGATAAGGAATTACTTGAAAAGTTTAACCTCCTTCATCTATTTGTCGAATGAAAATACATCCTTTAAAATACCTTCGAGACCTAAGAAAGGAATTGGCTAATTCCTTTACGGTATCCTTGAGAGAGCAAAAGGTTAGTAAATCCAAACTTGAAAAATTCACTGCTGCGTCGAAGGGTATTTTGGAACCGCTTTTAAAGTCAATCCCTTTTGCTTCGACTTCAACAGCTCCAACGGACTGGGAGAAACACACAATAGTGGGTCGTCGAGCATTGATGGAAAAAGCTTCGTTCGCAGATGAACAGGAGTTCAACAACCTAAACGCTCACTCCATAATTGCGGAAGATTTTTCAAGAGCTATAAGCTCGACCATTCTGCGACTAATGGATTCACTGGTAAAAAAGTCGTTCAACCTTCAGAAATCAGACTTAAGCAAAGCAATTGAGCATCTCGCTCAAGGTAGATCAGATTTGATTGTTATTAAATGTTCTCACTCGGACGATTTACCCATTTTTAATGTTGATGTGAAGAAATTCCCATATTCCCACCCACACCATGGGGGATCTTGTCTTTATGTTATTGAGAAGGACGATACCCCAATGATAGGGTTCGATCAGGTCGATAAGGAAGTGCTGAACAAATATGCGGCAGATATATTGTTGCCTGATTTTAACGTTTACGCAACAATTACGGATCTGAATCTTAACAATAATCTTTTTCTTGAATACTCTTCCGCTTATCCTGACAAAGATTTGCGAACCAACGTTGTAGTTGGTATATTTCTTAAAATGCAGATTTATACAAAACCAAACCCGAAAATGATTCGTTTACAACTCGCAAGTGAATACACCCCTAAAACTATTTTGAATTCTCTTGGTGAAGTGAAATGGGAGGATTAATCTACGTAAGCAATTATAAATTAATGACTATCCGCAACTGTGCCTGCTTGGGGTGCATCCTTGCGTTCCAAGGGGGTTCCTGCACTCGGACCTAAGTGAATTTTGCTAAGAGGTAAATCGTAATTGTCTCGTTTTGAGTTTATTTGATCGCTAGATGAGTTTATGCGGACTGGCTCCCTGGTACGGTTGCGGATAGTCATTTATAAATTCATTTTTTTTAAAAGAAGTGTAACTAATTAATGAGGTTTTGTTGAGTAAGAATTATCTTGAAGTTAGGAGCTTTAAAGTCTACAGTATGAAGAAACTTGTTTCAATGGTGTAGTCTGAACCTACCTATGACTTCCAGTATTTTATTTCAGATGAGAGATTTAACGCCTTCGTTCCCAGCTTGCAGCTGTAAGCTCCCCTGAAAACCGACACAGAGAAAATGAAAATTTTGAATTTACAGAGACACAAACAGAGGTAAATTCACAGCATAGCAGATGATCGACATCATTGCGGAACAATCTGCAGGAAAATCACTGCGCCCACTAGGTAGCATGCAAGATGTGCTTCTCCCTGAGGTTATTTTACTTCTCAATGGTTGATACGTAAAGAAATATGTTTGATGGGTGCCTGGCGCTTTGTTCCGCCATTCTAGCGCTAACAGAATTTTAAGTCATAAATCCCTTCAAAGCCAAATTTCGTTAATTTCCCTTGTGATTCAGCGCTTGCATTCAGCTCATACGGGGTCAGACGTCGCCGTGGTAGTACACACTTACGGTGTGCACGAGCGTATAGCGAATCCCATTCTGCTGCACAACGCACAGGCGTCGAAGGCCCTTTCGGCGGGGATGTTAGACCGTACGTTGGCCACCGTGGCAGCCACAGGTTTCGATGTTTGGCTTCACACCCCAACCACCACCGGGAAGTTTGATTTTAGCACAGGTCTGCCCGAGATCTTCAAGCACCTGCAATTACTGGGCTACAAACAGGTCGTGATTACCAGCGACGACGTGCCCGATTTACAAGCCGCACACGTGTTAGAGGCCAGCGCTAAGCTGCAGGAGGGGGAAGCAGTATTGGGTCCTTCGCGCGACGGTGGTGCCTATCTCATGGGTGTTCGCCTTGCAGGCAGCGATCTTTTAAACTTCAGCGCGGTTCGTTGGCGAACCCAACACACCTTGAGCGACCTGCTCAACTATTTTGAGTCGATCTCGCTTTGTGCGTTGCTGTTGGATGAGCGCTTGGTCGATGTCGATCGCCTTACCATCACCAAAGGCAAAGCCTCACTGCCCTTAACCAGCGCGTGGTTTTCTCATTTCATAGCACAACTTTGTCTTACAGCTGTTCGGCCGCGGCCGCGCTCCCATTTTCGGACGCCGCTTGCTACGGGTCATCTGTTCTCAGGATTGCGTGCGCCCCCATTGGCGGCCTAACGCACACGTTTCTCTCTTTGCAAGCCATTTAGCCGAGGTGCATTCAATGCGCTATATGGGGCTGATGAGTCGCGACTTCACCACGCATTGGCGCATTTTTTGCCCTGCTTGGCGCATGCGCTGATTTGATGGCCTCCAAGGCTTCAGGTTGAAGAATTTTTCTGGCCAACCAGTGGTTCAGCCTTTGTCGATCGCCTTGTGCATCCTTGCTTTGAGAACGTGTTACCAGCCCAAATCATTCATTCATCACAATCTCCCTCGATCATTTTCAAACCATGTCAAGGGGCTGTAACCTCATTATACCAAACCATGTTTAAACATATACTCTTTCTATTTTTAGCCTTGGGCCTAACGTCGGCTTTTGGGCAGACGGCAACGCTGAAAGGTAAGGTCAGCGACAAAAATACCGGCGAGGCGCTACCCGGTGTTAGTATACAGGAAAACCTCACGCGCAACGGTACCGTTACCGATGCTGCGGGGACATTCACCCTCAATGCCAGTCCATCGGGCAAGTTAACCATCTATTTGTTGGGTTATGAGCGACAGGTGATCGCCATTGGGAGCAAACGCGAGTTTGACATTGTATTGAGTCCTTCCAACGACAGTCTGCAAACCATCGTAGTAACAGCCTTGGGTGTTAAACGCGAGGAGAAATCGCTCGGTTACGCCATACAGAAGCTCGAGAGCAAGGACGTTTCAGAGGTAAAGGCTGTAAATTTCCTCGACAATCTGGCAGGTAAAATTGCGGGTTTAACAGTGAGTCAAGGCGCGACGGGAGTGGGCTCTACCAGTAAAATAACCATCCGCGGTGAGGCGTCTTTCACCAATAACAATCCGCTTTTTGTGGTCGATGGCATTCCCATCAACAACAATTCTATCAACAACTTCTCCAACGACGATGCCGCCGGTTTGATGGCCGTAGACTTCGGAAACGGGGCAATGGAGGTGAACAGCGACGATGTAGAATCGGTGTCAGTTTTAAAAGGTCCTGCCGCCGCTGCGTTATACGGGACGCGCGCTTCAAACGGCGTTATTTTGATCAACACCAAGAGCGGTAAGAAAAGCAAAGGCCTGGGGGTTAGTCTGAATTCATCGACGTATTTCGAACGACCTTTTCGCCTGCCCAAATTTCAGAACACCTACGGACAAGGGAATTCGGGTAAGTTTGAGTACCGCGATGGCTTGGGTGGCGGTGTCAACGATAACATCAGCTACAGCTTCGGGCCGCGCATGGGTTCTGATGTGCTCATTCGCCAACACGACAGTCCGGTGCAACTTCCCGATGGTCGTGTAGTGCGGGCAGCCGACTTAGCGGTGACGGGCTCTAAATACGACATCACCCCAACTCCTTTTGAGGCTCAGCCCGACAACCTAAGCGATTTCTATCAGGTGGGTATGACTCAAATTACCAACCTGGCCATCTCATCGGGTTTCGACAAAGGAAACTACCGCCTGTCGTATACCGATCTCAACAGCAAGTCGTTTATTCCGGGCACTAACTTGAAGCGCAGAAATCTGGCAGGGAGATTGACCTTTAATCCCATCGAAAAACTCGAGCTAGGTACCGTGATCAATTACGTGAACTCGGGTAGCGACAACAGACCCGCCAACGGATACGGATCAGAAAACATCAATTATGCCCTCGTAGCCTGGGGACCTAGGAATATGAATATCCGCGAACTGAGCGACTACTGGCAGCCGGGTTTTGAGGGGATTCGACAGTATTCGTTTAACTATACATTTTTCGACAACCCGTATTTCACGCTTTTGGAGAACCGAAACTCCTTCAATCGCGATCGGGTGTTCGGAAATGTGTACGCCAGCTATGCCATTCGTCCGAATATGAATATCAAAGTGCGAAGCGGAATGGATTACAGCAACGAGTTGAGGCAGTTTCGCCGCGCATTTAGCAGCAACCGCTTTGTGAACGGGGCGTATGGTGAGCAAACGGTTTTCTTCAGAGAGATCAATACCGATGTGTTGGTAGACTACAACCACAAAATAGGCGATTTTGATCTCACCTATTTGTTGGGGGCCAACCGTTTGGATCAAACGGCATTAAACAACCAATTGTTTGCCAACAGGCTAGCTCAGCCGGGAGTTTTCAACCTCACCAACGCAGCAACTCCGCTGGAGGTGAATCAGCGATTTGCCGAAAAACGCATCAACAGCACCTATGGTATTGTAAAAGCAGCGTATAAAAACTTTGCTTATGCCGAGTTAACGGCCCGCAACGACTGGAGCAGCGCCTTGGCGAGTCCCATTTCGGCCAAAAACAGCTCTTTCTTTTATCCCTCACTATCGACTGCGGTGATTCTAAGCAACGTGCTTGAAATGCCGTCCTACCTCTCGTTTGCCAAAGTGCGAGCCAATATAGCTCAAGTGGGCAACGACACCGATCCGTACCAGACGGCAGGAGTTTTCAACGCGCGCACACCCTATGGCGGTCAGCCTACATTTAGTGAGCAAGGCATGGTGGCCAATGCCAACTTGCAACCGGAGAAAACCACAGCATTTGAAGTGGGTGCCGACGTGAGATTCTTTGAAGGGGCTTTGCGCTTGGATGCGACTTATTACAACGCGTTGACAGCTAATCAAATCATCTCATTGCCTATCGCAGCATCCAGCGGGTTTAGTCAACAAGTGGTGAATGGAGGCAAGGTTCGATCAACCGGGGTGGAAATCTTGCTGGAAACACGCAACATTCGCACCAACCGCTTCGAGTGGAATACGTCGCTGAATTTTAGTCGAAATGTGGCACGCGTACTGGAGCTCCCCGAGGGAGTAAGCAAACTGACCATTGATTACAACCGCGTGTACGACAACGTGAACCAAACCGTGTGGATTCAGGTAGAAGAAGGAGGTCGAATTGGCGATATCTACGGTACGGGTTATCGCAAAACCGAAGACGGTAAGTTTATTGTCAACAAGGACGGTAACCTCATTGCCGACAACAACTTGAAAAAACTGGGCAATTACAACCCCGATTTCATTGTAGGGATGAGCAACAACTTTACCTACAAAAATTTCAATCTGAATTTCTTGATCGATTGGCGTCAGGGCGGTATTTTGGTGTCTCGAACCCTAGCTTTGGCCGCCGTGGGGGGTCAGTTGCGCGAGACCGAAAACAGACCTGACGAGGGGATTATTGTAGACGGTGTGGTTAACGTAGGTACGGATGCCGAACCCGTTTACGAACAGAATACCAAACCCATCTCAGCCGAGAGCTACTACCGTCAGTTCTACGACAGAAACCACGAGGAAAACAACACTTACAATGCATCTTACGTGAAGTTGAGAGAAATTTCACTGGGATACACCATCAACCGTCCAAACAGCAAGTCTTTGTTGTTCCGCAACGGACAGTCAATGAAGGTTTCGATCATTGCGCGAAACGTAGCGGCCATTAGCAATACACCTCATTTCGATCCAGAGCAAACAGCCGTTCAGGGTCAGCGATTCTTGAGTGGGGTAGAAGATATGTCGTACCCAACCGCTCGCATGATTGGTTTCAAAATTGGTTATGACTTCTAATGGAACTTCAAAAATCGGATATCGTAAAACTTCACGCACATTGATCATGAAAATAGCATATAAAAATGTTCTTACCCTGGTCGTTTTGGCCTTTGCCATCGCTTTTCAACCTGGGTGTACCAAAGATTTCGAAGAAATAAACACCAATCCCAACGCCCCTGTTGAGGTTCAGCCCCAGCTTCTGTTGCGGCAGGTAATCTACGACATGGGCGAGCAGATGTCGTATGAGGGTTTTGTGGCCGGCAATTTATTGGGTCAATACTTCTCGATGGTCGATTTTAACTTGTTTGATCGACATAATCTGCGTCAGCCTCAATTGGGAGGCAACCCGTGGCCGGTCCTGTATCGCAACTTACGCGACAATCAGACCCTGATTCAGCTGGCGGATGTAGAGCCTAACACCGTTTATCGCGGCCCATCGCTAGTGCTTAAAGCCTATATTTCGATGATGATTACCGATATTTACGGGGATGTGCCCTATTCAGAGGCAGCGAGAGCCAAGGAGGGTATTATTGCTCCGAAATACGACAATCAGCAAGAAATCTACCTGGGTCCCGATGGTATTTTGGCCACGTTAGAGAGAGCCGTTGCTGAGATGAAGGCGTATCAAGGCGCGGCCACCTTACAGGGCGATATTCTGTACAACGGCAACTTGACCAACTGGATCGCCTTGGCAAACTCGCTTCGCATCAAGGCGTTAATGCGCATTTCTGATCGCCAAAACGTGGGCGCACAGCTGCAGACCATTGTGAATACGGGCGAGTTTATCAAAACGGCTTCCCAGAATGCGCGTTTTTCGTTTACCGACGGTGCACCAAACAATTTCCGCATGGCGACTTTGCGCTCGGGAGATTTTAACTTGTATGTATTGTCAACTACCTTCGACACCATTGCCGAGATCTATGGCGATACGCGATTGAACACGTTCTTTCGCCCAACCTCCGGTGATCCCTCGGTTTATAGAGGTCTTGACAATGGCATCAACTCAGCTCAAACCTCTATTTCACTGGCCAACTACTCGTTAACCGGAACCCTGTTTAGAGAGCAAACCTCGCGTATGTCGGCTAATTTCATGACGGGTTGGGAAACCCTGTTTTTATTGGCAGAAGCGGCTCAGAAGGGGCTGGTTTCGGGATCGGCGAAGACCTACTACGACGACGCGGTGCAGCAAGCTTTCGCCTACTGGCAAACCGCCATGCCTGCCAACTACCTGAGTCAAGGCAATGCGGCGTTTGGAAACATCGATCCACTGGAGCAAATTATTACCCAAAAATGGATAGCCAGCATTACCAATGGGTATGAGGGGTGGATTGAATGGCGTCGGACTGGATTCCCGCGTTTTATCAAGCCGGCTGCGGGCTCCTTAAACAACGGTGTAGTTCCGGTGCGCATGCCGTATCCTACCGATGAGGAGGCGCTCAACGCCACTAATTTTAATCAAGCATCGGCCAACACCAACGGCAACAGTGTGAACAGCCGGGTTTGGTGGGATAATAACTAATTTTACCTCGACAGAAATCAAGCCGCAGACCCTGGTTTTAGGGTTTGCGGCCTTGTTTTTAACCTCCAACACACGCCTTTATGAGTCTTGAGATTTGGCAGTGGATCCTGCTCGTTTGTTTTTCATCTTCGCTTCTCATTGCAGCACCCAGGGCTCGCGCGGCATCGGTATTTTTTCGGGCCAACAATCACAAGGGCGAGGCTCCAGGGCCGTGGCTAGTGACTTCTAGCTTGGTCATTGGCTGGATTATGGCTAAGTCGATAACCAATGCAGCTAATTTGGGGCTTAAATTTGGTTTGTTAGGCGGCTTTACCTACGCGCTGTACTACCTCTCTTTTCTGATTGCCGGATTGGTTATTTACGACTTGCGAACCCGTGGTCATTTCGCCAGTATTCACGAATTCTTGCGAAGTAAATTCGGCAGAACATCCGTTCAACTATTCTCATTGCTCATCGCTTTTCGCCTGTTCAACGAAGTGTGGAGCAATACCATGATCATTGGTCAATACTTCGGTGCTCCCGGTTCGGGATCGTATTACCTGTCGATTGCCGTTTTTACAGGTCTTACGCTGTTGTATTCACTCAAAGGCGGCCTGCGCAGCTCGCTCATCACCGACTCCATTCAATTTCTCTTGTTTGGTTTGTTACTTTTTACTATTTTAGGGTTTTTGCTCCAAGACCAAGGAACCGTTGATCGCATTGTGCATCCCGTGGTGCAACGCGATTCGTCGGGTTGGAACCTCCTTTTTGTAGTATTGATTCAGATACTGAGTTATCCCTTCCACGATCCGGTATTAACCGATAGAGGTTTCATTAGCACCCCGAAACACACGCTGGTTAGCTACTCGTGGGCAGCCGTAGTGGGTTTTTTGTGCATTTTGCTGTTTTCGGTGGTGGGGATTTATGCACAAAGTCAAGGTTTGGTGGGCGATGCCACCCGGGAGGTAGGTAAATCGCTCGGATTTGGGCTTACCCTCATTTTTAACCTCATCATGCTTACCTCGGCGGGGTCAACACTCGATTCGACGTTCTCTTCTTTCTCCAAATTGATTGTATTTGATTTGGGATGGATCAAAAATCGGGGCATTAAACAAGGTCAATTGGCTATGATAGGGGCCACGCTGTTAGGAACGGTGCCTATCTTCCTCAATCCGGCTATTTTAGACGCCACAACCATAAGCGGTACCATGGTTCTGGGACTTGCTCCTATCTTTTTGCTGTGGCGAATGAAGGTAAAGCGTTCGGCATTTTTAGCCACGGTTGGAACCGGCCTTTTCTTTGGATTGGCCCACACGTTTAAGTGGTTTCCTGCCGAGTGGATTCTTTTTGATGGTGAATACGGAGACCTGTTGACCTTCAATCTGATATCGACAGTGACCTGCTTTTTGGTTTATTTTGCCCACTTGGACACAGAGAACGAATCGACCGTAAATTCCGTTACTGAACCATGATGACCGCAGATACCCTGGCAAACACGCCTTATTGGACTTTAGATCCCGACAAACCCTTGGTTTGTTTTGGGGGTGCCTACAGCAATTTACACGCTCTTACGGCATTTTTAGCGGCTGCCGATGCCGCCAACAGCACATGGATTAACACCGGTGATGCCGTTGGTTATTGCGCCTTTCCCGAAGAAGTGGTGCAGCACATACAACAGGTATCATGCCTGAGTATTGCGGGTAATGTAGAACAGCAGTTGGCCGATGGAAGCGACTCTTGCGGCTGCAATTTCACCAGCGGTTCTCGATGTGATAATTTCAGTCAGCTGTGGTATCCCTATGCACAGACCAAACTCAGTTCGGCCTCTTTGCAATGGATGCGCGAATTGCCAGCGGTGGCCAAATTTACCTGGGGTTCGGTTCGAGGAGCCGTTATTCACGGGGGACTTGAAAACCAATCGCAGTTCATTTTTTACTCAACCCCGTGGCAGACGAAGGCAGAGATTTTCGACCAGCTGGGTGTAGATCTCATCATTGCGGGTCATTGTGGACTGCCTTTTTATCAAACCCAGCAGGGCAAACATTGGTTTAACCCCGGCGTAATAGGCATGCCTGCTAACAATGGCGGCAGGGAGGTTTGGTACGGAACAATTCAGCAGTCGGGCGGCGAGCTCACTTTTGAGCATGTTCCGCTGATATATGATCACGCCGCGGCCGCTAAGGCGATCCGCGATACTCAGCTGCTTCCCACATCGTATGCCCTAACCCTAGAAACGGGCATTTGGGACAATTGCGAAATTTTACCTCCCCGAGAAACGGCACTGCAAGGTCAGACATTGCCTGATTTGGCCGTTTAAAATGGACCTTTTCCGCATCGCACGGGTGGTATGTACATCCCCGTCAGCTGTGGGTTCTGTGATACACCAACTAACAAACTCCTTTCCTAATGCCCTTGCTCAGTTCGCTGGCCACAAGCCTTATCAATGCGGTCGTTAATGGCGATACCCATTCCAACTCGCGGCGGCCGTTGAATAAATAGGTGATCCAGTTGGAGCTGATCGGCCTCAATCCACTGTCTATACAGGTTTCTTCCCGCCGCTTGCAAATCGCCAACCGGGGTCAAGTGCCACAGATGAGGAAATGCCCCCGGCGTTTTGGGAGTACTGGCTGCGATGATGCCTATTCGTTCGGTTTCTGCCCACTGCGGGAGTTCATCCCAGTGATCGAAGGCGGTTGTGGGTGTTCGCGGAGCGTAATGCAGCGTGCGATTCCCGGGAATGGCGCGGTTGGCAATACCTTCGTGAAGAACCGCTTCCGGCTCAATCTTCTGGATTTCTTCCAACGACAAGGCTCCGGGTCGCAATACCGTTACGCGATGATCAACCAAACCCACAATGGTCGATTCCAATCCATGTGTGCACGGGCCACCGTCTAAAATGTACGGCAGATCCGGAAAGTAATGGCTAACGTGGTCAGCTTGTGTAGGACTCACCCGCGTGTACGGGTTGGCGCTGGGTGCTGCAAGCGGGAAGGGCAGGGCTTGAAGCAGCGACAAAGTAGTGGGGTGATTGGGCATGCGGAGAGCCACCGTGTCTTGTTGTGCCGTACACAAGCTTTTAAATCGGGGTGATGTAGGTACCACCAGGGTCAATGGTCCAGGCCAAAACCAGTCGGCTAGGCGTGCCAGTTGTTCAGGCATCTGATCGGTAACCTTTTGCACATCTTGCCATCGTCCGATGTGAACAATGAGCGGGTGATCAAGTGGTCGGCCTTTCCGCTCAAATACCGCTTGAATGGCAAGGTCGTCAAAGACATTGGCCGCTAAACCATAGACGGTCTCAGTGGGGATGGCTACCATTCGGCCTTGCTGGAGGAGAAAAGCAGCGCGGTTTACGTCGTTTCCAATATTCATGGGTTTATCAGGGATTACATAGTGGACAATAAGCGGCGTCTTCAAAACGCTTGCCGTAAGGATAGGGCAGGCGCTCTTCGAACCCGCACGACAAACAGGTCAATTGCTTAGCCAGCGGCGACCGGGTGGGAAATCGACAGGCTTCACACGGAAGACCTGCCTCCCAGCTCTCTGCTCCAAAACCGGGTTTGGAACACGACGGACAGAACCGCGTGATTTTTGAGATCAGCGCTCGACCTACCCGCTCAATGTGTCGCATTCGGGTGGGATTGAAATGAGCGCGCATATCGGTCTGAACATAACAACTTCCATACATCTCGAGCCACTCCTCGGCCTTTTGAAGTACTTGCTGTGTCCTGGTGATTCCTTTAATTATTTCGCCTAGCTGGGTAGGGGAAGGGCTCAGTATGACGGCATGGGAAGGAAATTTAACGCGTGTCAAGAATTCGGTGAGTTCGGTGGTGTTTTGTACCTCCGCGGCGGCGTAATTGGTATCAGACGTGCTGAGGCTCACTTCGGCCTCCCACTCGAATCGACGGTCTACGATGAAAAGCAGTTCGTGGTGCTGGGGTATGAATGCTACCTCGGGGTGACTGCCAAAGCTTCCTTCGCTGGCTACGGCCATGTCGCCGCCGTATAGCTCAAGGGCTAACGTGCATTTTTGACGCGCCACCTCACGAGGACTTCCCTTCCGTTCAATTTCACCCGTAAATGTACCCAATGCGTCGGTGTTAAGTGCTGCAGGAGTCTGAAGGTCTATTCCCAATTCTCTGAACAAAGGCGCCAGGGTTTCGCCCTTCCCGTGCTGGGTTGCCATCCAGCAGGTGCGATGCTCTAAATAGGTCGAAATCAACTGTCGGAATTCGGTCATCATTCAAGCGCTTTGGAAAAACCCGCCAACAGATGTGTCTATCAATTGACTGCCGCAAAGTTCGACTTGATTTTTCATTTATTTTTATTTATATTTATTATACTTGTTATTGTTTTTATTTATGAACTACACTTTTCACCAGCTTCAGATTTTCCTTTCTGTTGTCAAACATCAGAGCATAACACGGGCCTCAGAGGCCATGAATATGTCTCAGCCGGCCTTGTCTATTCAGCTCAAGAATTTCCAAAACCAGTTCGACATTCCATTAATCGAATACGCGGGCAAGCGGCTTCAGGTAACCGAGTTTGGTCATACGGTGGCGCAGGTAGCCAACAATATTCTGGAAGAGGCAGAGGTGTTACAGTACAAGACCAAACAATTTAGAAACCTGTTTGCGGGCAAGTTGCGCATCTCCAGCGCATCAACGGGCAAGTATGTCATTCCGTATTTTTTGTCGGGATTCATGGATCTGCATCCCTCGGTCGATTTGGTCTTGGATGTTTCGAATAAAACAACGGTAATCAAACACCTTTTGGCGAACGATATTGATTTTGCCTTGGTGTCTGTTCTGCCTCACGATCTCGATTTGGAGGAGGAGGTATTAATGGACAACCGGCTGTACATGGTGTCGAAAAAAGCGTCTATTGATCCTCGTTTACCGCTTTTGTTCCGAGAGGATGGCTCGGCAACGCGCAAAGCAATGGATTATTATTTCAGCGATAATCCGGTGTACAAACGCTTGGTGCTCACCTCGAATGAGGCGGTAAAACAGGCCGTAATCGCAGGTATTGGCTATTCCATACTGCCGCTCATTGGCATCAAAAACGAATTGCAAAACGGAACCCTTTCCATTGTTCAGGCCCCCGGCTTGCCGATAATCACCCGATGGAGGTTGGTATGGTTGAAAAAGAAAACCCTCTCACCCGTTGCTCAGGCCTACTTGGATTTTGTGCGCGAGCACAAAGCTGAGATCATTCAATCGCAGTTTGATTGGTATGAGGATTACCAAGACAAGTAAGGCTTTCAAAAAGATGTGATATGCTATGACGCACTTGTCTTAACGGGTTTAGGGATCTCTTGAGATTGATGTAAACTTCCGATCCATTTACAGCCGCGAAATGCAATTTTTTAATAGAAGTTGCTCCAATGCGGCAACGGGCTGTTGGGTTTCAGGTGCATCGTATTAAGTATTGGTTATTTTTGCCTATGCCCTTTTACAGACAGCAGGTCATTCTTAAGTCGTTGTTTTCGATTTTTCTGCGTTTGGGTCTCACTGCTTTCGGTGGGCCTGCGGCTCATTTGGTGATCATGAAGCAGGAGTTGGTTGATCGCCGCAGGTGGTTTTCCGATAAATCGTTTATGCAGTTATGGGCTCTTACCCAGCTTATTCCGGGCCCTAACAGCACTGAATTGGCCATTCATGTGGGATTAAAGCGCGCAGGTTTGCGCGGCATGTGCATTACGGGGCTTTCATTTATCGTTCCTGCCGTGATACTAACCACGGTGATAGCTGCGCTGTATGGAGAGTTTAGCGCCTTGCCTTATGTGGCGCCCTTCATTTTTGGGGTTCAAGCGGCGGTTATTGCGGTTGTTATTTGGGCTTTAAAACCGTATATCACCGGAATCGTTTACTCGCTTCCAGAGGCTATTTTGTTTGTGGTTTCCTTGTTGCTTTCCTTCCTGGGCATTTCTGAATTGCCCATATTATTTGGTTCAGCGGCCATATGGGCCCTTTCGGCCGGACGATTCAATCGAACTTTCACCTTGGCGCTTCCCGCAGCCGTATCCTTGAGCGGATGGGGTTTGTTTGGCTCGTTTTTTAAAATTGGAGCCTTGTTGTATGGGTCGGGATATGTTTTGTTTTCTTTTTTTCACACCGAGTTTGTTGAGACGGGTTTGATGCCCGCTCAAGTATTGACCGATGCCATAGCTGTGGGTCAAATTACGCCGGGGCCGGTTTTTTCCTCGGCTGCATTTGTGGGTTTCTGGTTAGATGGTTGGTCGGGCGCGGCGTTGGCATCGCTGGGCATTTTTCTTCCTTCGTTTATTTGGGTCTATGTACTTCACTACAGTTTTCAGAAATTACCCAATCATCCGGCGGTAAGCAGGGCCTTAAGTGCGCTGAATACCGCATCTGTGGCCCTCATTTTGCATACATGCTTTGAAATGTTTTGGCCCCACCGCACCGAGTGGCCTTTTTCGGCTCTGATGGTCGCATCAGGGCTGGTACTGGTATTACTTCCCAAACTAAACAACGTTTGGATTTTGCTGGGCGCAGGGCTGCTGGCTCAATGTCTATGGCTATTTCATCTGATTTAATTTTTTGCGTAATATCGCTTTAAACTTCCCTCTATGGCCAACGTATCGGTATATCTCAATTTCGCGGGTAATTGCGAAGAGGCCTTCAACCATTATCGCCAAATTTTCAGAGGCGAATTCACTTTTCCGTTCTCTTATATGCGCGATATGCCTGGATCAGACGTGGCTTCATCTTTGCCCGAACATGAACAAGGCAAGGTGATGCATGTTGGCCTCAGCTTATTCAACGGTTTTCAGCTCATGGGTTGTGATATGCTCGAAAGCATGGGGCACAAATTGGTGGTGGGCAACAACACGGTCTTGAATCTCGAACTCGATTCGAAGGAAGAAGCTGATCGCCTCTACCAAGCGCTGGCCACTCAATCGAGCGAATGCGTTGCGCCACAAGAACAGTTCTGGGGTTATTGGGGTGTCTGCATCGATAAATTTGGCATTCGCTGGATGTTTAATGTAATGAACCCAACCACCTAAATATACACTGCGTTATGGGTACACTTCGTTTACTATTGGTTTTCATCGGTTTATCTTTATGCCAGTGGCTTGGTGCACAAGACGTTTCATACGACTCCACGCTGGCAAAACAACTGCAAGCTGATGATTACGGCATGCGCAAATACACTTTTGTATTGCTTAAAACCGGTCCGAATACCACCGCCAACAAAGCGTTTATCGATAGTTGTTTTGCGGGGCACATGCAGAATATTGAGCGTTTGGCTGCCGAGGGAAAACTGGTGGTGGCTGGCCCTTACAGTAAAAACGAAGATCAATGGCGGGGTTTGTTCATTTTTGCGAGCGATTCGTTCGAGCAGGTTGAACAATGGCTAGCCATGGATCCCGCAATAAAAAATCAACTGCTTACCCCATCGCTTTTTTCTTGGTATGGCTCTGCTGCCTTGCCAACCTATCTGCCCAATCACGATAAAGTGACTAAAAAGAAATTTTAAACCCCACACATACATGAAAAACATCTTCCTTATTTGCGCGCTTTTCCTTGTTTCATTATCAAAAGCACAGCCGTATAATTTTGCCATCAGTCAGGCCAATTATCAACCCCTTGCCAATGCTACCAGCTTAAACCAAACCTTGGCTTGGGACGATCCTGTGTTTGTGGTAGACCCCGGTTTTCCTGTTCAGATTTATCAACAGACCTATAACGTGCTGTATCTAAACGGCCTTGGTGGTTGGGTAAACTATCAGGAGTCGCCGCTTGGGTTTCAGCCTTGGAGTATTTTGATGGGCTTGGATATTACCGATAGGGGTTACGATTTTAGCAATTCACAGGCCAACAATACGCCCGGTTCATCAGAATCGGCCTTGTCCTATAAAACCGAGGGTCAGGCCCCCAACCGCATCTTGAAAATCGAATTCCAGAACGTAGGTTTCTACGATGAGGGAGCATCTGACAATGTATTCACCGATTTTGCCAATTTCCAATTCTGGTTTTACGAAGCCGGAGGAATTTTGGAGGTGCGTTTTGGCAACAGCTCGATTTCCAACCCCGAGAGCTCGTTTTCCGGTGAAGTAGGTGCTTTTTACCTTTTAAGTCCTGACTTCGATGCAGAGGAAGGGATAAGCAATAGCTACTACCAATCGCTTACTGGAAATGCGCAGACGGCTACCATCGCAAGCCAAACCGATATCAACAACCTGACCTTTACGGAGGGGATTGCAGCCGCCAATACGGTGTATCGATTTATTCCCAGTGGAAATGGCATTTCGGCCTTTAAAAAAGCGCTGGATGAACAGGGAATCTATCCAACCCTTGCCCGTGATGTAGTCAACCTTCCGCAGGTTGCTTTTGACAAAGCTCAGGTGCTATCGGCCAACGGCTCCTTGGTGGCTTCGTTTGAAACCGGCACCACCGCTATCGATGTGAGTCAATGGCCTCAAGGCGCGTATTGGATTTCTTTCTTAAAAGGCGATGAAGTTTACTCGCAAAAATTTGTGAAACAATAAGCGTTTTCGCTGCTTTTACCGTCTGATACTCATCATCTATTTTTCAGATGATCAAACCGAGTTGAGGATCATGCGAGTCAGCTTTGGAATCGACTTGTCATAGCAATCAAAATCCACTCACAAAGGCGCCTCATCAGGCGTCTTTGTTGTTTGGAGCAACCTTATGGCCTCTTGACCTGTTATGGACAAGAATACAGTGCATTCTTTTATGTACTTTTGCACGCTATCTGGCTTATGAAGAATATCCGCAATTTTTGCATCATCGCACACATCGACCACGGTAAAAGCACCTTGGCCGACCGCTTGTTACAAGTTACAAACACCGTAAGCGCCCGCGAGCTTACCTCACAAACGCTCGACGATATGGACTTGGAGCGCGAGCGCGGTATTACCATCAAAAGCCATGCCATTCAGATGAATTATTCGTACAAAGGCGAACCCTATGTATTGAATCTCATCGACACGCCCGGTCACGTCGATTTCTCGTATGAAGTGTCTCGCAGTATTGCAGCTTGCGAAGGAGCACTGCTCATTGTCGACGCTACTCAAGGGATCCAGGCACAAACCATCTCCAACCTTTACTTGGCTTTGGAGCACGATTTGACCATTATTCCCGTTCTCAACAAGATGGATTTGCCCAGTGCGAATCCAGAAGAGGTAATGGATCAAATCATCGATTTGATTGGGTGTACCAAAGAAGACATTCTACCAGCCTCCGGAAAAACCGGCTTGGGCGTAGATAAAGTTCTGGAGGCGGTAGTAGAGCGCATTCCAGCCCCTGTAGGCGATCCGGAAGCCCCTCTGCAAGCGCTTATTTTCGACAGCGTGTTTAATTCTTTCCGCGGTATCATTGCTTATTTCCGCGTATTAAACGGAAGCATCAAAAAAGGCGATCGCGTAAAATTTGTCAATACCGGTAGCGAGTACTTTGCCGATGAAATCGGGGTCCTCAAGTTGGATATGGTCCCTAAAGATTTTGTGGGTACTGGCGACGTGGGTTACATTATTTCGGGTATCAAGGTGGCGAAGGAGGTTAAGGTAGGTGATACCATCACGCATGTAGCCCGACCTTGCAACGAGGCCATCAAAGGTTTCGAAGATGTGAAACCCATGGTGTATGCGGGTATTTATCCGGTAGATACCGAAGATTTCGAGGAATTGCGCGCATCCATGGAAAAATTGCAACTCAACGACGCGTCGCTGGTTTTTGAGCCCGAAAGTTCTGCAGCTCTTGGATTTGGCTTCCGTTGCGGCTTCCTGGGCATGTTGCACATGGAAATCATTCAGGAGCGATTGGAGCGCGAATTCAATATGACGGTAATCACTACCGTTCCTAACGTATCGTACCGATGCATGGACAAACAAGGAGAAATGTTGGCCATCAACAACCCCTCCGATTTACCGGATCCCACTAAAATTGAATACGTAGAAGAGCCGTTTATCAAAGCTCAAATCATTACCAAGTCGGAATACATCGGTGCCGTGATGGGCCTTTGCATCAACAAGCGAGGCATCATGGTGAATCAAACCTACTTGACCACCGATCGCATTGAAATGAACTTTGAAATGCCGCTGGGAGAGATTGTTTTCGATTTCTACGACAAGCTCAAGACCATCTCAAGGGGGTATGCCTCATTCGATTATTTCCCCATTGGTTACCGCCAATCGAAATTGGTGAAAATGGATATCCTGCTCAATGGCGACCAAGTGGATGCCCTGAGCGCCCTTATCCATACCGATAATGCCTATTCGCTGGGCAAAAAGATTTGCGAAAAAATGAAGGAGCTCATTCCTCGTCAGCAATTCGAAATCGCCATCCAAGCGGCCATAGGTGCCAAAATTATCGCACGCGAAACGGTTAAAGCCCTTCGCAAAGACGTAACGGCCAAGTGTTATGGCGGCGACATCAGCCGGAAGCGGAAGCTTTTGGAGAAACAGAAGGAAGGTAAGAAGCGGATGCGCCAGGTGGGACGTGTAGAAGTGCCCCAAGAGGCCTTCCTTACCGTGTTAAAACTCGATTAATCCTCATCAGAACCCCGATATTTTGTCGGGGTTTTTTCGGTTGCCACTTTTCCTTTCACCACCAACACAATCTCGCCCTTGAGGGGGTGATGGGTGTAATAGGCGATGAGCTCAGAGAAGGTGCCCACCACATTTTCTTCATAGATTTTTGTGAGTTCTCGCGAAACACAGGCCAATCGATCATCTTCAAAGAATTCGCGCAGCTGCTCGAGGGTTTTGATCAAGCGGAATGGACTCTCGTAAAATACCAGAGTACGGGTTTCCTCGGCCAGTTGTTTGATGCGGGTTTGCCTTCCTTTTTTCTGGGGTAGGAAGCCCTCAAAAATGAAGCGATCGCACGGGAATCCCGAGTTGAGCAAAGCAGGAACAAAAGCGGTTGGCCCGGGAAGGGATTCAACCGCTACCCCCGCTTCACGGCACGCGCGAACCAGCAGAAATCCAGGGTCGCTAATGCCTGGAGTGCCCGCATCACTTACCAGTGCTATGGTTTGGCCCTGTTTTAATCGCTCTAACACACCGTCCAAGCGCTTGTGTTCATTGTGAGAATGATTGCTGATCACCGGTTTCTGAATGCCCAGGTGTTGCAGTAGTCGAAGGGTAACCCGCGTGTCCTCTGCCAAGATGGCGTCAACTTCACCCAAAACGCGTATGGCGCGAAGGGTAATATCTTCTAAATTTCCAATGGGCGTGGGGACCAGGTATAGCTTCATAAACCCAGCTGCTGATAGAATTTGATAAGCAATTCGGCTGTTGCCGAAAATCGGGTCAATGGCAGGTCAGCAGGGCGATCGCTAACCCGGTGATAGGCCGTATATTGACTGTCTTGCAAATACATAAAAAACGAAGGAACGCCTTTCAGGGTAAAGAAATAATGGTCGCTGTTGGCCGCTTCGCCGCGTTTGTTCAAGGTTTTGAGATAACCGCCTCGCTGATTGATGTCTGCCAATTGTGCGAAGGCTCCCTCAAACAGAGTGGCATTGACTACTGTGGCCCCATCGGCACCCGTGCCCATGAGATCAAGGTTGAACAGAAATTTAATGCGCTTGAGATCAACCGGACTGTGGTCAACAAAATATTTAGAACCCAAAAGACCCGCTTCTTCACCGGCAAATGCAACAAATACAATGCTGTATTTTAAGGGGTTTTTACTGAAATATTCCGCCAAAGTCAGAAGCATGGCCGTTCCACTTGCGTTGTCGTTGGCGCCGGGAATGTAGATTTTCTCACCCATGCCACCCAAGTGGTCGTAATGAGCGGTGAGAAACAAAAAGCTGTCGGGGTATTGGGTGCCTTTTACTACACCCACGACGTTTTTAATATAGTAATTTTTTTCGAGAACTGCGGCAATGCGCATGCGCAGCTTCTCTACTCCCCAAAATTTATCGCTCTTCACTTCAATGATCGGGTTGGGCGTTTGATAGCCGTCGACGCTCCAAGTGAGCTGCGTCCCGGCCTCCAAGGCCAGCGGATAGAATTGAACCAAACTATCAATAAAATCGGACTTGTTAGCTTGTTTGTCGAGCCACACTTTGGGCACAAAAACCATCGCCCGTTCTTTAATTACTGGAAGTTGTCCGGTGACCGAGTCGATGTAAATCGGTTTAAAAACACCGCGGCCTGGACCCGAGGCTGGGTGCGGTTGGAAATCTACCCCTGTTCGCAGG
Organism: Luteibaculaceae bacterium; assembly: GCA_036275295.1. Taxonomy (GTDB): domain Bacteria; phylum Bacteroidota; class Bacteroidia; order Flavobacteriales_D; family Luteibaculaceae; genus DASUEB01. The sequence continues at coordinate 82,632 of DASUEB010000025.1, read as the reverse complement.
GATTGACCGTTGCGCTCTACCTCGCACTCGAATGGAAAGGTGTTGAAATTGGACGGAAATTCTTGGAAATAGCTATTACCGAGTTTTTCGAGTTTGAAATGGTCAAACCGATCCTCTAAGTAATATGCCGTCCTGTTGCATCCCTCATTGGTATACCCCCGGCCCCAGAAATACGAAGAGCAAAGGGTGTCAACATAAAGCCTGCCGCGATCAGTAAATTGCGCTTTGGAACCCTGTCCGAGGGCAACAATCAAAACGATGACGGATAGGATGTTTCTCATGCGTACATGCGCTCTACGAGGTCAGTGAATTGCTGAACGGTCGCCGATTCCCGATTCCATCGGTACGTGGGTGCCAGCTGTTGATCCATGTAGTCTTTGGCAGCTGACCATGATCCACAGTGATTTATTTTATTGATGGCGGCGGTATACGCTTCGTTGTTTGAATCAAACAAGTGAACGATAAAGTTGTATTTATCGGCAATGGCAATGACTTTGTTGAGGTCAGAAATACCGCTGCGCTGCAGTTGATTGGCAAGGGTTGCTTGGCCTGATTTTTGCGCGGGTGGCGAGGTTTCCAAGACCGGCTCAATCATTAGGGTTTGCTGTACCACTTGTTGTCGGTAAGACGCCGCTTTTTTGATAGCGTCATTCAGATCTTCGTGATGCTCGGGAGCCCTTTCCATAGCCTCTTGGATCACATCGTGAAATGCGGTGGTGGCAGGCTCTTCCGCCTCTATTTCAGGCGTTAGTTCTTGGATGCCAAAGGGAATGGGTTGTTCGAAAGCACTTTCAGGTTCTGGTAATACGACCTCTGGGTTTAACTCGCCCACCGAAAATTGCGGTTCAGTGGAGGTTTCGGGTTCAGCTGTATCGATGGAAAAGGTTGTCCATGTGTTTTCAGCCTCGGCGGGTGCTGGCTCAGGGGCGGTCTCTTCAATCGCTTGTTGCTCATATGCTTTGTAGCGAAGAATGATTAACCTTGCCTCCAATTCACGCACCTCGTTGAGCAGGTCGTCGATGGCCATGGCCGACAGTTTGCCCGCATTGAGCTGGTCTATGTAGAAAGCTATTTGCTGTGCCGTTTCGGCCAGGCTTTTGAACGATGCCATAACACCTCAAGTTTATTGATCAAAATTACGCCTACCAAAGGCCTTAACGACAATATAAGACCTGCTATTGTCAACACTCGGGGGTCAATAACCCTGACTATGCCATAGCCACTTGAGTGGAAGGGAGCTCAAAAAGGGGATGAGAGTGTGACGCGGTGGCCCTTGGTCAAGGGTTCCATTTCTGCAATTTTGGATCGCCGTTGCTGATTTCTCACCTTAGGCATATAGACAACCCTCGGACTAAAAAGTTTCCCAGAGCCGTTGGATGCTGGACAAACCGATAGATCAGCAAATCCGAGGTTTTGAGTGATGGATAACTAAAGGTCTTGTTGGGTGGTTTAAAGTTGGAGAGATAGGAACGAGGCGACGGGGCGATATTACCGACTAATCCACTACCTTTGTGGCCTTGTTTATCACGATAAAACCTGTAAGTTTTGAAGGTAATTGACCATTTAAAAGCGGCTAAAAAAACACTTTTCTCGTTTGAACTGTTGCCACCGTTGAAAGGGGCGAGTATTCAGACCATTTTCGACGGAATAGAACCTTTGCTGGAGTTCGATCCGAAGTTTATCAACGTTACTTATCACCGCGAGGAGTATCTCTATAAAACGCTGCCTGGAGGCTATTTGCAAAAATATGCCATTCGAAAAAGACCAGGAACGGTAAGCATTTGTGCAGCTATTCAGAATAAATTCCATATCGATACCGTTCCGCATTTGATTTGCGGCGGATTTAGCAAGGAGGAGACGGAAAACGCGTTGATCGAATTGCAATTCCTGGGTATTGACAATATCCTGGCGCTGCGCGGCGATCCCGTTAAGACCGAAAGCACCTTTGTGCCCAGCCCAGGTGGCCATCGCTACGCATGGGAGTTGATTGAGCAAATCAACAACATGAACAGCGGAAAATTTTTGCACGATGAGAAATACGTCAATGCGCCCACCAACTTCTGTATTGGAGCCGCAGGATATCCGGAAAAACACTTTGAGGCCCTCAACCTAAAAACTGACCTCACCAATCTCCACAAGAAAGTCGAGTGTGGGGCAGAATACGTGGTTACACAACTGTTTTACGACAACCAGAAATATTTCGACTATGTCGACCAATGCAGGAAAGCAGGGATTAATGTGCCTATTATTCCCGGCATCAAGGTCATCACAACGTTAAAGCACATTCAGTTTATCCCTAAGACCTTCCACGTCGACTTCCCAGATGCGCTCGCCGATCAGTTGATGCGCTGCACCACCGATGCCGAGGTAAAAGAAGTGGGTATTGCCTGGGGAATTCAGCAAACCAAGGAGCTCATTGAACGCGGAGTGCCCTGTTTGCATTTTTACACCATGGGCAAGGCCGATGAGGTGCGGCAAATTGTAAAAGAGGTGCTTTGAGAGGTGATGCGTGAAACGTGATACGTGATACGTGATGCGTGAAACGTGATATGTGATGCGTGAAACCAGCCTTCGCTCGGTGACTAAGCTTGTCGATTTCGGTAACCGAGTTTGTCCAGGTTATGGCGCGAGGTCAAGGCTACGGCTGGTGAAACGTGATACGTGTTTGTAACGCTTAATCCCTAAACCCTAAACTCTCAACCCTAAACCCTCAACCCTCAACCCTCAACTCTCAACCCTCAACCCTAAACTCCAAACCCCAAACCCTCAACTCTTCCATCCATACCCTTGATGCAGTCGTTTGATGTATTTGCCTACGATGTCGAATTCTAGGTTGACCGAGTCGCCTGCGTGCAGCTGTCCAAAGCCGGTGTTTTCCCATGTGTAGGGAATTATGGCTACTGAAAATCCGTTGGGTACTGAGTTTACAACCGTCAACGAAACGCCGTTTACACAGATCGATCCTTTCTCAACGGTGATGTTGCCAAGCGTTGGATCGTATTCAAAATCATAACGCCACGACCCGTTTTGATCGACCACATTCACACACTTGCCAATTTGGTCTACATGGCCCTGAACGATATGTCCGTCCAGTCGACCGCCTGCAACCAAACAGCGCTCGAGATTCACCCGATGCCCAAGTTTGAGTTGCCCTAAGTTGGTTTTTTGAAGGGTTTCGTCGATGGCTGTTACGGTATGTCTGCCGTTGCCACATTGCACCACGGTGAGACAAACGCCATTGTGCGCTACGCTTTGGTCAATTTTGAGTTCGTTGCTGATGTTGGATTCGAAAGTGAGGTGTAGGTTGCTCGCTTCATGCTGGAGGTCAACCAGTACCCCAAGAGATTCAATAATTCCAGTAAACATTATTCGCTTCGTTGTGATTGGGAGGTAAAGAGAGTGACGGTACCTTTTAATTCGACAGGTTTTGGACCCGCGCTGGAACCAAAGAATACGGTCCCGACGTAAAAATATACACCATCAGAGGCATTGGCGCCTTCTACACGACCATCCCACAGTATATCTGGATTGGTGGTTTGAAATACCATCTTGCCCCATCGGTTGAAAATCTGCAATTCGATGCCGGTTACTCCGTTGTACGGGAACGGCGTAAAAACGTCGTTTACGCCATCTCCATTGGGCGTAAAAACGTTGGGCAAACGGTATTCGGGACAATCTTCCAAGCAAATACGAGGTCCCGGACCGCTTGTATTCCCCAAGGTGTCTTCTGTACCAATGGCATAACAGCCGGTAATCGATTTGTTGTTGTTGGTATAAAAAAAGAACCTCTGGTTTTTGTCAAGGGTGGCGATTGGCGTGAAATCGCCGGTTAAGCTGGGTTTGTAGAAGATGATAAACGATTTCAGGTCGGCGTTGGCAATGCTCGAGCTAACCGCCCAAGTAAGCTCGGCATAACCGTCTTTGCAAAACGGTGTAGCGCTGAGAACGGGAATGGGAGGGGCAGATTGATCAACGGCAGTGGCGCAAACCTCTTGTGAAAAATTCATCAGTGATGATGTGCGGGCGGGATCACAAAAGCGGGTTCCCCTGACGATGCGGTAACAGTAGGTAAATCCATTTTGAGCCGATGTGTCGGCATACATCGTGTCGTTTAAGTTGCTCACCAAGTTGACCCATGTTTGGCTGACCGTATCAAACCGTTGGACGGTAGCACCCGTCTCGGTCCATGGCACTTTGGAGGTCCAAGTTAAACTGATTTTTCGGTCGCTTCCTGCGGCGCGCAGGAAAATGGACGACGCATTGGAGCTGTTTCCTACCAGTGCGTTTCCAGAATAAAGCTCAACCAAATAGGTATAAGCGCTATCAATGGTATTCAGTGCTGAGTCGATGAATACCGTATCGGTTTTGTAAAATTCGATTGAAATGGGTGTTTGGTAAACCAAATTGGTGGCTTTTGTTATGCCTGGGCTCCGATAAACGCGGTATTGGTAAGGACCTGTATATTGTGTCAAGGTGTCAATATCGATGGGTTTGTTCCATTTGATGGTGTCCAAACCGTTGACAGCATCGGTTCTTCCAACCGACACCATGCATATTTCTTGAAAGGGCGATTCAACGCACACCGGCACACTTGCAATTCCCTCTGCCCCATTGTCGCGAAACGGAACGACGATGTAACAGGCCTCGGTAGAGAAGGTCAACGTAGTGTCGATGTATTTCAGCTGACCGCTGCCCTGAACTGTTCCTACAAGCTGAAAGCGAGGATCAGCCGCGAAACTGCAAGAGGTGTTGGGAGCCCCTGCCGTGCAGCTGGATCGATAAACCCGGTATCCATCTACATTGTTGCAGATACTTGCGTCCCAATTGATTTGAACGCGCCCACCTTGTACTTGGGGAGGATAAACGGTGACCGGAGGCAATACGACACTGATGCGCCAAGTGCCGTAGTCGGCCAGTGGTAGGTTGCCATCATCGGTTGCTTTGAGTACCACCTCGTAGGGCTGGCGGCGAGCCTCAGCGCAGGTTGGGATCCAATTGTAAACCACAGAGGCAGGGTTACCCACAACGGCATTACTTAGAGAGGAGAGGAGGGTAACTCGTTCAAAGGTTTCTCCCGATGCGGTGATGCTGATGTTGTCGTTGAAATTGTTGCCATCATTGGCTTCGAAGAGCTTGTTGATGTTGCTGTTGACAGCCACGCAGGTGTCGCCGTAATCGCGAATAAATGGGGGCCTATTTGCGCAATTCACCACCTTAATTTGCATATCGCGAAGCACCGATCCCACTTTTTGCCCCCCGCGCCACTCCGTGATCAGAATGGCAATGTTGTATATCCCCGCAAGCTGTGCGCTGGTCCAGCTTACCGTTCCCGTTACCGGATCTATGGATATTTGATTGTTCGCCCCGGGATTTACTTGATCGGGATCTACATACACGATGGGTACACCGCCTTGGCCCCGGCAAGGCACCAACTGATAGGAAAGGCTGTCGCCATCGATGTCGTAAGCGGCAGGATTGTGCTCAAATGGCTGAAATATACACGCCTTGTCGAGTGGTGGATTGATCAGTATGGGACTGTTGTTTTTGACTGCCGATCCCACCGGATTGAATGGGTTGATGATGAGCTCCGACTCGAGGTAAAAAGCGACATTGACTCCGTTTCCGTTGTTGATATTTTGAATGCTGTTGATGCGAAACTGCTCATTGAGACTCAAGAGGTATCGCGAAGGTCCGGGGTAGGTGTGCGTGGCAATGTAGGTTCGCTTCTGGGTAAGGTTGTCTGAAAGCAAAATTTCGCTCGACAAGGTCAGCGTTTGAACCGTTCCATCGCCCCAGTTGAATCCGTCGACTAAGTTTCCAGGCACATTAGATGAGCGAAGCACGTACAACACGAGTGTTGCCTCGTAGGTAAAGCCATTTAGTTGTCGATAGGTAATTTCACCCGCTTCGATATGGGTAGCAAAGGTTTGTAAATAACTGAAACAGGCGAACAGAACGCCGAATATATACCTCATGTCTTCCTCAACAAAGGCTTAAAGATAGTAGTTAATAGTTAATAGTTAGTAGTTAATAGTTAATAGTGACACGTGATAGGTGATACGTGATACGTGAAAGGTGATAGGTGAAACGTGATGGGTGAAACGTGATGGGTGATAGGTGACACGTGACAGGTGATATGATGTCTTCGTTAGATTTCCATAAGTCTCAGTTACCGAGCTAGGGCTAGCGAAGGAGTTCGGAAACACTTAGAAGATAAATCTTCTAAATTACGGTTTTTTAGGGTTGGGTTTACCAATGAACTAGACAAATGGAGAAGCCGGCGCCAGTCATTTGTTCCCATTGCCTCGGTCGATGCGCGTTTTTTGAGGAATGACTTCTTTTGTCACGCCGTCCTCGAAAACTTCTGAATTCATTCGCGTTGGCATGGTTGCGAAGTTTGTTCTACCTCGGGGTGGATTCGTACGGCATAATTTAGGATTATCTGTTACTTTTAGCCCCTAATCCCAATATGATGAATTTAGCCAAGCTAAGTATCCATAAAAGTCTTGCGCCCGACAAGCACCTGGTGATCAATCTAGCCAGCGACAAGGATTTGGACCGTCTTCATCTGAGTAAGGTGGAGCAAGATTACGTGAAAGAGCGCGTGAAATCAGATGAAACCCTGATCGCGTTGAATCGGATCAATCAGCACGTATTTATCATTCTGCAGAAAAAAACCGGAACCGACAGTCAGGGCCTGGAATCCTACCGAAAACTGGGCCATACCGTCTACCAGCACGCGAAAACCCATCGCATTACTTCGCTGGGGATTCAGATTTCAAACACGGCCTTGGCATATGCCTTTGCTGAGGGACTGCTCCTATCGACTTATGAATTTCTGAAGTACAAAACCGACACCAAGAAACACACCTACCGCCTCGCCGAGGTGCTCTTCTCAGAGCAGGGCATGAATAAAACGTCACTTCAGAAGCTACAAACTCTAGTCGAGGCGACGTTTATGGCTCGCAACTGGGTCAACGAACCCAATTCGTATTTAACCGCTAGGGTTTTTGCCTCATCAATGAAAGAGGCCTGCGAGTCGGCAGGATGCGATGTGCAGGTATTCGATAAAAAAGAAATAGAAAAAATGAAAATGGGTGGACTGCTTGCGGTAAATCAGGGCAGCGTTGAACCGCCCACTTTTACTCGCATTGAGTGGAAACCTAAGAAAGCCCGCAACAAAAAACCCGTTGTGCTGGTGGGCAAAGGCGTAGTCTACGACACAGGTGGTTTGAGCTTGAAACCTACCCCGCATTCTATGGACTACATGAAGAGCGATATGGCGGGAGGCGCTGCCGTGGCAGCTGCCCTTTACGCATTGGCGAAATTAAATGCCGATGTTTACGTCATTGGATTGATCCCTGCCACCGACAACCGCCCAGGCGGTGCGGCCTATGCTCCTGGCGATGTCGTAAAAATGATGAACGGACTCCACGTTGAGGTGCTCAACACCGATGCGGAAGGACGCATGATACTAGCAGATGCCTTGGCCTACAGCGAGCAGTTTAAACCCGAGTTGGTTATCAATGCAGCTACCCTAACCGGTGCCGCTTTAAGAGCCATTGGCACCTACGGTTCGGTAGCCATGGGAACCGCTTCGCCCGACGTTTTTGCCAAGTTGAAATCAGTGGGCGAGGGCTGTTACGAGCGCTTAGTGGAATTTCCGTTCTGGAGCGAGTACGACGATGAAATCAAGTCGGAAGTCGCTGATATCAAAAACCTCGGTTCTGATTTAGCAGGGGCTATCACCGCCGGAAAATTTTTGGCGCACTTTACCAAATCGCCCTTTGTTCATCTGGATATTGCTGGTCCGTCGTACCTTCACAAGGCAAGCAGCTACCGCACTTCGGGAGGTACTGGAGTAGGGGTGCGACTGTTCACTGAATTTTTATTGAGCTACTAAAGCACATTATGAAAAACAAACACGAATACTTGAGGGTGGGCATTACCACCGGTGACCTAAACGGCATCGGCATGGAGGTCATCATCAAAGGCTTGCTCGACAATCGTTTGCTGACTACCTGCACGCCCATCGTTTACGGGAGTTCGAAAACGGCTTCATTCCACAGGAAGGCCCTGAAAATAAACGACTTTAGTTTTAATATTATTCAAAGTGCCGACGAGGCGAATCCCAAAAAACCCAACTTAATCAATTGTTGGAACGAAGACGTTGAAATCAACCTCGGTCAGCCCTCTGCTACTACAGGCCAATACGCCCTCAAGTCGATTGAAGCAGCTGCCAAGGATCTCGCGGAAGGACGCATTGATGTTATTGTTACGCTGCCAATCGACAAAAAAACCATCCAAGGAGAGGGCTTTAATTTTCCCGGTCACACCGAGTACTTTACCCAACTGAGCAACGAGAAGGAATCGCTGATGCTATTAATCGCCGAAAACCTTAGAGTGGGAGTAGTTACGGGTCATATCCCGCTCAAAGAAGTGGCTGAGCGACTGACTAAGGAGCAGATTTTGCAGAAATTACGCATCATGAACAACAGCTTGCTCCGCGATTTTGGGGTGGTAAAACCCAGAATTGCTGTTTTAGGTCTCAATCCACACGCGGGCGACAACGGTTTGTTGGGCGAGGAGGAGAAGAATATTATCATTCCCGCTGTAGAACAAGGTCGTCGCGAGGGTATTCTGTGTTTTGGTCCCTATGCCAGCGACGGATTTTTTGGATCACCAGCCCTAGGTCAATTCGACGGGGTGCTGGCAATGTATCACGACCAAGGTCTTACCCCGTTTAAAGCGCTCAGCTTCGATGCAGGAGTGAACTTTACGGCTGGATTGCCCATTGTGCGCACCTCACCTGACCACGGCGTGGCCTACGATATTGCCGGAAAAGGCGAAGCCAATGAAAATTCGTTCCGTCAAGCCGTCTATTCGGCATGCGACATTTTCATGCAGCGCAAATTCTATCGCGAAATCAATGCCAACAAACTTCAACCTCAGCAAAAGATGGAGCGCGAGTAATGTTGGCCCTTTTCAACACCCATGTCCGAGCGATTGGCATTCATGATTTTATACTCATGGCTCTTGCCACGGGATCTAACACCCCAAAGGGCCTTGCCCATTCCTTTGGTTCTGAGGCAGAAGGCCGAGGATGGGGCAGAGCGATAAGGTGGAAATCTAAGAATGCGGTTTGCGCTTGATCCGTAAACAATATTTTGTTGATAATTTGATTTTCTGAAATATAAATACGTACATTTGCCACCCCAAAAATGACAACTTGTGCGAAGTTTACGAGAATACCAGATCAACTTTGTTGGCCTATCACTCGGGACACACCGGTTTGAATTTGAGGTAGGCGACGCGTTCTTTGAGCACTTTAACAACGATGAGTTGCGTGATGTCAAGATTCAACTCGAGGTTGAACTCGAGAAGAAATCGAACATGCTCCAATTGCAGTTTACCCACCGTGGCACAGCCACTGTGAGCTGCGATCGATGCCTGGAAGACATGACCATTCCTCTTCACCAAGTCAACTTGTTGATCGTGAAGTTTGGCGATGCAGATTACGCTGAACAAACCGACGATATTGTGGTAATCAGTCCAAACGAATACCAAATTGATATCAGTCAGTTTGTTTATGAGTACATCTTGGTCGATGTTCCGCTGGGACATAGCCACGAGCCAAGCGAATGCAACCCCGAAGTGTTAAAAGCCTTAGAGAAATACGCCGTTGGCCAACAAAACAACGAACCAGAGGAAGACCCGCGTTGGGCTCCGCTAAAGAAAAATAAAAACGAGTAATTAGATACCACCATGGCACATCCAAAACGCAGACATTCGAGCACCCGCAGAGATAAGCGCAGAACGCACTACAAAGCGGAAACACCGGGTTTGACAACTTGCCCAACTACTGGACAAGTTCACAAAACACACCGCGCTCACTGGTTTGAAGGTAAACTTTACTACAACGGTAAAGTGGTTATGGAGCAAGAAGTTGCTTCGGCTGAGTAACCTATGATTCTGTAAGAGCTCCACATCGTGGCGCTCTTTTTTTTGTATAACACCCAACCCCATGACGGGCGTTGGGTTTTTTTTCTGGTCGTATTTTTCACCAAAGCTAAATTCTGATTTTCAGGAAGATGGATAAAACTTATGCCGTAATAACCGGAGTGCAAGGCTACGTCCCTGACTATGTGCTCACCAATGCGGAATTGGAAAAATTGGTTGACACAACCGATGAGTGGATATTTAGCAGGACCGGTATCAAGGAGCGCCGAATTCTAAAGGGCGAAGGCCTCGGGAGCTCGGATATGGCCGCTGAGGCCGTAAAAGGTCTACTAGCCAAAACCGGAACCGATCCCAAGGAAGTAGATCTGCTGATTTGCTGCACCGTGACGGGTGACATGGTTTTTCCCGCGACGGCCAATATAATTACCGACAAGGTGGGCGCAACTAATGCGTTTAGCTTCGACGTCAACGCCGCTTGCTCGGGTTTTATTTACGGCTTGGTTACCGGTTCGCAATACATCGAAACCGGAAAATATAAAAAAGTGGTTGTGGTTGGGGTCGATAAGATGTCGTCTATCATCAACTACGCAGACCGCACCACCTGCATTATCTTTGGCGACGGTTGCGGCGCAGTCATGTTGGAGCCCACCCAAGAGCGGGTTGGCATTATTGACAGCATCCTAAAAAGCGACGGATCCGGAAGGGTGCACCTGCACCAAAAGGCCGGTGGATCTGTTAAACCGCCTACCCATCAAACCATCGATGCGGGCGAGCACTTTGTTTATCAAGAGGGCCAGGCCGTGTTTAAGTTCGCGGTAACCAATATGGCGCAAGTAGCCGCCGATATTATGGAGCGCAATCAACTTACTGCCGACGACATCGCTTGGTTGGTGCCACACCAGGCCAATCTGCGCATCATTCAGGCTACCTACGAACGCATGGGCCTCGATGCCTCACGTGTAATGATCAACATTCACAAATTCGGAAATACAACCTCGGGAACCATTCCTCTTTGCTTGTGGGAGTGGGAGAAAAAACTCAAAAAGGGCGACAATGTGATACTTGCGGCTTTTGGCGGCGGGTTTACATGGGGCTCTGTTTTTTTGAAGTGGGGGTACAATTCATAGGGATATTTATATCTTCGCTCACTAATCGTTAACTTACCTAAACCATACGGCGATGAATCTTAATGAAATTCAAGAGCTTATAAAGTTTGTCTCAAAATCGGGCGTGACCGAAGTTGAGATCGAGAAAAAAGATTTCAAGATTATAATCAAATCGGATGCTAAGAAAGGCGCCTCGCTGCCCGCTGGCGTTCCACAAGCCATCCAAGTAGCAGTTCCCGCATTGCCAACTGCACCCGTTGCCATTCCTGCCGCTCCAGCTCCTGTAGCTGCTCCTGCGCCAGCTGCCTCTCCTGCGCCAGCCCCTGCTGCATCTAACGATGCCAACTTGGTAACCATCAAATCACCCATGATCGGCACCTTCTACCGCGCTTCTTCACCCGACAAACCCTCGTTTGTAAATATTGGTGACGAAATCAAACCCGGTAAAGTGCTTTGCATCATCGAGGCCATGAAACTCTTCAATGAAATTGAAAGCGAAGTGAGCGGACGTATCGTTAAAGTCCTTGTTGACGACGCTTCTCCGGTTGAATACGATCAGCCATTGTTCCTAGTAGAACCCGCTTAATCCGTTTAAACCAACTGTTACTGAAAATGACCCCTTGAGGTCATTTTCACTTTTAACCCACATGTATGGCAAAAAAGAAAGATACGGCAGTGAAGATGTTTAAGAAGATCCTCATTGCTAACCGAGGCGAAATTGCGCTTCGCATCATTAGAACTTGTAAGGAAATGGGAATCAGTACGGTAGCGGTTTATTCGCAAGCCGACAGAGATTCATTGCACGTGCGTTTCGCCGATGAGGCCGTATGTATTGGCCCTCCCCAAAGTTCAGAGAGTTATCTCAAAATGGCGAATATCATCGCCGCTGCTGAAATCACCAATGCCGACGCCATTCACCCCGGATACGGTTTCTTGAGCGAAAACGCCAAGTTTTCTCGCATTTGCAAGGAGCACAACATCAAGTTTATTGGCGCTACTCCTGAACAGATCGAAGCCATGGGCGATAAGGCCTCGGCTAAAGACACCATGAAAAAAGCCGGCGTTCCGTGTATTCCCGGTTCCGATGGCTTGATCGCCGACTTGGAGGAAGCTAAAAAACTAGCCGTTAAGATTAAATACCCCATCATTCTGAAAGCTACTGCCGGTGGTGGTGGAAAAGGAATGCGAGTGGTTTGGAAGGAAGAAGACCTCCAAAATGCGTGGGAAACAGCTCGCCGCGAAGCCGGAGCCGCTTTTGGCAACGACGGGATCTACATGGAGAAATTCATTGAAGAACCTCGTCACATCGAAATCCAAGTAGCCGGTGACCAATACGGTACGGCGTGTCACCTCTCAGAGCGCGATTGCTCTATTCAGCGCCGTCACCAAAAGCTGGTGGAAGAAACCCCATCGCCTTTTATGACCCCTGAATTGCGCAAAGCCATGGGCGATGCGGCAATCAAGGCCGTTAAGGCGATTAACTACGAAGGAGTGGGAACGGTAGAATTCTTGGTCGACAAACACCGGAATTTCTACTTCATGGAGATGAATACCCGTATTCAAGTAGAACATACCATTACCGAGGAGGTAATCAATTACGATCTGGTGAAAGAGCAGATCAAGATTGCAGCCGGCGAGCCCATCAGCGGAAAGAACTACGAACCGTTGATGCACTCTATTCAGTGCCGTATCAACGCCGAAGATCCATACAACGATTTTCGTCCTTCGCCAGGCAGAATTACCAATTACCACAGCCCAGGTGGCCACGGAGTGCGCATCGATACGCACGTATACGCAGGCTATAACATACCGCCGTATTACGATTCAATGATTGCCAAGTTGATCACCGTAGCCCAAACGCGGGAGGAGGCCATTCAAACCATGCAGCGCGCGTTGAGCGAGTTTGTGATTGAGGGAGTAAAAACCACGATTCCCTTTCACATTCAACTGATGGAAGACGAAAAATTCAGGGCAGGCGATTTCAATACCAAGTTTTTAGAAACTTTTAACCTGAAATAAGAAACTCAAAAGGCTGGACAATCGTTCAGCCTTTTGTATAAATACCAAAATGGGCAGGCGGGTCAAACGGCGTACTGCACCATTTGGACAAACAGCAGAAACAATGAAGAGGAATTGGCTTTTGATGGCAGTAGGCGCCTTGTTAGGCGGGGCGGGGTTGGCAAATCGCCAACGGCGCAATTGGTCTACCCTGTTTTTGGTCTCAGGTGCAGTGGCTTTTTTCAGCGGATTGCTTCTGGAGATCAAGCGTTTTATGGACGCATCCAAGAAGCCTTAAATTTCATAAGCCTCCAGCGGAAGTTTACTGGGGTCAGCGAAAAAGAAGTATTTTTTTTGGGTGTAGGGGTCGACTTGCAGGGTCTGACATGCCACCCCGTGACTTTCTAGGTAGTCTCTGAATGCGGCAATGTTTTTAACGGCGAAAGCCAAATGACGGAGACCTTTTGCTTCGGGGTGAGTCAGCCGGTCAGGCGCATCGGGAAAGGTGAATAGTTCGATGCAGTAGGTGCCGTTGAGGCTCAAGTCGACCTTCCACGAAGAGCGCTCGCTGCGGTAATGCCGGGATTCAACAGTGAATCCCAGCACCTCGCAGTAAAAAGAAAGCGAAACATTCAGGTCATCAACAAGGATTGCGATGTGGTGAATGCCAGCAATCATATCTTATTTTTTCGGGCCTTTATTTTTTCCGTTTCCGTTTCCGTTTCCGTTTCCGTTGTTGCCTTTAGGGCCACCCTTTTTGTAGTGACCTTTGTGAAGGCCATTGTCTTTTGCGGGTTGAACGACAACCGTTGATTTTTTCTGTTTTACAATCACGGGGCGAGGAGTTCTTACCACACATGAACTGGCCACGGCCAGGATTAGGGATAGGGCAATGATTGGTTTCATACGATTCAAATTATTCAACAGGTAATGGTTTGGTTTCAAAAGTGGCGGTGGGAAGCGATTTTTTCTTCACCGTATCGGAGGGGGCAGTAGCCGTTGGTTTATCAGCCGTAGAACTGGTGGTGATGGTTGATTTACAGGCCATGCACATGCTGGCCGCCAGAAAAAAAATAAGGGCGATCGACTTCAGCGGTTGATTTACTTCTTTCATTTGCAGCAAAATTAGTTATAATGAGTGCCCGTTTCCGGAGTTGGTTTGTTTTTTTGGGTATTGCAATTAGTGTGCCAAGTTATGCACAGCCCAGTTCGAAGTTGCACAGTTACGATCTTTTTTTTCACTGGGGGTACAACCGATCGCGATATCTCCCTACATCGCTTTCCATTGATGGAGGGGAGGCTTATCAATTTGAATTGCAGGATGTTCAAGCCCATGATGATCCTGAGCCTTTTTCGGCCGATGCCTATATCAATCCGGGCAATTTCACCATTCCTCAGTTCAACTTCCGCGCTGGGGTTATCATCGATCAGCGCTGGCATATTTCTGGGGGTTGGGATCACTTGAAATACGTGGTGAGCGACGGTCAACGGGTGCGCATCAACGGCTACATCAATCGCGGGGATAATTTTACCCAAAATCAGTACGCCGGAACCTATAGTGGGGAGGAAATAGACCTCAGCAACAGGCTGCTTCGCATGGAGCACACCGATGGACTGAACTACATCCATGCCAATATCGATTATGCCTTTCCTCTCTGGCATCCGAAAAGACTGCCACTTAAGGTTGATGCACTAGCCGGATTTGGAACAGGGCCGGTTTGTCCTTGGACCGACACCCGCCTGTTTGGAAATTTTTATCGAAATCCATCCATCCATTTTGCGGGTTGGGGCATATCCGTCAATGCTACCACTCGCCTTACCTACGGCCGATTTTTTATTGAGAACATGTACCGGGTTGGCCATATCGGTCTATGGGACATCATGATAATTCGCGATAAGGTGTCGGCGGAAACAAAAATTAACTACTTTGAGCACAACATTTCAGTAGGATATATCCTACCCCTAAAACGTGTCTCAAATGCAACAAAACAATCCCTGGAACCCTGAGTCCCAAAACCAGCTTCGCTTTCACGGCGATGGCGCTTCTTTATTTGAAATTGTATTTATCAATTTCTTGCTCAAAATCATTACCCTTGGATTCTATCATCCATGGGCCCGAGAACGTCGCCTGAAATACGTTTACGGACAAACGTCCTTCAAAGGGCAGCGCTTTGAATTTCACGGCACCGGCCGAGAGATGTTTTTGGGTTACATAAAAGGAATCCTTTTGGTGGCCGCGTTTTATGCCATTTTCATTTTTGTAATTCTATCCAACGATGAGGTGCCTAATCCTTCGGATGCGCTCGTGATCTTGGCTCAGGTTTACGGTTTGATGCTGGCTTTTTTCCTCATCATTTTCCCTTTGGCTATTCACGGAGCAATGAAATACCGCATGGCCAAGACGTCGTGGTCAGGTATCCGTTTTGGTTATCGCGGACATTTAGGTGAATTTATGAAGCTTTTCGCCGTAAACGGACTACTCACCCTGATTACCCTGGGATTATACGGTCCGTGGTTCATTGCCAAAATGTACAAGTACCTCTTTAACAACACCCGCTTTGGCGACGCCCAATTTTCATTTACCGGCCGAGGAACCGATTTATTTGTACTCTACCTCAAGTTCATCTTTTTAACGCCACTAACCTTAGGGATTTACCTATTTTGGTTTTACCGCGACTATTACCGTTTCTTGGTGGGTAATTTGGTGATTCAACACCGCGAATCGGCCTACAGATGCACGTCTATTATGACAGTAGGTCAAATGTTTCGGTGGACGGTTGTCAATAGCCTGTTAATCTTCTTCACCTTGGGTATTGGCAAGCCTTGGGCAGATGTACGAACCTTGCGATACACGTTCGGTGGTTTTGAAATTGATCCCGCCTTCGATCCAACCTTGGTGACCCAAAATGAGCAAGATTACAGCGAGGCCATGGGCGAAGATTTGAGCGATTGGCTGGACCTGGGGTTCGTTTAAACCCGCGTTTCGCGTCAGTTAAGTACCCCTGCGCAGCAAAGACGGCTCGAGTTGGGATTTGGCGCAACATAATATCTCCATCTTATGCTACAGTGAGCTCATAAACAGCGAACTGTGGCATAAGTTGTTTTCAACTGCGTTAGGCAGCTGTTCAGTAAATATATGCTTAAACTGAGGTGATGATTAACGGCTTTTTTTTCGACGGGAAATCCTCCTATCCACACCGTTGCGCTGTGGGAATAGAGGGTTCAACGTTATTAGTTTCTTTTGTCGATGCGGAGGGGACTGGTCAAGAACTTCACTGGCCCATGAATACTGTTATATTCGACAGCAGCAGTGGTGACAAAATAAAATTACTCGACGACCCTTTGGTACACGTGGTCTGTGTTGAAGGTGAGATCGAAAGGGTTAAATCACTGATTCAAAATAAAAGCAGTGGCGGACTCTTTTTATCGCTCAATGCGCGCCATGGCTTGTTAGCGGGAATTCTTGTTCTGGTTCTTGCGGCCTTTCCAGCTGGTTATTTCTGGGGCATTCCTTGGCTGTCGGAGGTGGTGGTTGAACAATTGCCGGTTCGATACGATCGAGACTGGGGAAAGACCATGAGCCAGGTGGTGGTGGAGGAGAACACCATTTTGACGGCCGAGAGCAAGGCCGTAACGGAGTTTTTTAAGGGTTTCAAAAACGATCAAGCGCCTTTTGAAGTGGATATCAAGGTGATTGAAAGTGATGAGCTCAACGCCTTTGCCCTGCCCGGGGGATATATTTTTGTGTATTCTGCACTGCTCGATTCGTGTAAAACGGTTGAAGAGCTCGCAGCGCTTTTGGGACATGAAAGCGGCCATACTTTTATGCGGCACAGTACTAAGGCCATAAGCCGCGCCCTGATTGGGCAAGCGATGCTCAGCCTGGTGTTGGGCAGTTACGAGGGGTTGGGTGATGCCGCTTTATCACGTGTGAATTCAATCAAAGAATTGGTTTACAGCCGAAGCTTGGAAACAGAAGCAGACGGTCATGCCGTGAATTTCCTCGAATCAAACGGATACTCGCGTGCGGGCCTGATCAAATTGTTTAAGACGCTCCAAAAGGCCGAAAAGGAAAACAACAGCGACATGGTGCCCAGTTTTCTTCGCACGCACCCCATGACGCAAGATAGAATTCAATTTGTTAAATCATACCGCGGACAAAAGGCAAACTCGCTTCGGGAAAAATCAATCCATCAGAGCCATTTTGAAAAGATTAAATCCCTGAGGTCGTCTGGATTTTAAACGGAGCAGCGGTGTTTGAGTGAAGGGTTTCTTCACGCAAATACCGCTGAAACGTATTCTCAAGCGCATCTTTCCACTCGGCTGCCGGGGAGGTAATGGATCCATCCTTCGATCTCCATCTCGAGCAAAATCCCCGACAGTTTGGAGCCTGGCTGATTGAGCTGTGCAATGAGTTGGTCTATCGTTTTGGGTCCACTCACCAAACACGAGAGGACGGGTTCAAAGCGGGGATCACACTCCATGAATAGTCGAGTTTGGGTATGGGCTTGGTTTTTTTGATTCAGGTTTAATTGGGTACACAAGTTTTCTACTGAGGTATATACCTGCGCCTTTTGTTGGCTGATAAGGTGCAGACATCCTTGAAAAGAGGGCTCGGTAATACGACCGGGTAGGGCAAAAACATCTCTTGAGTAATCAAATGCCATGTTAGCGGTAATCATCGAGCCCCCTTTTACGCCTGTTTCCATTACCACGGTGGCCATCGATAACCCTGCAACGATACGATTTCGAGAGGGGAAATTGTCGCGGTCGGGTAGAGTGCCCGTAAGGCGCTCGCTGATCACGCAGCCGTTTTGTTCAATTTGTTTGGATAGCGTTTTATTTTCGTAGGGGTAAACGCGGTCGAGTCCGTGGGCCAATACCGCAAATGTAGGGATGTTGAGGTCGACAGCGGTCTGATGAGCGCGGGTATCAATGCCGCGAGCCAGCCCGCTTACAATGCATACGCCGGTCGACTGCAATCCTTCAATAAGGTGTCGCGTTTCATTCAAGCTATAAGCCGTGGGTGAGCGGGTGCCCACCACACTTACTGTCCGCAATTGATGTTCCCAGCCCTCACCGCGGATAAACAGAAGTTGAGGAGCATCAAAACAGGCTTTTAGCAGCGAAGGGTACCGATCGTCTTCGGGTGTCAAAGCGGTGATCTGCAATCGCTCCATGGCTTTGATTTCCCGTTCAGCCCGCTCGTAATAACCCGCTTGTGCAAATCGTTTACTCAGGGTAGGACCAATGCCCGGCACGCGGCTCAGTTGGTGTTTGCGCGCATTCATCACCTCTTTTGCCGAACCAAAATGCTGTATGAGTTGCCTGGCTAGAACAGGTCCAATCCCTTCTACCTGATAAAGAGCCAGTTGGAAAAACAGGTCTTCGGTATTTTTCATAGAGTCAAAGTACTAGATTTGGAAAAAGTTCGCCAATGAATTCGGTTCTAGTTATTATTCCGGCGCGATATGCCTCCACGCGTTTTCCTGGCAAGCCACTGGCTATGATCCATGGAAAAACGATGATTCAGCGGGTTGTTGAGCGTTGTTCAGCAGCGGTGGGCGATTCAGCGGTTTGGGTAGCAACCGATGACGACCGAATACTAAATCATGTCAGAGATCTCGGTGCTCAAGGCGTAATGACTAAGTCGACCCATCCGAGTGGAACCGATCGAGTTGCCGAGGCGTTGGAGAACATAAATGCAAAGCCGGATTTGGTGATCAATGTGCAAGGCGACGAGCCTTTTGTAAAAAGCGAACAGATTCAGCAGCTCATTTCGCTCTTTAAGGATCCAAGCACTCAGATCGGAACCCTTATCAAAAAGGCTGAGCCCAGCGAGATTCACCAGCCCAACAAAGTTAAAGTGGTTACTAACCTAAAAGGCGAGGCACTTTATTTCAGCAGGCAGGCCATTCCTTACCTAAGAGGAGTAGATGCAGACAATTGGCACCGTCACGGATCGTTTTACAAGCACTTGGGTATGTATGCTTTTCGAGCAGAAATCCTGCGAGAGCTGGTTCTTTTACCCCCCAGTAAGCTAGAGATGGCTGAGAGTTTAGAGCAATTGAGATGGCTGGAAGGGGGCTTTAGGATTAAAACAGCCATCACAGAGTTTGAAACCCCAGCTGTTGACACCCCAGAAGATTTAAGTGTAATATTGCAGCAATCAAATCTACTTTAACGGAAATCCATAACTTAGGCCGACGATTCGCACTATGGAAGACAAATTAGAACGAGCGCTCAAGGAGCTACTGGTAACACACGATATGGTAGTGTTACCCGGTTTTGGTGCATTTAACGCCACCGATATTCCGGCAATGGTAGATTCAAAGAACAATGTAATCTACCCGCCCCGCCGCAAGGTGAGCTACGACGCCACGAACAAAGCCGACGACGGTGTGTTGTGCACATTCTATGCCCGACAAGAACGCATATCCAAAGAAACCGCAAGTCAGCACATAGCCGAATTTGTTGAGGAAATCAATCACCGCCTGCACCGCGGAAACCCATGGGTTATTGATTCGCTGGGTAAATTCATCATCGATGGATTGGATAACCTCAATTTTTTCCCAGATCCCGATCAAAACTTTGTGCCCCAAAGCTATGGATTACCCGATATTGAATTGACGGGAGCCAAACCCGAATATCCCGATATTCAAGTTCCAGATCCGGTTTTCGGAGAGGAGGAAATGGCGCCTAAAAAGGGCAAGAAAGAAAAGAAGAAAAAGGAGAAGAAAGAGCGTAAGAAGTCGCGCTTGGTCCTTTGGATTAGTGTTTTGCTTCTGCTAGGTGGCGGTGGTGCGTTTGCATTTTTCAAACTCACCGATCCCGGTAAACAAATGGCCGATAAGCTTCTTGCAGCTGCTGGGTTGAAAAAGGAACAGAAGGAAGAACCTGCGCCCGCCGAAGCCAAGCCATCTGCCGAAACCGCAGTTGCCGAGGTATACCAGCCCCGCAACGGTCAGAAAAGTTTTGATACTCCCGATCGACTCGATATCGAGGCCACACAACTGGATCAGTTTGTGAAAGACAGCAAATCAGGGGTTCCCGAAGAAAAGAAAGAGGTTGCTGTACCTGCTAAAAAAGAGGAGAAACCCAAAGTTGCTGCGGTTGTCAAAAAGGAGGAGCCCAAGAAGGTGGCTGAACCGGTAAAGAAAACAGAACCGACCAAGACTCCCGTGGTTCAGAAAAAGACTGAACCAGCCAAGTCAACCACCGATTCAAAAGCACTGGCAAACAACAGCACTGCGAAACCAACGACCACCAAACCGGTCAGCGGAACAGCCGATAACAAGACTACCACGGCTAGTAAAACTCCCGCCAACACCGCACCTAAAACAACCACCCCCACTCCTACACCCGTAAAACCGGTAGAAACCAAAAAAACAGAGCCCACTAAAACGGAGTCTGAAGAAGTCATTGCAAGTGGAAAGGCTTTTCGAAGCAACGAGAGCATATACTCGAAATTCCAGATTGTAGTTTCTGAATTTGGAGCGATTGAAGATGCCGTGGAGAGTTCAGATCGCTATGCCCGCATGGGTTACAACGTGGCGGTGATCCAATTCAAAGACGGTCGTTTTGGAGTTTGTGTGGCGCGAAGTGGCGATCGGATCAAAGCCGAAAAATACCTTCGCGATGTTCGCACTGCAGTGCCTTCGGCAAAATTGAGAGATTATTAATTATTCGCATAACCATGCTGGAAAGGCGCCTCTCAGGCGCCTTTTTGCATTTGGGCAGCAGCCCTTTCACGGCGTTTTTTATAACGCGCTACCGCAAAAGTGAGTCCGCCAGCGATAATAAAGATGCCCAATATGCCGTACAACCAACTGATGGTGTCTTTTAATACGACTACAAATACAATGGCAATGAGCAACAAAGTTGCCACTTCATTCCACAAACGAAGTTTAAACGACGAATAGGGGAAAACATCGCGTTGATGTTTGGAAAACAGTCGGCCGCAGGCCAAGTGGTAAACGGCCAGTAAAAAAACCAGACCCAATTTTAGGTGCATCCACGGAGCGGTGAGCCATTCCGGATAGATATACAGCATCCAAAATCCAAATACAAAGGTAAGAATGGCGGCGGGCCAAGTAATGATATACCACAGCCGGCGCTGCATGAGTTTAAACTGCTCGTTGAATGCAGATCTCACCTCAGCGGTTTTGTCTTGCGCTTCTACGTGATAAATGAACAAACGAGGCAGGTAAAACAACCCCGCAAACCAGGAGACCATGAAGATGATGTGCAGGGCTTTAATGTAAAAATAATCGGGGGTCATTGGTAAAAAAAATTATTCTACGGGGTATTTACTGAGGTAATGATACTAAAGATTTCGGTAAACACAGAAATAATTGCTGTGGCTTGCCTTATCTTTGCCCCTCAATCACATCGCTATGAGGGCCCGTTTTGCAAAAGATAGCTTGGTAACCACCACCCGAATTGTACTTCCTAATGAGACCAATACGTTGGGGAATTTGTTTGGAGGCGAATTGTTGGCCTGGATGGACAACGCCGCCGCCATTTCAGCCACCCGGCATTGTGGACGGGTTGTGGTGACGGCATCGGTTAATAATGTGTCGTTCGACAAACCCATTCGCCTAGGAGATATTGTAACGGTTGAAGCCAAAGTGAGTCGTGCCTTTACCTCATCGATGGAGGTGTTTCTCGATGTGTATGTAGAACATTTTGCCACCGGAAAGCGCCAGAAGTGCAACGAAGCGATCTACACGTTTGTGGCAGTAGATCAGTATGGAAGTCCCATTGAGGTGCCCGAGCTGAAACCCGAGACGGAGGAAGAAATCAAGCGCTACAACGGCGCCTTGCGCAGGAAACAGCTGAGTTTAATTTTGGCAGGCAAGATGAATCCCAGTGAGGCTACGGAGTTAAAGGCTTTGTTCTTGCCCTAACACCCCATCATTGCCCTATGCTCTGCTTTATGAAATTGCCTGCGAATCGATGGATGCGGCAATGGATTGGGCGTCTTGAAGGTTCATGCATTTAAAATGCCCTTTTGGACAGCGATTAAATCCAATTTTTGAACAAGGTCGGCAGCCCAGGTCTTTCACTTCGGCACTGGTCCATGGCGTCTCCGTTTGGTAGGGATACATGCCGAGCTGCGGAGTTGTGTTGCCCCAGACCACGGTGATGGGTCGTTGAAACGCAGCTGCTATGTGCATCAATCCGGTATCGGGGGTGATCACGTGCTTGGCGTGTTTGATGACCGATGCGCTCTGATCAAGGGTACATTTGCCACATGCATTGTGCACCTTACCGGGAAAAGCGGCTGCTAAACGTTCTCCCACTAAAGCGTCGTCCTTTCCTCCCAGCGCAACGATAGGCATGTGTATGCGTTCGCAAATTTCCATCAGTTTCTGAAGCGGGATGCGCTTGGTGAAGTGGGCCGCGCCTACAACCAAGGCAATATAATGCTCTTTTGGCCAACCGAAGGTTAGTTCAGGAACTACGCGGTCTTTCACCGAAATAAAGAAATCCAGTCCTTGCCCGTCGTTGGAAATGCCCAGGGGCTCAACCGCCTTAAAATAGCGGTCGACGATATGGGTTTTCGGCATTACGTCGCGTTTTAGGTTGACGTAAAGCCACTTCCTAACATTCAATTTGGGGAAGGTCGAAGAGGGTCGGTCCAGTTTTTTGCGCACCCGAAAAGAGCGGAGGTTGTTCTGCAAATCAACCACGAAATCGAATTGTTCCTGCTGCAGGGCGGGCAAACATTCGTCGATCGAGTGTTCCATGCGATGAACGCGGTCGATGAGCGGATTGTTCTCGGCAATGCTGGCAAAGGCCGTCTTGGTAAGAAAGTGAATTTCAACATCGCCCGATTGACGAATGCATCGCACCACAGGACTGGTCAACACGATATCGCCGATGGAACTGAAGCGGATGATGAGGATTTTTTTCAATACCTGAATTTTGGCGCAAAGGTAATTCATTTCAAATTGGCTCAAGAACTACCTTTGCGGCATGATGTTGATTGATACGCATTGTCATCTCTATGCTGAGGAATTTGATGCAGACAGAGAAAGGGTAGTGCAGGAGGCCCGAGAGGCTGCGGTGGGCAAGATTTTATTGCCCAATATTGACGCCGATAGCGAAGGCAGGATGTGGGAGCTCTGCGAAAAAGATCCGCAGTTGTTTGCTCCTATGATGGGCTTGCATCCCTGTTATGTCAAGGCGGATACCATGAGTTACCTCGACAGGGTGTACAGCGAATTGAGCACGGGCAAGTACATTGCGGTGGGCGAGATTGGAATCGATTTGTACTGGGAGCAAGACACCTTACCGCTTCAGCAGGTGGCTTTTGAAAAGCAGCTGCGATGGGCGGTTGAATTCGATCTTCCCGTGGCCATTCACGTGCGAAATGCGTTCGACGAGGTTTTTGAGGTGATGGATCGCGCGGCCGATTCGCGATTGCGCGGGGTGTTTCACTGTTTTAGCGGCGACGCATCTCAAGCGCAAAAGGCACTCAGCTACCCTAATTTTTACCTCGGTTTGGGCGGAGTGCTGACGTTTAAAAAATCGGGTCTCGAAGCAGTGGTCAACGATTTGCCAATCAGCCGATTGGTCTTGGAAACCGACGCGCCATATCTGGCCCCTACTCCACACCGCGGAAAGCGCAACGAACCAAAATACTTGGCTTTGATAGCCCAAAAGCTCGCTGAAATTCACGAAATTAGCATTGAGGAGGTTGTTCGCCTCACCAGCGAGAATGCCGTTAACTTATTTAGGCTAACATGAAAAAAATCATTGTAATCGGCTTGTTGGCCCTGTTCACTGCAGCAGCTGTGTTGGTATTGGCCTTAGACTACCGCGGTGCAGATGAGGCGAATGCCGAAGCTTGTGGGGTAGCTTGTATGGCCAAGAATAAATCAACCGAAGCCAGTTGCAAGCTGCCTCCCAAAGAAATGCAGGAGCGAAAAGAGCGCGTGCTCCCTTGGCTCAAGCAGGCGATGCAGGAGAAAAAATCACTTGATGACGGTTATGCGTTTCGATTTAAGGGCGATGATAGCACCTTGGTGAAGTTGGTTGATTTTGTGGCCAGCGAGCGGCGTTGCTGCGATTTCTTTGTTTACAACCTCAGCATCAGTGGCGATCAAAGCGAGATCTGGTTAGAAATGCGCGGCGACGCCGATGCTAAGGCATTTATAGACAACGAATTGAATTTATAGTCGGGTGAATTCGAGTGTACTGATTATTTACACCGGAGGCACCATCGGCATGGCCGAAGATCCGGTAACAGGCGCCTTGATGCCCCTGAATTTCGATCAGCTCTCCGCGCAAATACCGGAGTTGCTGAAATTCGACCTGCACCTCGAGGTTAGGTCGTTTGATGTGCCTATCGATAGTTCCGATATGAATGCTCGGCACTGGGTTTTGTTGGCCGATTGGATCCAAGAAAATTACCATCGATTTGATGGATTTGTGATATTACATGGCACCGATACCATGGCATATACTGCATCGGCGTTGAGTTTCATGCTCGAGAATCTGAACAAACCGGTAATTATCACGGGTTCTCAATTGCCCATTGGCATGTTGCGCACCGATGGCAAGGAGAATTTGGTAACCGCCATCGAAATAGCGGGCACGAAGAGGGCCGATGGCAGTCCGCAGGTTCCGGAGGTGGCGATTTACTTTGAGTCGCGACTCATGCGCGGCAATCGGACGCGGAAATACAACTCAGAGCATTTTGATGCTTTTCACAGTCCGAACTACCCCAATTTAGCCGAAGCAGGTATCACCATTCAGTATCACGATCGATTTATTCTGCCTGTTCGCGCGGGTGAGCTGAAGGTTCAGCGGCAGTTGGCAACCGATCTCTTTATTATCAAACTGTTTCCCGGCATGCCTATGGATTTACTGGAGACAGTGGTAAGGGCGGGTAAAGTACGTGCACTGTTACTGGAGTCGTTTGGCGCTGGCAATGCCATGACAGAGCCTAGGTTTTTGGCGGCATTGCAGGGATACTTGCGTCAGGGCGGCACGGTCATCAATGTAACGCAATGTTACGGTGGTGGGGTGATGATGGGTAAATACGAGACCAGCAGGGAGTTATTGGCCATGGGGGTAATTAGTGGCGGTGATATGACCACCGAAGCGGCGTTGACTAAATGGATGTATTTAGCGGGTAAAGGGTATCAAGGGGATGAGCTCAAAGTGGCTTTTGAAACAGATCGTGCCGGTGAATTGGGTTTGGCATAGCCGAAATGATTATTTTCGCCATCGTTAAGGAGAGGTGTCCGAGTGGTTGAAGGAGCACGCCTGGAAAGTGTGTATACCTCAAAAGGGTATCGGGGGTTCGAATCCCCCTCTCTCCGCCTTCGCCCGCCGAAGCTTCGAGACGCAGTCGAGAAGCGAAGGCGGGCTTATGATACCAAGCCTCATTTAAACTCCTAACCACGGGCTACGGCGGACACGTCCGCACTGCAAGGGGTATTACATGTATTGTAAGATAACAGATTTGGGTTTAACGAAGCTTCGAGACGCAATCGAGAAGCGAAGCCGGGCCTTGCTCGCCGAAGCTTCGAGACGCAGTCGAGAAGCGAAGGTGAGCCTTGCTCGCCGAAGCGGCTTTTCAAGCCGCGAAGGTGAACTTGTCATATCAAAACTCGTTTAAACTCCTAACCACGGGCTACGGCGGACAGGTCCGCACTGCAAGGGGTGTTACATGTATTGTAAGATAACAGATTTGGGTTTAACGAAGCTATGAGACGCAGTCGAGAAGCGATGGCGGGCCTTGTTCGCCGAAGCGGCTTATAACAGCCGCGCCAGTGAAACTCATCCACCTAAAATTACCAGATTAAGCTATCAAGTAATTGTTTTTATCTCTCTTACCTCAATTGCGGTATGAGTAGGTCTCAGTTCGAGGGGATCCGATTACTCTACCAATGAAAACAAGGATTTGTTTCGAATTCATGGAGTAAGTGGTCAGATCGCGGTGTCTGGCGAGTTTTATTCGATCTATCACCAATCCGTTATGCATCCAAATTAGGTAATCGACTGACCGGATCTTAGCAATGATCCACACATCACTGCCTTCCTTGTGGATAGCCAAACATTTATAGGGCCTGAATTTTAGCTTCCGTGCTCGCAAATTAATTCTATCGAGGTAGGCCTGATCATAAAGTTGATATCCCCCCTTGTTAAAAATCGCCGGGTAATAGGTGAATCCGTAGGTATACTCACTGTCGGTGGAGGTTGGGAAAATCGGAAATGAGTTGTATATACCCAAATTGTTCTCTACAAAATAAGGATGCAGCCGTTCTTCCGTGAAACCATCAAGCTTGAGTTGGTTATTTGTGAAAGTGAACTTTCCTAAGATTCGGAAATCCTCTTTTTGTGCTCGCACGAGTGAGTCGTTGCCGCTTTGTAGGAGTGCAGTGTACAAATGTTCTCCACTAACGTAAAACGAGAGGTCGGTCAACGGATAAATGCTGTCGGGATTGGATAATTTCCAGATGGCTTGAAGCTTTCCAAGGTTGTTTTTGTCAATGAAACCAAGATACTGCTCTTTGATTTCTTTTTGCATGGTGATACTCAGAAAAATACCTTGCGCAGTTATAAATGGCCGATCCAGTCGGATGGTGCCCATTCTGCCCGAGTTTTTTAGCAGTTGCTTGAATGAATCGAGATAATCCCATGTTTTGTACACTGAATCACCGTGTGCTGTGGTGAAGGTGCGATAAAGACTACTGTAAAATATCTTGATCGAATCCAATTGAGTGTATTGCTGATTAATGGGGTTTAACACTTGCTTTACTTTTGGATGAAGCGGATTTTCACTGATTTTGACGACAGAAAGTGGCTGGCGAATCAAGGGTTGAATCTCTTCAAGTCTTACATCAGACAGGGCTGCGTGATATAGCGTGTCACCGTTGAAGCTAATCAACAGTCTTGAGTAACCAGCATTTGGCCTGTTTAAGTCCTTTACGGTTGAACGTACTGTTATGTATGGTGATTCTGTCCATTGACCTTGGACAATGCTCTGAAGTTGCTGCCTTGCCATCTTCTTGTGTAAGCTTACCACTGTGATTTCCAACGGGCAACGTTGTTGATTAAAATAGGTCAAAACTTCTGAAAGAGTTTGGGCGTAATCAGGGCAGTCTAGAGGGTTGACGTGTAATTGGTAGCGAGGGCTTGCCCATGCGCATGTACTTGTGAAAAGCCATAATATGGATACCAACAATTTCATAACAGGGATTTGCTGCTCTAAATTACTTAATTCACCCGGGTTGTTCAAATGCACGATGCGCAGAAAAACCCCAGGTTGCCTTCGCCTAATCTCCTCAAGGGAATTAATCCAAATCCCCTCAGCAAACCGCTTTTACCCATCGTGATGTGGTTCCCATTCCGTAGCCAAATTCGGCATTTGCGCTATGTTATAAATTTTAGTATATTATTATAATAAAAACTATAAATAAAAATTTATAAATCATTCGCCTGACCTTTGTCGAAACAAATTCAATCTGAATATGGAAAAGACAAAAAAGCGAGACGGATTTAAGCACTCCGTGGCGGTGGCATACGGCGATGGAATTGGGCCCGAGATTACGCAGGCAGTGCTCAACATCTTGCATGCAGCTGAGGTTCCCCTCCAATTTGAGGAGGTGGTGTTGGGAGAGCGCCTATACTTGGCTGGGCATTCCAGTGGAATTGATGACGGGGCGTGGGAAATTATCCGCCGAAACAAGGTGCTGCTCAAAGGTCCTATTACAACACCCCGCGGCGGGGGCTACAAGAGCTTGAATGTCACCATGCGCAAGGCCCTCGGTTTGTACTCCAATATTCGGCCGTGCGTGAGTTATGCGCCCTATGTGGCTACCAAGCACCCCAACATGGATGTAGTGGTGATCCGAGAGAACGAAGAAGATGTTTATGCGGGCATTGAACATCGCCAAACCGATGAGGTTGTGCAATGCCTCAAGCTCATTACGCGCCCGGGCTGCGAGCGGATCATCCGATTTGCATTTGAATACGCTCGCGTATACGGTCGAAAAAAGGTCAGTTGTTTTGTCAAAGACAATATCATGAAACAAACCGATGGCCTTTTTTATCAGGTGTTTCAGGAAATTGCAGCCGAATATCCGCAAATTGAATCGACCAATTTCATCGTCGATATCGGGATTGCCCGATTAGCAGATTCGCCGAGCGATTTTGATGTCATCGTATTGCCCAACTTGTACGGGGATATCGTTTCGGATGTAACCGCCCAGTTGTCGGGTTCTGTCGGTTTGGCGGGTTCTGGTAACGTAGGCGATCACGGCGCCTTGTTTGAAGCGATTCACGGTTCAGCGCCCGACATTGCCGGTCGCGACCTCGCCAATCCATCGGGATTGCTGCAAGCTGCGGTTCAAATGCTGCAATACTTGCAACTCCCCACCTATGCCGATCGAATCTTTCAGGCATGGGCTTACACCTTAGAGGAGGGCTATCATACGGCTGATATTTTTGAGAAAAATACCTCGGTGATGCAGGTGGGTACACAGGCATTTGCGCAACGGGTCATCGCTAACTTGGGCAAGCGATCGTCGAAGTTTAAGTTGGCCAAGGCCAAGTCAGGTGAATCGCTTCAACTCAAACCCTACATCAGGAAAGAACCGGCGCGCAAATTGCTCAGAGGGGTTGATCTTTTTCTCGACTGGCGGGGCGTTGATCCGAACGAACTGGCTGAGCGCGTGGCCCATGTACATCCAAGCCTCGAGTTGACCATGATCACCAACCGGGGTGTGAAAGTATGGCCGGGGAGATTTGAAGAGACGTTTTGTACCGATCATTGGCGCTGTAGGTTGGAGGCCAAGGCAGGTGAAGTAGATCGTTTAGATGTGCCAGCTGCGGTGCAACAAGCCATTCTGGCTGGTTGTGAGGTGATCAAAACCGAAAATCTCTACGAATTTGATGGGGTAAAGGGATACTCCTTGGGACAGGGTCAATAAGGTATCGACATACAAAATCCATTAAGGCTCGCGGCACGAGGTAAAGGGCGCTTTTCGCGAAAATACAGCAGCTTGGTGAGCGAAAGGTATGCTCCCCGCGGTTTGCACTCATCAATAAGGGGAGTCCTTGCCGAGTGCCCGAGCCTGCCTTTCTAAAACCAGAGCCTAAGCGTTGTCTAGCCGGTGATTAGGGCTTATATACAATCATAAAAATCAATTCATCATGAAAACAACATCAAGGTATACATCGATTGAACTTCAGAGTGGGGTACTCACTGCCGCACAGGCTCAAGCCTTTGTTAGGGGATTGTTAGACTTTCTCATCTTGCAAGAGCAGCGCAAGCTCATTGCCATGTGGGAGGCCAGTCACCAAGAAAAACTAACCGACATCGAAGAACGCATCGGGGCCTTGCGCCAGCAGCGCGATCAGTTGGCCGATCTGATCAAGTCGTTTGAAAAGGGCCCGGGGCAATACGAGGTAAAAGGCTCGATTGAGCTTGGCCGCACCAACGAATTGAAAGTGGCTTGATATGGGATTGGACTTTTTATTCGACAACCTGCGGAATCCGGCATTGTTGTTTTTTTTCTTGGGCATGTTTGCCGTATGGGTCAAAAGCGATTTAAAAATTCCGGCTAATTCATCGAAGTTCATTACCTTATATCTGCTCTTTTCCATTGGATTTAAAGGGGGACAGGAGCTCTCGCACAGTTCCATAACGCCTCAGATCATATGGGCTTTGCTGTTTGGGATTGGCTTGTCGGTGGTGGTTCCAATCTATTGCTTCACGCTTCTGTTGGGGCGTTTCGGCGCCTATAATGCAGGAGCTATTGCCGCTTCGTATGGTTCGGTGAGTGCAGTGACTTTTGTTACAGCGGTTTCGTTTCTGGAGATGATGCAATTGCCCTTTGGCGGACATATGGTGGCCGTGATGTCGGTGATGGAAGCCCCGGCAATTGTTGTGGGTGTTTTGTTGATGGCGTGGTTTGGGCAAGGCGAAAGTCAGGCCAACGTGCCGTGCTGGAGTGTGGTAAAACACGCCTTGACCAACGGAAGTGTATTGATGATTCTCGGGAGTTTGCTGATAGGTTACTTGGCAACCGACACCCAGGCTGAGGGCATCCGGCCCTTTACAACCGATTTATTCAAGGGTTTTTTGGTGCTGTTTTTGTTGGATATGGGCATCAACAGCGGTAGACGGTTGGGCACTTTTTTCGAGAATGGCTGGTTTGCCACCTTGTTTGCCATAGGGGTTCCGGTGCTTAATGGCTGTGTTACGGCCTATTTGAGTGCGTGGGTGACAGATGTTGAAGGAGAGCGTTTGTTGTTTGCCATGTTGGCTGCCAGTGCTTCATACATCGCTGTGCCGGCCACCATGAAATGGGTGGCTCCTAAAGCCAATCCGAGCTTGTATATTCCCATGGCCTTAGCGGTGACCTTTCCGTTTAACATCACCTTGGGCATGCCGCTTTATTTGTATCTGATTCAGTGATTTGGATGCACCCAACTCATGGCGGAGGGGAGGAATACTTGTGCTGATAATTTACGGGAACTGGGTGAATTTACGACTCGATTTAGGAGCTCTCTCGTAAATAATTGCTTGATTTTGTTGGAGGTATGAAAATTGTCGTACCTTTGTCATCTATTTGGTTTCTGCCTCTGCCTATTCTGGCCTGGTTTTGATAGAGCGTATTTGCGCATTACTCTCATCTTTCCTAATTCAGTCTTGCTCATTCAGCCACCTAATGGAATGCTGGCTCCACACGAGGTGTTGTTAGCGACCCCAACCTAAGGAATACTGAATGGGTGCAACCTATGCAAAGCAGGAGCTAGAGAAAAAACGGGCTCGGAAAAAAAAGGAAAAGGCAGAAAAGCGCCTCGACCGAAAATCGAATAACGACAAGGGCAAATCGGTAGAAGATATGTTTGCCTACGTCGATGAAATGGGCCGAATTACAGATGTTCCCCCTTTGAAACAGGCGCATTCGCCGCAATCGGACACCATCAACTACAGCCGTACTAACGATCAGAAAAAGACCTCCACCGGAACCCTTTCTCTTGTTTTCAAGGATAAAGGAATTGGCTACATCACC
This sequence comes from Luteibaculaceae bacterium, assembly GCA_036275295.1. GTDB lineage: Bacteria > Bacteroidota > Bacteroidia > Flavobacteriales_D > Luteibaculaceae > DASUEB01. The sequence goes on along the minus strand of DASUEB010000025.1, from coordinate 51,527 downwards.
GAGAAGAGCTCCCGATCATCGATCATGGTACAATTGAATCAGTTGATAGGAGTAATCAACGTAAGAGACCAAGTGAGTTTCGAAAAGAAAACCACCGGAAAAGGTTTCATTGCCGTTCAAGTTCGGAAAATATAACACAGTAAACAACAAACAATCAATACAATGCAAGAAGGTACAGTAAAGTTCTTTAACGAAGTAAAAGGTTTTGGATTTATCACTCCAGCTGATGGAAGCGGAGATGTTTTTGTTCATACCACCGGTCTAAAGACAAACGTTAGAGACAACGATCGCGTAACCTACGAAGTGGAGAGAAGCCCAAAAGGCCTCAACGCTGTTAACGTACGCAAAGTTCAGTAAGCAAAAACGCCCTTTGGGTAATCGTGTAAATCCCGCCTTCGAGCGGGATTTTTTTTGCCAATCCCTTTGGGTTTAGCTAGGCATCCAATTTTACCAACGCATATAATCGGTCACTGTCGTTGAGTAAACCGCAAACCCCTTATATTTGCGAATAAAGTATTTTTATTGATTGGTGTTTTTCTAGTGTTTAACTCTTCTGAGTTGGTGATGTGTTTCTCACCTCGGTCGAACTTCCGTATCGACTAAGCGTTTCCCAGTTACTTCATTTCCTCGATGCCTCAATGTAAATAAGGCGATACATCAGTAGAGTCCTGCCCTGAAGAGCAGTAATCAATAGTTTGAATTCGTATGACAAAAAAGCCATTACAAACGGTGCGATTTTCGCCCGCACAGCAGCAGCAACTCTTTTACGAGGAAGTAACCGCACGCGTGAAAGCTTATTTTAAAGAAATCGATATTTCTCCATATGCCGACGCTCGGATGTGGACCAAAACAACCATCATGATATCCCTTTTTGTGGTTCCGTTGGTGGTGATCAGCACAGGTCTAACGGCCGGTGAGCCTTGGCTCTTTTTCGCTTGTTGGGTTGTTTCAGCCTTGGGTATGATTGGAATTGGCACCTCGGTGATGCACGATGCTCAGCACGGAACCTATTCGCGCAACAAACGAGTGAACCGTCTGATGGGTGCGGTGCTGGGTCTGATTGGCGGAAGTGGCGTTAATTGGCGCATTCAGCACAACGTGTTACACCACACATTCACCAACATCAGCGGCCTAGATGAAGATATTGAAACCTTTTTCTTGATGCGTTTCTCACCCCATCAAAAACGCTACTGGCACCACCGCTTTCAACACCTTTATGTGTGGTTTTTCTACATGATCATGACCTTGTTCTGGATGACCGGCAAGGATTTTCTATCGGTACTGCGCTACCACAAAGCCAATTTGCTCAAAAAACAAGGTTTTAGCTTAGGAGGAGCGCTGTTGCAAATGACCGCTGTAAAAGCGTTTTACTACACGTACATCTTGGTAATCCCTATTTTATTCAGCGGATTTACTTGGGGGCAAGTCATTTTGGGTTTTGTACTGATGCACGCCATTGCGGGCTTGGTATTGTCGTGTATTTTTCAGCCCGCTCATATCGTAGAAGAGTCTACGTTTGTTGCTCCGGTTGAGCAAGATGGCAAACGGGTTATGGAAAATGCATGGGCCATTCACGAGGTAGAAAATACCAGCAATTTCAGTCCGAGAAACAAATTGCTCACGTGGTGGATGGGAGCGCTCAATTTTCAAATTGAACACCACCTGTTCACCAACATTTGTCACGTTCACCTACCCGCTATTGCGCCCATAGTAGAGGAAACAGCCCGTAAATTTGGGGTCAAATACAACGTTTCAGAGCGCTACAGCACGGCATTTATAGCCCACGTGCGCATGCTGCGCAAGTTAGGCATGGCGGGGTGAGCCAAAACACTAGCGTATTTTATCCTGAAACACAAGGTTCAGCGAAGTCCAATCGGCTTGCTTTCCGTATTCTAAAGCACTCCCTTGCCACATCGCATGTCAAGGAGGTAACAGCGATTTGCTATTAGATCGTTGGGTGTTGGCGCGACGTAATAAGCGCCGATTACCATTTTCCCCAAATGCATTAATGTGGCACAAGTTGTAGGGCGGTTATCGTGCAATTTTTGATTCACTTCCCCTCAAAAATTTTGTCGTTGATGCCTTGGTTAACGGTGTAATTGCGGTATATGAGCTCAATGCGGCCGCGACCGTTCTTGGGTGTCGTTCCTTTTTTCGGCTGGGTGCTCTCGTCAAAATCGAGCGTAATGCTCTTGGGCATCTTGTAATCCTTTACGTTAAACACAAAGGTGGTTTTGTCGGGCAATCCCATGTTGGCCCACTTTCCGTATTGCATTTCAATATCGAAGCTACCCATCTCTTTCGACGTGATGGTGGCTTTTAACAAGAGCAAATTGGCCTCGTCTACGTAGAGGTCCATTACCGCAATATCGGTATTGATTTCGCGGGGCAGCACCCTGATACGGGTGGTCTTGGTTTTGCCAATCATGACCTGGCCGCCATCGATGGCGTCGTAGTCTTTAATGCCCAGCAAGGTCGCGTTGTTATACGCAATACCGCCCTTGGGCAGGATGGATAAACCTTTCTGATTGTATATTTTGATCCGATTAGGCAACTTGTAATACACCTTTACATTGCTCACCGGCGCTTTAATAAACAGAATGTCTGTTTTTAAGGTGGCGTCGGCGGTGTAGTCTTTTACCTTGAGCAATTTTGATTTCAGTTTTTCAACGGTTGCGGTGGGGTCGGTAGCATAGGCGTGGAATTGGCCTGCGAGCCAAAAAACAGCGGTTATGGAAAGTATGCGTATGTTCATGAGTAGCCCGTAATTAGGTGAGTATGTCTTTGCGCTTGAGGAAATAAATGCTCAATCCGATAAATGCCGCTATATGGCCCAATAGGATTGAGGCTCCGGTGATCATTTTGGATGGATTGGCCAAGGAACCTTTGATGGCTTCGTTAGCCGAATTGAGGTCGATGTCGAAAAACCCCCGCCAATCGGTTAGGTAGCTGGTAAAAAGGTAGGGTTTAACGGCCACAAAGGAGGGGATATTCAGGGTGTTTAATATGGTTGACACAATAATGACACACATGGTGGCCACAATAGGTCCGATGGAGTTTTCGGCAAAAAGTGAGATGAAAAACGAAAGGGCTGCAATGGTGGTTAAGGCCAAAGCGGCGTACAAAAACGCCAGTATATAACGCCATAACACGTCGCCGCTGTTGATCTGCACGATGTACTCGTTTTTCATGTGCAAGATGTCGCCTGTGCCAAATATCCACACGCTGAGCACCAAGGCAAGTACCGCAAACCAAATGAGCAGACACAGCACATAGACAAAGGTGGCGGCGAATTTTCCCAATACAAATTGAGTTCTGGTTATGGGTTTGCTCAGCAGCAGGCGCAAGGTGCCCATATTGGCCTCTCCGCTGATCATATCGCCCGAAATCAGTACTACAAGTAACGGAATATGGATAATGAGCGAGAGCAGGATGAAAAAACATACGGCGTAGCCATTCAGCAGATTTCCTTCAAATTTGAAGGTGTTGCTCAAGTCGCCCAGGAAGAAGTCGATAAACTCCTTGCCATCGCTTTTGAGACCCAATTGCAGCACCACCACAAATGCAGTCAAAGCTCCAAAAGCGATGAATGTGCGGGGCCGCTTGAATATTTTGTATAACTCCAGTTTGAATAGGGTGTACATGTTAACGGGTGAGGTTGAGAAAATAGTTTTCGAGGCTGTTTCGCTGGGCGATCCGATAAACGTCGACTTGTTCGTCTACCAAAAAGCGGTTTAACGCCGGTATCTCACCCGGCGGTAGGGTTAGGGTAACCGACAGCCCTTTGAGCTGGACGCCTTGGTTAAAGCGGCTATTGGCCAATAGGGCGGCGGTTTTAGCCAGATCACCGGTTTCAATTTCGATAATGGTCTGCGTGGGGTCGAGCAAGTCGCGCGTGGTGCCTTCGACAATTTTTTTACCGCGATCAATAATCAGGATCCGGGTGGCCACCTGTTCAATCTCGCCGAGTAAATGCGACGATACAATCACCGTTTTTTTGTGCTCGGCCGCCAGATTGCCAATCAAGTGTCTGATGTCGGCAATCCCTTGCGGATCCAGACCGTTGGTGGGTTCGTCGAGCATGACCAATTCGGGGTTGTGCACCAGTGCAATGGCAATGCCCAAACGCTGCTTCATGCCCTGTGAGAAGTGCTTTACTTTGTCGTTGGCTCGGTCTTCCAGTCCTACCACAGCCAGTTGGCGCAGCAGATCGGCCTTACTGAGGCGGCAACCGCTCAGTTTGGCAAATAGCGAGAGGTTTTCCAATGCGCTGAGGTATTTGTACAGATCGGGTTTTTCAATCATGGCGCCCACCCGACCGAGGATGCTCTCCCGGTGGTGCGCTAGTTTCTCGCCAAAAACCGATATGTTCCCGTTGTCGGGTCGTATCAGGGTGAGCAACATGCGCATGGTGGTGCTTTTTCCGGCGCCATTTTGCCCCAAAAAGCCGTACACATCGCCTTTTTCTACTCGAAACGACAGCCGATCAACCGCCTTAAAATCCCCAAACGATTTGCTCAGGTCTTCCACCTGCACCAGTTGGGAGGGGTCGTAATCAGAAGTTGCTTTCATACGGGGGGCGTTCTGCGCTTGATTTTTGTTGGGAAAAAGCTGCCCTAAGGCACGACACAATCCGATGGTTGACGGCCTTTTGCAGGCGGCATCTCATCGCTGGTTCTGATACGAGGGTCATTTGTTGGGTTTGGATGAATTCAAAACGTCAATACAAAGGCTCTATTGCGACTACCCCCGCGAAATAGCATTTGTTAACTTTTCGCCGCGAGAAGGTCTTTTGTTGCATACTTAACCGCCAAATCGTCCGAAAGTTCGAGCCTATTCCTGGCGCTTAGTTCAGCGTCGTTTGCCGATGTTGACTGGGATGGGGCCTGCTGTAATCTCCCGCGCTCGAACAAAACCCCAATCGACTTGTTCAAGCTACATCAACCACTCCTTAACTTTGTACCTATGAAAAAAATGTATCATTTGGCCAATTGCGGCACCTGCGCCCGCATCATCCAAGAAACCGGAGCCGATGCTAAACTCGAGTTGCAAGACATCAAAACCGAAAAAATAACCGCCGAACAACTTGATCAAATGGCGAAGATGGCCGGCAGCTACGAAGCGCTGTTTTCGCGCAAAGCCATGAAATACCGCGCTATGGGTCTGCACGAAAAGCAGTTGAGCGAAAGCGACTACCGCAACTTGATCTTGGAGGAATACACTTTTCTGAAGAGGCCAGTTTCCATTGTAGGAACTGCTATTTTTGTAGGCAACGACAAGAAGACTGTAAGCGCTCTTGCCGAAGCCCTTCAATGAACAAAAACGCAGCTGCACACCTCAGTCTTTTTGCCGTAAACTTATTCTACGGCCTCAATTTTTTAATTGCAAAAGGATTAATGCCCGATTTGGTTGGACCATCGGGCTTTATTGTTTTGAGGGTGTTGTGCACCACGGTGCTGTTTTGGCTGCTTTGGGCGGCGGTGTACCGCGAGCGGATCACCGATAAAAAGGACCTCTGGCTTATGGCCAAATGCGCCGTTTTTGGGGTGTGCGCCAATCAAATCCTGTTTTTTAATGGACTGAATCACACCTCGCCTGTCAACGCATCGATCATCATGGTCAGCACACCTATTTTGGTGCTGGTGATGGCCGCTTTGATTCAAGGCGAGCGCATCACGGGCATCAAAGCCCTGGGGGTGGCGTTAGGCGCCGGAGGGGCACTTGCGCTGGTTTTGATGAGGGGCGGCAGCGACAACGGCAGCACGTGGTACGGCGATTTAATGGTGCTGCTCAATGGATTGTCGTATGCCGTGTATTTGGTAATGGTCAAGCCCCTGATGGTTAAATACAAACCGTTGACGGTGATCTCGTACGTCTTTTTATTTGGTTTGCCCATGGTCATTCCCTTTGGATGGAACCAATTTACAGCCATTCAATGGTCGTCGATGACGGCCTCTAACGTATATGCCATTGTCTTTGTGGTCTTTTGCGTTACGTTTTTGGCTTATTTGCTCAATATTTTCGCGCTCAAATACGTCACCGCCTCGGTTACAGGCGTGTACATCTACATGCAACCCTTTGTGGCTACCTTACTCATGGCGGCAATGGCCAAGTGGTTTGGCGGTCCACCCGCCGATATTACGTGGGGTAAACTGGCGTGTGGTATCGCCATTTTTACCGGTGTAGCGCTGGTGAGCCGCAAAAGCCTTCGCGCTGAGGTGAAAAACTAATACCTTTGAGCCACAGCAAAAGGCGCATGATACAATCGATGACGGGCTTTGGCAAGGCCCAAGGCGAATACCTAAACAAGAAATTCACGGTCGAAATCCGATCACTCAATTCCAAAGGCCTCGACCTCTCCGTTCGCATGGCATCCGTTTACCGGGAAAAAGAGCTTGATCTGCGCAATTTCATCAGCCGTCGACTGGAGCGCGGCAAGATCGATCTTTCCATCTATTTTGAAAACAACGGCGAGCAAAAAATAGCCATCAACAAAGCCCTACTGGCTGCGTATTACAGCGAGTTGCAGGGCATTCAGCGCGAATTGGGAATTGCGTCGCAGCCCGAATTTTTGTCGCTATTGCTCAATATGCCCGATGTGATGCAATCGCAACGCGAAGAACTCGACGAAGCAGAATGGGCCTTTGTAATGCAATTGGTAGAGCAAGCGGCTCAGCATTTCGATCAATTCCGAATGCAAGAAGGCGCCGTGTTGGGGCATGACCTGCTGCGAAGAGTAGCGACCATAGCGCAATTGCTTACGGAGGTAGAAGTCTTGGCCGAGCAGCGGAAACCCGCTATGCGAACCCGATTGCTCAAAGCCCTCGACGAAATCAGAGACCGTTACACCATCGACGAAGGTCGATTTGAACAGGAGTTGGTATATTACCTGGAGAAATTAGATATCACTGAAGAGCAGGTTCGTTTGCGTTCCCATTGCACCTATTTCAACGAAACGCTCCAAGCTTCTTCGCATGAAGGGAAAAAATTGGGTTTTATTGCCCAGGAAATGGGTCGCGAAATCAATACCATCGGATCTAAATGCAACGATCCCGAAATTCAGCGTTTGGTTGTTCAAATGAAAGACGAACTGGAGAAAGTGAAGGAGCAATTGTTGAATTTAATGTAATGAAGGGCAAAGCAATTATATTCTCCGCACCCAGTGGAGCTGGAAAAACGACCATCGTTAAGCACCTGTTGAAGGTGAATGCCCAGTTGGCCTTCAGCATTTCGGCTACCAGTAGGCCTTGTAGATTCAACGAAACACCAGATAAAGACTATTATTTCTTGAGCAACGAGGCCTTTGATCAACGCATTCAAGACGGCGATTTCATTGAGTGGGAAGAGGTGTATAGCGGTACCAAATACGGCACCTTGAAATCGGAAATTGAGCGAATTTGGGCCTCTGGTAAACACGTAATTTTTGACGTCGATGTGAGTGGCGGGCTCAATTTGAAGCGCTATTTTGGCGATCGAGCCCTCTCGATTTTTGTTGTGCCACCCTCTGTACAGGCACTGAGAGAGCGTTTAATCGGCCGCGGAACCGAAAACGATGAGAGCTTGATGAAACGCGTGGCCAAGGCCGAATCCGAGATCATGCGGGCGCGCGAGTTTGAAGTGCTCATCACCAACGATGTCTTAGAGCAGGCCCTTCGCGACGCCGAACACATAGTGAACGCTTTTTTGAATGATCGGGCATGAAAAAAATCGGACTTTTTTTCGGTAGCTTCAATCCCATTCACGTAGGGCATTTGATCATCGCCCAGCACATCATCAATCACACCGATATCGATCAGGTTTGTTTTGTCCTCTCTCCTCAAAACCCCAGTAAACCTAAGGAAACCCTTTTGCAAGACTACCACCGATTGGCTCTGGTAAACGTCGCTATAGAAGGCAATCCCCAGTTCAGCTCTAGCGACATTGAATTTAAACTGAGCAAGCCCTCTTATACGATCAATACCCTTACCCACCTCAAAGAGAAACATCCGCAACAGGCGTTTTATTTGATTATGGGCGAGGACAACCTCAACACCCTGCACAAGTGGAAAAATGCCGATCAAATCATTAGGCAGTTTCCCATCATTGTGTATCCCAGAATTGACGATTTACACACCCCCGACAGTGAGTTTTTGGCTCAAGCCACCATATTGCGCTGCGACGCCCCCATTGTGAAGATATCCAGCTCTTACATTCGGCAGCTTATTGTCGACGGGAAAAGTACTCTTTATGTGTTGCCCGAGCCGGTTCGTAGATATGTTGAGGAGATGAATTTTTACAAAGCGCCACCCAAATGATTTCCATTCGTTCTTAACACGGAAATATTACTTTTACCAATCAAATTACATAACATGTTATCATCCAAATCCCCGCTTCGTCTGGTTGTGGTTGGCGCATTTGCCGCCGTTCTGGCCTTAGCTTCTGCGTGTAATAAGGATATCGTGGTTCCCAACAACGGCGCCAACGACGCCCCAGATCCGGTCGCCATCAACAGCAGTTTGGTAGCTGTGATTGACGGCGACAGTTTTATATCGTCAAACATTTTGGTCGAACTCAATGACACCAGCTTGCTGATCAACGCCGGAAATCAGGCGGGTGCTGTGATTCGCATCAATGTCAATATAAGCGATCCCGAACCGGGGATTTATACCATTGACGGACTAGAGGGCCATGATGCCAATTATCAGCCCGCTGGAGGAAACCTCTATGTAGCAGATGGTCCTACCAATGGCGGCCAAATACGGATCACCTCGGTCGATACCGCCAACCGGATCATCGGGGGGGCTTTTTTCTTCAGCGGTATCAACAGCACGGGTGAGCGCAAGTCGGTAAACAGCGGAAAATTCACCTTGCAGTATACCGTTCGCAAATCGCCACCGCCAACGGTGAACGATTCGGTATTCAGCACCAACCCGCTGCAGGCCAACAACCAAATGTCGGCTGTTGTGATCAGTGCAACCGATACCGATACTGTGGCTTTCTCATCGGTAAAATCGTTCCAATACTTGAACAACCTGTATCTGGAAGGAACCAATACTCGACACAAAATCTCACTTATTCTCGATCCCGATCAAAACGTGGCCACAGTCGCTATTGATGGCAGCGGTTCGTTCAACAGCGGCTACTACCAGAATCAAACAAACAACAACAAATTTCCTGTAGAGTCAGGTACGGTTGATGTGACGCGCAACGACACTTTGCTTCGTCGAATTAGCGGCACCTTCGAGTTCTCTGCCAAACGAGTAAACACCACCCCAGCAGATTCGCGTACTATTTCTAACGGATCTTTTGATATCTACTACTAAGGCATATAGCTAGAAGATTTGAATTGGCGTCAAAGCCAGATCAAAACAAAACCAATCCCTCTGTTGAGCAATGGCACCAGATGGATTGGTTTTTTATTTGATACCCATGGATGGTAAGGGCTATACTTGTATCCGAAGTAAAAATTCTGCGGGCACACCAACGGGTTTACGGATTGAGTAATCAAAACAAACCATGCCGGTTTTAGCGGTGGCTATGAGGCGGCCCGATTGGTGGACAACCGCATAAATGAGGTCGTAACCCATTCTGCTGATTTCGCCAATGCCTATGTCGATGGTGAGTTGATCGCCTAAAAAAGCCTCGCTTCGGTATTGAATGGCGGCATCGGCCATGATCACCCCTGCGCCGTAAATGTTTCGCTCATCTGGGAATCCTAAGTGGGTGTAGAAACACACCCTTGCCTCGTGTAATAGTCCCAGCAGCGCATCATTGCCCAAATGATTGCCGTAGTTGAGGTCGGTAACCCTAACTTTGACGTTCGTCGAAAAAATTGATTGTTTTGGCGGTTCTATTCTAATTCTTGTCATCTTTGTATCGACCTTAGTGGAAAATAGCGTGTATGAATAAATACCTACTCACTGCAACTGCCTTACTGCTTCTGACTTCAACCCAAGCTGCCGATCCAACCGGTGCTAGGAAGAAAGCAACCAAAACAGTAAAGGCTATGCCCGTTCAGCTCAAGCCACTCATAGCGGTTGTGCCACAAGGCGAAAGTAAGACATACACCTTGCTCTCACAAGTAAACAGCGATCGACCCATCAGCTTTATGATAACCGATTCGCGCGGTGTGGTAGTTTTGTTTGGCGACAATTACGCTAGTGGTTCTTCCATCAACCTGAGTCATTTTCCGGCAGGTACCTACACCGTTTATTTCGATCGCGACAGCCACAGCGCTGCGGCCGAGATTTATTTGCGAGATTAAAAAAGAATCCGGTAATGTCTATTTACTCGCCTTTACAAGCGAGAGTGGTCGGAAATTCTCTGGGTTTAAACAGACGTAATTAAGGATAAGAAATGCCATAGGCCCAATGGGTTGTGCATTCAAATCGCAGGCTGAGCGCCTGGTTCTATCTTTGGGAATCAGACAAGCATTACCTTTTGGAAAAAGAATTCTACTAGCGTAAGTGGCAGACAAGCGAAGCCAACGCGGTTTCAACCATCATCTTACCGCGCAGCAAACCTGCTAGCGATGGACTTCGCTAACAGCAATGAAGTAAAGTTTATTTAGTTTTTACGCCTTAATCAGCGAGAGAATGCTCCCAAACAAGAAACGTCCGTCTTCGTTTTTCAGAACGGGATCGGCAGCGCGCTCAGGGTGAGGCATCATGCCAAATACATTCTTGCCCTTGTTACAAACTCCGGCAATGTTGTAGAGCGATCCGTTGGGATTGGCTTCCTCAGTAATCTCGCCTTCTTCGTTGCAGTAGCGAAACAAGATTTGGTCGTTCTCAATCATCGATTGAAGGGTAGCCTCGTCGCAGTGGTAGCGCCCTTCGCCGTGTGCAATGGGGATTTTGAGGGCGCGGTCTTTTGGAACCGATGCAGTAATCAAGGCACTCTGAGAAACGGCTCTCAGGTGAACATTTTTGCAAATGAATTTGTGGCTGTTGTTGTGCAACAGGGCGCCAGGCACCAAATTGGCCTCGGCTAGAATTTGGAAACCATTGCAGATACCCATCAAATAACCGCCCTGATTGGCGTGTTCAATGACTTTGTCCATGATGGGACTGAATCGGGCGATAGCTCCCGAGCGCAAATAGTCTCCGTAAGAGAATCCACCGGGCAAAACAATAAAGTCGCATCCCTGCAAATCCGTGTCTTTGTGCCACAGTTTAACCACTTCCTGACCCATGATGGTCTGAAGCACATAAACCATGTCTTCGTCACAGTTCGAACCTGGAAATACTACTACACCAAATTTCATATAGTTTTGTTTTACCGACGGCAAAGTTAGCTATTTGGGCGCTTAACCCGGCATCATGGCAATGAAATAATTGTAGCCAACAATCCCTAACCAAGCTAAAAAGGTGAGGTCGGCGATCCACTTTACGTACGAGTTGAAAAAATAGAAGGACACAAATATGCTCAGCGGTACCGCGATAAAAGGCAACAAGTACAAGCCGTTTGAATAGAGCCCCGAAAAAGCGAGCGACAGGGTTTGCACCAATAAAAAAATCATTACCACCCTTTTTTCGGCCTTCATCTTGAGGGTGCTTCGCTGAAAACTGTACAAGTAGTGAAAAAGCGAACTGGCCAACACCACGCCAAAGATGCCCACAAACCACCATCCTTGTTTGTTGAATATAAACTCTGGAATTTCTAACTGGAGCGCCAGTTCAAAGCCTTCATCAAAAGGTTTGTAGCCAATAACATAAAACAGACTCAGGAAAAACACCCAGGGTGAAGCTAGTCCGTAAAAAGCGATGAGCAGTTCCCTAAAGCGCAAGCGGCCAATGAGCAGCAAACATACCAATAGCGCTATTTCAAGCAGTGCGTGGTAGTAATTGATCAACGAGGCGATGCCGATGAAAAAGCCGGCGTCGAAGGCTTCGCGGTGATTTTTGTTTTTGCCGTAGATCGACATGCATCGGCGCATGGCTAGAATGGTGAACAAATGCGCAACGTGCAGCGAGCTAAACAACAAGGTTTCGCGGGTGGTCACCATCAACAACACATACATCAAACCCGGCAGGTAGCTGCCCGGACGGAAAAACTCCCGCTCGTTTACAACCTGATTGAGCAACATGGCCCCCAATAACACAAACAGCCAACCGAAAATCAAGCCAGCGGTTTGGTTCCGGAAACCAAAATTGAACATGCCCTCGGTTAATGCAGGACCTGGCTCGAGAACCGCAAAAAAGGCAGGTCCCCAAAATATCATCGCAAACAAAGGCAACAGTATCAGATATACCGGGTGATTGGTGCGAAAAAGGAGCAATGACATTTTGCCTTGATGGATTGAGATTAATTTCTACTTTTGTGGCAAAAGTATAAAAGCTATGAACCTACAGAGCATTCTAGAACCAATTGAGGCGTTTATTACGTGGACTTTTGTAAATATCCTGGAAAACCTTGGCAATTTGCCCAATGTGCTCTTCATATTGGTAGGTTTTGTTGGCTTGGGATATTGGTTGAAACTCCAAGGGAAATTCAATAAAAAGGCCCAGCACGACGGCGGCTTGAAATAATCAGATTCTTCCTGACCTCACTAAGGCTATCCCCTCGGATGGCCTTTTTTGTTTGTGTAAGTCGGTAGCACCCCTCGCTTATTGTATATTTTTGTAAACAACCTAATTTGGGAATGAAAGCAATTATCATCGCCTTATCTATCTGTTTGCTGGCTATTGGGGCTCTTGCCCAGTCGCACAAAAATATCGATGTGAGTTTGTCGTGTCAAACTCCCCTGGTGGCTAATCAGACCATGGATCTCCAGTTCTCCCTTTTTTTGGTGAATTTCGATGGCGAGTTCGGCGATAGCATTGCCCTCGAATTTGATCCTGGGGTTACACCCAACGGCAGTAGTTCTGACCCCATTGCCACGCCCACACAAGGACAATCGGGCGAGATGCTCAACGGCGTTAGCGGACAGATCATCAGTTGGGGCGATAACAACGACCTCGCAGCTCGGGGAGGTATCGAAAACCGAAAGTTCCACTTGTTTACCGTCAATGTGACCATCGACGATACGGTTACCCAGCCCAAACGCGTTCGGTTCTATGTCTCAGGCGACAAGTTCGTTTCCTTTCCCAATGTAGCCCGCGACGACGAGGGTTTTATCACCTTAAACTTGGCTGAACCCAAACCCGACCTGGCCTTGACCTTCACTTGTCCGCTAACCCATTATTTTGCCTTTCCTGAGCGTATGCTTCCAGCCCAGATTCCGCTGGAGGCCAGGGTAGAAAACCTCGGCTCTACATTGTTTGATCAATCGGTTTTGGTGTTCGATGCCAGTAGCGGTTCTTATTTCAGCAGCGAGCTATTGCCGCGGCCATTTGAGGGTGGCGCTTCGGTTTTGCGGTCTCCTTCCGTGCCCCTCAGACCGCGGGCCGGGCGCTCATACAACCTCAATGTGTTCGTGCAGAACAACACCGATGGCGATACCACCAATCAATCTGCCTTCTGCCGATTTGATGTTACCGATAGCACCTTGTCTCGCACCGACGGCGTGGCAACCGACAGCGTTAGCCTACTCGATCCGGGTTTGGTGGGCTCCATTTTTGTCTTTCCCAAGGCCGACACCCTGAGGTCGGTATCGGTCTATTTTATACAGCCGGTTTCGGGCGATAGCGTTCAGGTTGCAGTTCACCGTGCCGACGTCGTTCCCGACCTACAGCTCGCCCTGAGCCAAACGCTGGTATTTCCCCCCGGCAGCACGACGGGTTGGTATACCCTGTCGTTTTCAGATACCGTGGCTATATCTACTAATCCTGTGTTTATTGGTGTTCGACTCTTTAATGCAGGCAATACCTTCATTGGGGTATCCCCTCAAAACTACACAGCCAACCAGAACTTTATCCTGCCTGACGGATTGAGCCTGTTTGAACCTGCTGAGAATTTTGGAATCCAGCATGAAAACAGTTATCTTATGAGGTTGCATGTCGGTTCACCGCCGGTTGACCTGGGTAGCACCGTTGGAATTTCATCTGCAGCAGCCTCCGCGCTTCAAATTTACCCCAACCCCGCCAATGAGGTAATGCACATCGACGGGCTCCCATCACACACCCCTATAACGATCAGGCGTATCGACGGACAGCTCATGTGGCGAGGCACAACTACCTCACTGGGCATCGACGTGAGTCAATGGCCCGCAGGGGTGTATGTCTTGCATGTCGAACAGCACACCTATCGCCTCATTGTTACGCAATAAGACCATGAAAAAACTATTCCTTCTCGATGCCTTTGCGCTTATTTATCGCGCGTACTTTGCCTTTAGCAAAAACCCCCGAGTAGCCTCCAACGGCCTTAACACCTCTGCGGCATACGGATTTACAACGGCCGTGCTCGATGTCATCCGGAAGGAAAAACCCACTCATCTCGCCGTGGTGTTTGACACGGCAGAACCCACAGAACGACACATTGAATTCGCCGATTACAAGGCCCACCGCGAGGCGATGCCCGAGGATATTTCATCAAACCTGCCCTATATCTTTGAAATTCTAGATGCGCTGCAAATTCCGGCGCTTAAAATTCCGGGCTGGGAAGCCGATGATATCATTGGAACCCTTGCCAAGCGGGCCAAGAAAGATGGGTTTACAACCTATATGATGACCCCCGACAAGGACTATTGTCAGCTGGTGGAAGACGGGATTTATGTTTACCGACCCGCTCGACTGGGCAATGGGGTTGAAATACTGGGAATACCTGAGGTGCAAGCCAAATTTGATGTGCAGCGCCCGGATCAGGTCATAGACATTCTCGGACTTATGGGCGATGCCGTCGACAATATTCCCGGCGTACCGGGGGTGGGAGAGAAGACAGCACAAAAACTCATCAAGGAATACGATAGTATGGAGGGGTTATACCAAAACCTCCACCATCTCAAGGGTAAATTGCTAGAGAACCTCACCCAATTTAAAGAACAGGCGTTTTTGTCGAAAAAATTGGCTACCATCCACGTAGAATGCGATATCCACATCGACGAAGAGAGTTTTGCGGTAGGACCGCCTCACATCGAAAAGCTGAAAAAGGTTTTTGGCGAATTGGAATTCCGCACCCTTTTGCAACGACTTCTCAACGAAAACGGGGTAGTTGCTGAGGGGGCAGCAGCTCCAGCTTCCGCGCCGGTGAACGACTTGTTCTCCCAAGAGTCCGAACAACCTGAACAGCCCGCTCAGGAGCTCCGCAACATTCACAATACGCCACACGAGTACATTCTGGTTCAGTCACCACAACAAATGGAGGCCCTCCTCGCTGAGTTGAATGCAGCTGATGTTTTTTGCTTCGATACAGAGACGACGGGACTGGATACCACCACAGCTTTAATCGTGGGATTGGCTTTCAGTACCCAGAAAAACAAAGGGTGGTATGTGCCCTTGTTGGGTGCCGAAGAGGAGAAGATAAAAGTGCTAGAGCCATTCAAAGCGCTGTTAGTACATCCGGGCAAAGTGAAAGTAGCCCACAATATCAAATACGACCTGGCCATACTGCGTCGCTATGGTTTGGAGGCTTCTCACCAGCTTTTTGACACCATGCTGGCACATTACCTTATCAATGCCGACATGAAACACAACATGGACGTGCTGGCTGAGACCTACCTCCACTATCAACCCGTATCGATTGAAGCGCTCATTGGCAAGAAAGGCAAAAACCAGCTTTCCATGGCCGATATCGACCTGGAGCAGGTCAAAGAATACGCTGCAGAAGACGCTGACATCACCCTGCAACTCTACCACCTCTTTGCCCCGCAACTCAAAGAGATGGGGGCCATCGAATTGTTTCATACCCTCGAAATGCCTTTGGTACATGTATTGCTCGATATGGAACAGGAAGGCATCAACCTCGATACCGAAGGCTTAAAATCGTACTCGGCCGAGATGGAGATTCAGTTGCGCGAAATAGAACATGCGATCTACGAGGCGTGCGGAAAGACTTTTACCATCAACTCGCCCAAACAGCTAGGCGATATTTTGTTTGAAGAGCTTCGCATCATGGAGAAACCTCAGAAAACGAAAACGGGTCAGTATGCTACCGGCGAAGAGGTGCTTTCGAAGCTGCGCGATGCACATCCCGTTGTGGCAATGATTCTCGATTATCGCCAGCTTCAAAAACTCAAATCAACCTATGTTGATGCCCTGCCCACGCTGGTAAATCCCAAAACCAAACGCATTCATACCAGTTACAATCAGGCAGTAGCGGCTACGGGTCGACTCAGTTCAAACAACCCCAACCTTCAGAACATTCCCATCCGCAGCGAAAAAGGTCGCGAGGTAAGAAAGGCGTTTATCGCACGCGGTCCGGAGTACAAGATACTCTCTGCCGACTATTCGCAGGTGGAGCTGCGGATCATCGCCGCGTTGAGCAACGAACGCAATATGATCCAAGCGTTTAAAGACGGGATGGATATTCATACCGCTACGGCGGCCAATGTTTTCCAAGTGGCGCCTGATCAGGTTGACCGCGACATGCGCAGCAAAGCCAAGGCTGTAAATTTTGGTATTATTTACGGTCAATCGGCCTTTGGTTTATCTGAGCAATTGGGTATCAAACGCGCAGAAGCCCGCGATATCATCGACAGCTATTTCACCCAGTTCCCCGGTATCAAGAGCTACATGGATCAGAGCATCAACAACGCCCGCGAAAAGGGCTATGTAGAGACCATCATGGGCCGCCGCCGCTACTTGGCCGATATCAATTCGCGCAATGCTGTGGTGCGAGGTTTCGCAGAGCGTAACGCCATCAACGCACCCATACAGGGATCTGCAGCCGATATCATCAAAAAAGCGATGATCGATATTCACGCCGCATGGCAAAACCAACCCCTTAAGTCGAAATTGCTTCTTCAGGTGCACGATGAATTGGTCTTTGATGCACACATTGACGAAATAGCCACCATTGAACCCATTATACGCGCTAAAATGCAACAAGCGGTGAACTTGGTGGTGCCTTTGGAAGTAGAAATCGGTACAGGCGACAATTGGTTAGAGGCACATTAAGCACATCATGCAAAGGCTAAAAGGCCCACACCCAACCGAGGGCAAGGCGGGTACCCGGGGCTTGACTACCGTTGTAGCTCAGGGCTGGCGCCAATTGTAAAGAGGCGCTCCACTTATTTTTACTCAACTCAAAGCCCAATTGAGCAAACGACGCCTGGCCTGCCGTAGATGGAACTGAATTGCCGAATTGCCGATTCGACAAGTTTTGTTCCGCCAACCAACCCGCCGAGGCAATCAACTGGTAAGAGCCAAATGCGAAGCGCATATATGACCCCACCAGATGCTGTCGTATGGCTCCAAATTGGTAGGCTAATTCGTTTTCTTGGTGCGTGCGAAGCATGGCATTGGCAAAGACCCCCCCTTTTCCAATAGCGGCTGAATACAGCATCATGACGCTGAAACGGAACGCTCCCGTTCCCAACTGAAATGGTGCCGGATAAAGCACTTTACGCTCATCGCGTTTCATGTGTTTACCCGTTGGAATGTGCAGGCCCATGCCCGCCAATAAGCTGTGTTTTACCCGTCGATCTTCCAGCTTGGGTTGAATTGCCGTATACCACCCCTGCAGTGATGCATCGCCCAATCCCTCTATTATTTCGGTTTGATTAGAACGTTGTTTTACGTGTTGTTGGTAAGGTACAAAAGCCCATAACTGCCAGCGAGCATTAAATTGATGTCGGCCCACCCATTCTATAGAGCTAAATCGGTCGGTTGTGATGGTTTGATCGCGGTTTAAGGTCGAAGTTTCCATTGTTTTCTGTTGGGTGGTTCTGGCGCGAAGACCCAAGAAATGCCCGCTTACATTGGGCATTAGGCCAAGTGCTGCACCGGTTTGACCACCGCATGAGTCACAGGGTCGAAGGACAATGGGAAAAAGGAACACAAAAACCGTTATGTGCAACAGCCTAGGGCTGCGAAAAACGCGGGTCATTGGTGAATGAAACGTCGGATAAGGTTTGAAGAAAAACGATAATTTGTTGGGCCTCTTGATCACTGAGTGTTATACCTCCGCGAAGCGACTCATCGAGGGTAGCCGATGGTTTGATGCCGTTGCGATAGTGTTGTAAGACCTCGGTCAAGGTCACAAAACGCCCATCGTGCATATAGGGTGGTGTCAGGGCGACATTGCGAAGACTGGGTGTTCTAAATTTACCCCTGTCGCTTTCGAGCCCTGTTATGCCCATCCGTCCCGGATCGCGGATGATGCTGTCTAATCCGTTATTTCGATAACCGAAGTCGGTAAACAGTGCTCCGCTATGGCACGATGAACAATGCTGGTCGAATAGGGCGAGCCCTTTTTTCTGATCGGCGTTGAGATCCTCCTCACCGCGCGCATATCGATCGAAAAGCGAATTTCGACTGTCCATCTCGCCCATAAACTGTGCAAAGGCCTTTAGAATGCGCGGCATGGTGATACTATCTGAGCCAAAAGCCCTTTCAAATAGAGGTGAGTAATCGGGATTACCGTCCACTTTGATCACGATATTTTCCAGGGTCTCCGCCATTTCAACCGGATCGGTGAGCGGAGCAACAGGCAATACCTCAATGTGATTGATCCCTCCGTCCCACATGAAGTCGGGTACCCATCGAATATTAAAAATTCCGGGGGCATTGCGCCTGCCCAAACGTCCGGCAACGCCGTGAGCGATGGGATGAGATGGGTCTGAAAAAGCCGCGTACTGCAAATGACAAGTAGCACAGCTCACTTGATCGTCTGCGCTGAGCGACGGATCGTAAAACAGCTTGCGGCCGAGGGCAAAGAGATCATTGGCCCGCTGACTGCGGTCTGGCTCATACACCGCCTCGGGAAAGTTTCGCCGCTCGTCGCCTGCCAATTGGGTGCCGCCAACCTGAGCGCTGTCCTCGCTGCAAGAAGCGAGGAACAGCACTAGGCCAGAGCAAATAGGTAGCAGCTTTTTAATGCACATGGTCGATGGTGAAAATACCTTGGTAATTGTCTGCGATTTTCATAGCCAAGGCGCCCGGCATGTGGCAAATGTGATCAGATGCCACGCTAATGGCATGAGATCGGTTGAATAACCCAGATGCATCGGCGTGGATGTGTACCTCAGGGGTGGCCATTCGATTCACCTCAACCCCGCCGTGCTCTTCATGAGGAAAGCTAAGGGTAACGCGGCGAAGGGCATTGTTGGGCGATTTAAATCCACCCACATGGTAGCTAAAACGCTGGTTGGCCTCGGTCGACTGAGGGGATGTGCCTTCGAACTTCGAAAAAATATACCCCGTATTCCACGACCAAAACATACCTTTTATGGGGTCAAGGGCGCCTTCTTGAGCGCCGCTTACATTTCGCAGGCTATCGACGCCTATGGAGAAGGAAATGGAGCGGTAGGCGCCCTCTGGAACACCCGTAATAACAAGGGCTTGCTTGCCATTTGCGTGGTCAACCAGATAATAGCTCTCGGTTTGGTTCCATATCTCTCCTGTAGTTGTAGTAAGCGCTACATTGCTTACATAATAGCGAAATACGGTGGGAGTGATCGACTCATTCGAAGCATTGGTATAGGTTTGCCCCAAGATCAGGTCACCAGCCCCCCATTTGGGGTCTAAATCTAAAATCATCTCGCCCGTTGGGGTTTCAATGGGTTGAGGTGGGGTAGGAGGGGTGTTTTCCTTGGTACAGGAAATCAAGACGAAAAGGAATAAGAAGATGGAGTATGTGAATTTCATGACATAAATTTTTTGTGGTGCCCATGATTACAGCACAGCGCAGCAAACACGCTGGGCACTGCAACTCATTGGGAACTTACTGCCTTATTGGTTTTACCCGCAAAGCGCAGTAGGCCAAACTCAACTGGTTGATGGGTTCAGCCGGTAAATTTGATTAAAGATACGTAAAAGAGATGGTATTCGATGGTTCATGCCATCGGGTTTGGGCGAGTCTCGAAAGGAGCAATCGCACCGTTTAACTCACGACCGTAAGTCCGGGCGGATGGAAATGGGGTTTTAGAAAACCCAACAATGTAGGCTGTATCCGAGTGAATGAGGTTGGTTTTGGTTGCCATTCCCATGCTTGGTTTGTGAACAATTCCACGGGTTGAGGCAAATCATAAATAAGAACCTCGGTTTTAAACGATGCCGACTTAGCGTTTTTTGGAGTCGACTCGGTTTTTTCAAGTTCTTTTTTGAGATGACACGAACCATTACAATGCATGGTAGGCTTGTCTTTATTGATACAAAACAATCGCGTAATTTCCGATTTGTTCCATTCGTACGACAGCCAGGTCCATGTTCCGAATGTACTTTGTGCAAGCACAGCGGTTATGCATATAAGGTGCAAGATGGTCCTCACGGCACAAAAATAAAGACAGTTACTGGAATGGCAATGAAATATCTTTTTCGATGACGTTCGCACACCTTGCATAGCTCTGAAATTCGACCTTTGTAGATATTATGCATTCCGAATCAAAATTTTTTTCGACGAAAACTTGTTTTTGTGCGATTAATTTTTTTAACTTAGTAGTGGCTTTATGATCAGCGCATCAAGCTAATTAAAGAGCCTGTTAACTTCGCTTCGCATGGTTTGGGAGGCTTCTGAAGCAACGGAACAAATATGGGGCTGGGTTCGTTGGGCAGAAATCCGTAGGTTAACAGGCTCTTTTTTTATGGTATTCTCTTTATCTTTAGATCATGATTAGAGGAGCGGTTGTCTGCCTGATTTGCTTTGCAGGATTTAAGGCTGTGGTTGCCCAGCCCATTCAATTTAAAGAGGCCATTTTCAATGATATTCGATTTCGGTTAAACGTGGATGGGAACTTCTTCGAGAATGCCCAGCAGCAGCGGCCGTTTTACCGTATTCCGGCTACCGATAGCGTTTCCTCAATTTATGCCGCTTCGCTTTGGTTGTTGGGTCGCGACGACCGCGATTCGGCAGTATCTTTAACGCCAACTTACAGCTTCGCCCCAAAAGGCGTCATGACAGGGCCAGGCGCTTCAGCCTATTTCCCTGCCTATTACAATAGATATTACAACGCCTGGTTTATGAGCAAAAGTCTCATCAATCAGCACCGGCAAACCTATAATTTGCCGGGTTACACGCCAATACCCGAAATATTTGATTGGCCTGCTAAGGTGATAGGTCCTGAGCTGAGTGCCGCTGCCCCCTTCAACGATGTGAATAACAACGGATTTTACGATCCGGAGAACGGCGATTACCCTGCGATACCCGGTGACTTGGCCCTTTTCTACGTTCAAAATACCGTCGATCCTCAGGCTTCTCCACCTATACAAGGCTCGCCATTTAAGCTGGTGATCCGAGGGTTTTTATATGCCTTTGAAAACACCGGCAATGCGCTGCAGCAAACCCTATTTTCGAAACAACTTATATCGCATTTAGGGAGTGAAACCGTTCGAAATGTATATGCTGCTCAGTGGATGGATGTTGATCTGGGTCAACCCAGCGACGACGCAGGTGCAACCGACAGTTTACGCAACTTAATTTACGCCTACAACCAAGACAATTTCGACGATGAAGGCAGCACTCCATACGGAATCAATCCGCCCGCTCAGGGTTTTGTTTGGCTAAGTCAGCCCATGGACAGGGGAACGGTTTACACCCTCTCGTTTCCCAGTGAGCCCTTTCCCGATCTGAGTCATTATTACCGATTGGCCACCGGAGTTAATCCAGATGGAACCATGGATGCCACGCGATACGATTATCCGGGCTCACCCGCTTTTTTAGGTCCTGATACCGAACTTGAGAATGGATATGTGTTTGGCGATCGCCGTTTGGTGAGCTCGGTATACCTTGGCGATCTGGCCCCCGGGCAAGTTGTCTGCCTCGACGGAGCTTATGTGTGGTCGAGATCGGGTGATAACCATTTTGACAATGCACGGACCTTGCAAGAAGCCACTGACCAGGTAACCGCATTCTATCGCGATTTCATAGGAGGAAGATGCAACGAACTTACGGTGGGTATCGCCGATCAACTGCGTTCGTCGGTGCAGATTCATCCCAATCCTACCAGCGGAGTAATCTACCTGGATTGGGAAAATGAGGTTCAATACGAACTGAGCAATGCCTCGGGTCAACGGGTTGGCTCCGGGACAGCCCAAAAAGCTATCGATTTCTCGGGTGTGTCGGCAGGTTTTTATATTCTGACCGTAAAAACAGCACTCAACGCCGCGCCGATTGCATACCGGTTGACTATTTATTAAGGGTTGTAATCATGCATGCCCCTGTTCATTCCGATTTTAAAATGGAGGCTTTTCTGTCTCGCGGAATAAATCCGTAGCTGAGTTTTCTGCCTAATTCTAACCAATTTTTCCGCATTACATAATAGGGCTTTATGATTCCCCGCAATCTTACCACACGGCAAAGATTTCGCAGTGAGCGGTGAACTAAGCATACAAATAGATTTTACGGACGTTTTGAACCAGCAAGAATCATCTGCAAGGAGGATGATGCTTCATCACGTCAACTCATTTCGTTCTGGCAATCTTTGAGAAAATCTGCTGGATTGGCGTGATTTGCGGGCCATACCAATCTACTGCAGATGCTGCTGATTTTCGTTGATTTATCAAACCTGTGAACCATTTACTTTTCTGTGAATGCTTTTGTCCATCTCTGCTCCAGTGGAATTTACCGGTATTCCAAGTGATAAACCTGGGATCTTTTAATAGGTAAGCTCCTGCTTAGGATGAACTTCTGACCGATTGCGCTTGCAACAAAAATTTGGTCAAAAACAGGGCTCGGTGCATATTGCCATTGCCAAGGAGAAATGAATTCTTCGCGGGGTTTACGGGAAAATCAATGGGAGATACCCTCAACTCTACACCGGATGAATTTTGCCACAAAGTAAATCGTCGATATTTCGGAGAAAGGTTATTCGACCGACTCGTTATGGCCGTTGCAAATAAATACTGGTAAAATGACGGGGAATCATATTTTTTTTAAATTAGTGTGTTCTAATCAACTCCCAAATATGAGAAGCCATACTAAATGGAGTTCGGCTTGCGGATCTTTAGCCTTCTTGTTAATTTTTATTTTGTCAAGTTGTATAAAAGACGATCGCGATGAAACGTCACACTCCAAACCAATTTATAGGTTTACTAAAGAAGAAAAAGTATTTGTTG
Organism: Luteibaculaceae bacterium; assembly: GCA_036275295.1. Taxonomy (GTDB): domain Bacteria; phylum Bacteroidota; class Bacteroidia; order Flavobacteriales_D; family Luteibaculaceae; genus DASUEB01. The sequence goes on along the minus strand of DASUEB010000025.1, from coordinate 28,458 downwards.
ATTGGGCTAAAGGCCAAAAGGGTCTATTTGCCGTTGAGAGTTGTGATTCTGGCTTTGAAGGATCATATACTTCGGAAGGCTTTATAATGCATTACAAAAGTTCCATCATTAGCGGAACGTTTGTTTGTAGTTTTGTAGTTTACGATATACAGGCTAGAAAAAAAGTATTCAATAATAAAATTAGTTTGAATACATCTATTCCTGGGCATCGTATACCTGTACGGAACATATTATTGGCAAAAGCTCAAGAGCTATCGTTAATCAATACCGCATTACAACTGGACTATTCGAAGTTAAGTCGGGTCTCTCAATCCTTTGGAAGGGAATTTTTAGCGGACTTGGATAAAAACATTCGAAATCAGGAGATTGCTAATGGGATTTTTTTTCATGTTGCCATTTTACAAATGTTGGCAAGAAAGGCTGAGCAACTTTCAGATGTATGTTCATGTTCAACGTATGCAAAATACTTGTTCAATGAATCCGTTTTTGCTTGCACTGAGGACATGGTTTATTCAGCAAAAGAAATAGTGGATTTTTATAATCATGAAAATTTATCCAGCACTCAATTAGAAGATGACGGAGTGGGCTCAATTATATCCTTTGCTGTCAATAACCCCAGCGCTTTTTTATCTCAACGCCAGATTGATTTAATGCGGTGTGAAGCGCTGGGGATAAATCCTGATGATATTACTGAACCCACCACTGGGGCTTTAGGTTGCCCCCGAGGGACTCAAGGAACTGACCCTGGTTGCTGTGGAAATTATTCAGGGAGATGCTGGTACTGTCATAACTGGTGTTTATGGCATGATTTGGCATGCTGGTGCTGCGACAAATGGTGGTGTGGTTGGGCATGTGAATGCGAGATTCCATGTGCCTGCGCAAGCTGAACCACACTAAAAACGATTGATTTCTATTTTGCTCGAATAGTCAGAAAAAGTTTTAAATCATGAGGATTCAAACTACACTCATTTTTTTGATGCTCTATAGCGTTTTGGCTATAAGTCATTGGAGCGAAAATTTTAGATTGGTCCGAGGTAGTTCTGCGGCTCGTTTGAATCGTGATCAAGCAATGACTCGGCTACACTCACGTGAATTGGCATTTGAGATTTTATTCCCCACCGAGCCTGCTTTTTCTATTGGAAAGAAAAAATTTTTGTGGACCTGCACGGGAGCAGAACCCGATAGACGCCAGTACGTGGTTCAGGTGGCGCGCACAGCCAAAAAACCTTCAGCAGTCTTGATAAAAAGAGCCTTAGTCCCCTCTTTAGCTGGTTCCTATTCCATCAAGGTTCTCAAAGACACCACTTTTGGCGAATACCCTTGCATTTATTTTACGTTCGGTACAAAAAATAAAGGTGATACCATTCGAACTGGACGTGTGGTATGGGATGATCACCGGATCTTTGTGCTCGAAATGAAAGGCACGGCTGAACATCCAGCAGAGCATTGGTTCTTTAATTCTTTGGTTTTACACCCATTTCAACTAACCAATCCTCTGCCTAAAAAATAATCGGTCACCTAGTGCGGTTAAATTCTTTTTTGATATCAATTGGCCGAGAATAAGCCGCGCTATGATCCTCTTAATTTAATGTCGGTAATTGGTTGGGGGCACTCCTCGATCAGAGCAGGTAAAAATTTAGTTTAGAGCCGTATAGGTGTGGTCATATCTTTTTTCTAAGCTAAAGTGGGGGGTACTAAATCCTGAGGTTACAGACAATAAAATCCCCAACTTTTTGCCGGGGATTTTTCAATTCAGGGGCTTTTTAAACAGCCTATTTTTGAGAAATGCAAAAATTGAATTGCTCTTGTGTCAAGTCTCAAAGATAAGCAAAACCCCCGAAAACACTACTATTTATTCTATAAAATTACCGCAAAACCGATCTTTTTAGGCAGCGTGTTCGTAGCGTTTTTTCCGTTGAACCGACGATAAAGCGATGCCTTGTAAAATGAGTGATAGTGTTTGGGCCGTGATACGGGTTGAGCTTTGAGCAGCGGCTTGAGGAACTTCAAAGGTGCCTTTCTCCAGCCGTTTGAAATAAAGCGCAAATCCGTCGCGCTCTCATAGCAAGATTTTTACGTGCGTGCGCGAGCGATTGAAGAAGATAAACAAATCGCCACTCAAAGGGTTTTGGTGCATCTGGGATCGCACCAACCCAGCCAAGGTATCAAAGCCTTTGCGCATATCAGCGGCTCCAGTAAACACAAAATAGCGCTGATGCTCCGATATTAGCAACATTACAGGCTAATCAAAAAGCGAATAAGCTCTTTCGGCGTATGCACAGGGAAGGACCAGCGCCCACCAGCAGGCGTGCAAAACTCAATCTTCTCAGAGCTTTCCTTGGCATGAATAAAAACTTGCTCAAAATTACCTTCATCCTGCGCCAACTCAACCGAACGCTTTTGGTGATACATGAAGCTCACATAGCTCAATACCTGAACCTCACAGAATTTACGCCGACTTAATCCGCTTTCCTGCCATTGACGAAAATAATCCGCCCATAGTATTTTTATTCGCATGGCGCAAAGCAATCAACCTATTTGTGAGCGCGCAAGATGTACTTCCCCGTGGGGTTACAATATAACCTAAGTTCCAATGGCGAAAGGTTTAATGTACCTCACCGCCGTGATGGATGTTTAAAGCCGGAAAATATTGTCTTGGGGACTCTCCAATAGTCTGGAGGCCAAATGGTATTTAGGTGTTTTGAAAGAAGCGATTGATGTCTATGGTAAGCCAGAGATTGTTAACACCGATCAGGGTTCTCAGTACACCTACGCTTTATGGATACAGTTCCGGGAGAAACAAGAGTTTAAAGTATCCATGGACGGCAAAGGCAGGGCGCTAGACAATGTATGGTTAGAGAGGTTCTGGAGGCCCATTAAATACGATTACATCTATCTAAACCCTTGCAATGATGGTTTTGAATTGGCTTGTGGCCTTCAAAACCGCATCGAGTATTACAATAAGAAGATCCACCATACTACGAAACAAAAACCGGATATCTTGTATAAATCGTCTCCCGAGAAAAACGCAACATAAAAACAATGAAAATCGCACACAAATATTAACTTAGCTTCGCCCACTTTTGGTCCAAGAAATGGGGAGTATTGTATTCACAGGAACCGCCTCTGGTTTTTATATTCTTAGGTTGAGAAAATCCCCTACATCAGCCATCATTCAATATCCATTGACTATACAGTAGGAGGGGTCCGACTTTCAGGGTTGCGCCCTAAATGCTACCTTCGCGGCAAATTTTGCTGTTATGCATCGCTCTCATACTTGCGGCGAACTTCGCCTCGAACATGTCCATCAGGAAGTAACCCTTTGCGGTTGGGTTCAGAAAAGCCGCGATTTAGGCGGACTTACATTTGTGGATTTGCGAGATCGATACGGCATTACGCAATTGGCGTTTAATTTAGAAACTCAACCCGAGCTTTGTCTGCAAGCCAGAAAATGGGGGCGCGAATTCGTTGTTCAAGTTTCCGGAACCGTGGTAGAGCGCAGCAGCAAAAACAACCAACTCCCCACTGGTGACATTGAGATCGCCGTTAGCGCTTTGCGCGTGATTAACGAGTCGATTACCCCGCCCTTCACCATTGAAGATCAAACCGATGGAGGGGATGACCTGCGCATGAAGTACAGATACCTCGATCTTCGGCGCAACCCGCTCAAAAACAACCTGATGCTCAGACATCGCATGGGTATTGAAACCCGCATGTACATGGACAAGCTAGGATTCATTGAAGTGGAAACCCCGTACCTGATCAAATCCACTCCCGAGGGTGCACGCGATTTTGTGGTACCCAGTCGAATGAATCCCGGTCAATTCTACGCGCTGCCCCAAAGTCCGCAGACTTTTAAGCAGCTCCTGATGGTCAGTGGATACGATCGATACTACCAAATTGTAAAATGTTTCCGCGACGAAGACCTGCGCGCCGATCGACAGCCGGAGTTTACCCAAATCGACTGCGAGATGGCTTTTGTGGAGCAGGAAGATATCTTGCAAACCTTTGAAGCCCTAGTTCGACACCTGTTCAAGGCGGTTAAAGGCATTGATATTCCCGCTATGGCGCGAATGACCTATGCCGAGGCCATGGAGAAATACGGTTCAGATAAACCCGATATCCGCTTTGGCATGACTTTTAACTACCTAAAAGCGCCACATCATGCCGATAGGGTTGGCGGCAAGGATTTTGTGGTGTTCGACAGCGCCGAAAGTGTTTTGGCCATTGTAGCTGAAGGAGCCAATTCCTTCACCCGAAAGCAAATCGACGAGCTGACCGAATGGGTGAAGCGACCCCAAATTGGCGCCAAAGGACTGGCTTATGTACGCTGCAATGAAGACGGGACGTTTAAGTCGTCGATTGACAAATTCTACAGCGAAGAAGAACTCAAGCAATGGGCTTCTCTATGTCAGGCCAAACCGGGCGATTTGATGTTTATCATCAGCGGAAGCCTTGAACAAAGCCGCAAACAAATGAACGAGTTGAGGCTGCATTTGGCGGATATGCTCGGACTGCGCAATCCGAATACTTACAGCTGCCATTGGGTGGTTGATTTTCCGCTCTTGGAGTGGAATGAGGATGCCCAGCGATTCTTTGCTATGCACCACCCCTTTACTTCGCCTAAACCTGAAGACCAGCATTTGTTGACCTCCGATCCCGGAAAAGTGCGCGCCAATGCCTACGATATGGTTATCAATGGCGTTGAGGTAGGCGGTGGCTCTATTCGTATCCACGATCGCCAAGTGCAATCGGAAATGTTCACCTTGCTCGGATTTACCGAGGAGGAGGCCAAGGCGCAGTTCGGATTCCTGCTGAATGCTTTTGAATACGGAGCACCACCACACGGGGGAATCGCGTTTGGCTTCGACCGATTGTGTTCATTGTTCGGAGGCGAAAGCAGCATTCGCGACTTTATCGCTTTCCCCAAAAACAACAGCGGACGCGATGTGATGATCGACGCCCCTTCCGCCCTTCACAACGATCAGCTCAACGAATTACACCTATCAGTTAAAGACTAGGCTTTTGTGCATTCCACTGGGGTTTTTGGATTCCTCTGAAGAATGCTGAATTTCTTTGCTTTTTGTATCTTTGAATCAGTGGGTGGCTGCTGATATATTCATGAAATAATGGGATCCTCCAAGGGCTTGGTCAGGGCGTAAAGCGGAAAATGCCGAGAACTAATCTCTATGCGAGGCGGACGCTTAATCGGTTGATCCCTGCGTTGAAAAAGGGCTATACGGGGTTCCACGGCAAGCTTTAGGGCGATTTGTGGTCATTGCTCTGCTTGGTCGGCGGTTTGCGCTCAATCTAAAGCAGTGTTGTAATTTTATTTACCTTTCCACTCAGGCTATTCATGGAAACCGTCTACGTCAAAAATATGGTTTGTCAGCGCTGCGTGATGGTGGTAGGCCAGTTATTGCAGCAGGTAGGGGCCGCCGCAGCCGAGATCCGTCTGGGTGAAATTGATTTGGCCCGCCCCATGAGTCTTCCGCAGCGCGATGAGTTCAAGCATTTATTGCAAGAGGCCGGGTTTGAATGGATCGACGATAAAAAAAGTCGATTGATTGCGCAGATGAAAGCTGAAATCGTGCGTTGGGTGCATTACACCGATCGCCCACCGCATGTGAACCTGAGTGAATGGCTGAGTCGGACCTTAAAAAACGATTACAGCTATTTATCGGGACTATTCTCTGAGGTAGAAGGAACCACCATCGAAAAGTATTTCATCCTGCAAAAGGTTGAAAAAGTGAAGGAGCTATTGGTCTATGATGAATTGACCTTAAGCGAAATTGCCTTTCAACTGCACTACTCAAGTGCTGCACATTTGAGCAGCCAGTTTAAAAAAGTTACCGGCTTAACTCCAAGTCACTTCAAACAGATCAAGGAGAACAGGCGCTTGCCCCTGGATAAGGTGTAAGGCTAAAATTCTTGTCTGGATCAACGTGCGCAACTCCTTTAGCCTGCCTGTCATTGGCCAAGCAGCGGGAGGATAGAGGATGTGATGTAAATCTTATAAATCTTTTCCATAATGATGTAAGTCTCCCCGAGGGCTTTGGATAGACCTTTGTGTCCTATACTTAGGATAACAAGCCAATGAAGACTTATCAGATAAAAATACCCTTGGAAGGTGTTGCCAGCGAGCACTGTGCCTTACTGGTGGAATCAGGGGTTGCCGAGTTAAACGGAATAGAAAATGTCCGCGTCGAGCTCAACAATCAGCTTTTGCTGGCCAGCAGCCAATCGGCAGCATCTGCGGTTTTGGCCGTTGAGAAAATCAAAGCCTTGGGATACGGAGTAGTGGTGCAAAAATCTACCTTCGATGTGCTTGATATGACATGTGCCGCTTGCGCGGCGAGTGTTGAATCGATGATTAAATCGCTACCTGGGGTTTTGTCGGCCTCGGTAAACTACGCTACGGCACAGGTGCGGGTTGAATGGTTGCCCACCATGACGGATCCGCAGGAAATGAAGGCTTTGGTGCAATCGCTGGGATACGATTTACACCTTCCTAATCCCGCCTCCGAAGAGGATGTTTTAGAGGAACATCAACGCCTGCGTCTCCAGCGCCTTCGGCGAAAGATGATTATCTCATTGGCGTTAGCCATACCGTTGGCGGTATTGGGCATGTTTTTTATGGATTTGCCGTATGTAAACTACCTGCAATGGCTGCTGTGTACGCCTGTTTTGTGGGTGGGCGGACGCGATTTTTTTGTCAACGCGGTAAAACAAGCCCGGAATAAATCGGCTAATATGGATACGCTGGTGGCTCTTAGCACATCGATTGCCTATCTGTACAGCGTATTCAACACCCTATTCCCTGATATTTGGCATGACAAAGGCCTTCACGGTCACGTCTATTTTGAGGCGGCCGGGGTGGTTATCGCATTTGTGCTCCTCGGAAAATGGCTGGAGGAGAAGGCGAAAGGAGTTTCGTCGGCAGCCATCAAAAAGCTGATCGGATTGCAACCCAAATCCGTTAAACGCATCAACGATCAAGGTCAGCCCGAGGAGGTTGCTATCCAATCCATTGAGCCAGGTGACCAGCTGATTTTGGCAGCTGGGGAGCGCGTAGCAGTAGACGGCGTATTGATTCGCGGCGAAAGTTTTGTAGATGAGAGTATGCTGAGCGGTGAGCCCATGCCTGTTCACAAAATCGCTGGATCGGCTGTTTATGCCGGCACCATAAACCAAAAGGGTTCCTTTGTTTATAGGGCCACTCAGGTTGGTGAATCAACCATGCTGGCACAAATCATCCAATGGGTTAAAGATGCTCAGGGAACCAAAGCACCAGTGCAGCGCCTAGTAGACAAGGTTGCCGCGGTCTTTGTTCCCATTGTTTTGGTCGTTGCGCTCTTGACCTGGGCAGCTTGGATGCTGTTTGGAGGAGACAACAGTTTGTCGCAAGGCATGATGGCCATGGTCACCGTCTTGGTAATTGCATGTCCCTGTGCTTTGGGATTGGCAACTCCAACAGCTATCATGGTAGGCATGGGGCGCGCTGCGCAGCAAGGTATTCTTATCAAAGACGCCGAAAGCTTGGAAAGAGCTCATAAAGTTGATTTTGTCATCATCGATAAAACCGGTACCCTCACCCAGGGTCACCCAGAAGTGGTTCATGCCCTTTGGTTATTGGATGAAGGTGATTTGAAAGATATACTTTTTGCCATCGAATCAAGGAGTACCCATCCCCTAGCCGAGGCTGTGGTAAGGTATATTGGCGAAAGGTCCATGGCAGGATTGGACGTATTTGAGCAAAGGGCCGGACAGGGCATTGTGGCCCAAGTCGCCCATCGGATTTTTCGAGTGGGCTCGCTATCTTGGTTGCGAGATCAAGGTGTTGTGGATGTAGGACAAAACCCAGGTGAGGTAGCGTCTTGGTTGCAAGAGGGTCATACGGTGATTGGCTTTTCGGAAGGCAATAGGCTGTGTGCGTATTTTGCCATTGCCGATCCCATAAAGGAAACGTCAACAGCTGCAATAGCGGCCCTTCACGGCCTAGGGGTGGAAGTATTGATGCTAACCGGTGACACGGAGCACGCCGCCGCCAAAGTAGCCCATGCGGTGGGCATTTCTAAATACCAAGCAGAGGTCATGCCGCAACAAAAGGCCGAAATGGTCAAATACTGGCAAGCACAGGGGGAGACAGTGGCCATGATTGGCGACGGCATCAACGACAGTGCGGCTTTGGCACAAGCTCATGTGAGCATGGCCATGGGCAAAGGAAGTGATATAGCCATTGATGTAGCTAAAATCACGTTGGTGCAAGGCGATCTTAGACAAGTCGCTGAGGCCATTGCCCTCTCACGGGCTACGGTGAAAACTATTCGACAGAATCTTTTCTGGGCCTTTGCCTACAATGTAGTAGGCATACCCATTGCCGCCGGGGTGTTGTATCCCATCAACGGCTATATGTTAGATCCCATGTTGGCTGGTGCAGCCATGGCATTAAGCAGCATCAGTGTGGTGGTGAGTAGTAATTTGTTGATGTACCGAAAGTCTTAAAAGTTGTGCGCTCTTTTTTCGCCTTTGCGCATGCAGAACATTTCAAATAATTGAAGAAAAATCCAAATAAATGGGCAGAAAGCACTCTTGCGGCGGATCGTTTCGCTGAATTTGGGATAGCTTATAAATTTAAAAATCAATCGTATGAAAAACAAGGTATTAACTTTCAAAACAAACATCAATTGTTCAGGTTGTGTGGCAACCGTAACTCCTCATCTTGACAGCGCCCTTGGGGCGGGACAGTGGGAAGTAGATACCCAGTCGAAAGACAAGATACTGATGGTAAACAGCCAAGCGGTTACTCGGGATCGAATTGTAGAGGTAGTGACAGCCGCAGGCTTTAAGATACAAGAGTTCGAGCCGGGATCCTGAGAAAGGCGGGGGTGCATTAAAAGTTAGGTTGAAAAGGGTTATTTAATGGCTGAGTGAACTGAGGTAAGTTTCCATTCTCATAATCACCCAATGCGAGTCGAATGGGCTGTTGTTTAATTGTGTAAAGCCTTTGGAAATGGGTTTTAGCGTACTCACGAAGGATTGATTCAAGGGATTTTTTAACGTGCTTTCACTCTTCCCTTTACCCTTTTCGCACCACGTCGCCCAAGTGGAGGTGTGGGCATCTTTCCAAGACGCGGCTTATGAATTCTTCGTCGGATTCAGGGCTGATGTATATTTCATCGTATTTGTTGTAGTGTACAATGATTCCCCGTCGGGCGGTAGCCGGCCGATATCCGCTCCACATGGTTTGTCCCACCTCTAGCCGCCTAATAGTGGCCAGTGATACGGAACCGCGCAGTGGACCGCAGCGGTAGGTAAGGCTGAAATCGTCTAACTGATAAGAGGTGCCGGCCATCATCCAAATCAATATACCAACTACGGAAAGTATGATAAAAAAAAGAGCGTAATCGATGGTTACCAGCTGGCCCTTATGGATTCGGAAAGCAATCAATGCGAGCAAGATCAGAATCACTCCGCCTACTAAACCCACAAATAAGGGATCGCGCCTACTTCTATATTTCCAAGTTTCCATGATGGTTTTCGTTGGAATATAGCAGTTTTTATTCAAAAACGCAAAAACGACAATAGACCTCGCGCCGGATTTTTTGATTGTAACCAGGGTCAGATCATCCCAGCTTCCTCTGCGTGCACTTGGCGCACTTTGCTTGAAAAACCCTTTAGTTATACGTAACCGTTTGGAAAAGGATATTAACGCCAAAGACGCAAAGAAGGGATTTTCGTGGGCCCAATAGGTTCAAACGCATCCTTGGCGTCCTCTGCGTGTACATGGCGTACTTTGCGTTAAAAATCCCTTTGGTTGTATAATCCCGTTTAAAAAGGATTAACGCAAAAGACGCAAAGGTTACCGCAAAAGACGCAAAGGAATGCCTCTGGAACTTAGCGCGCGTTTATTCCCAACCAATTGTTGGTTTAACGCAGCGTTCTTTTTGAGTAGGCCCTAACTGTTCAAACGCATCCTTCGCGTCCTCTGCGTGCACATGGCGCACTTTGCGGTAAAAACCCTTTTGGTTGTATACGACCGTTTAAAAGAGATTAACGCAAAAGACGCAAAGGTTACCGCAAAAGACGCAAAGAGGTAATTTTTCGTGGGCCCAATAGGTTCAAACGCATCCTTCGCGTGCTCTGCGTGAGCGTGTTGTGTTTTGCCAGAAATACCATAGCGGGATTCTTATTATCTCCCGTAAAACGGGTGTTGTTTTGGGCCTTTGCCCGTCATGCGCTTTTACCTACTTTTGGTCTTTGACATCGCCAATGGAGACGCCTTACACCGACGAGTTTTTTATGCGACAAGCGCTGGCGGAAGCTAAACGCGCCTTTGAGGAGGATGAAATTCCGGTGGGAGCCGTGGTGGTCTGTCAGAACAAAATTATCGCCCGCGGTTATAATCAAACCGAGCGACTCAACGATGTTACGGCACACGCGGAAGTCATTGCCATTACTGCTGCTGCCGATTATCTGGGAGCCAAGTTTCTAGATGAGTGCAAGGTTTACGTTACCCTTGAGCCCTGTGTTATGTGCGGTGGCGCGCTGATGTGGGCCCGTCCAGCGGCCGTTATCTTTGGAGCTCGCGATGATAAGCGCGGTGTAGGAGTGCTGCAAACACGCATATTTCACCCCAGAACCGAGGTAATCGGCGGGGTGTTGGCCGAAGAATCAGCAGAGTTAATGCGGGAATTTTTCAAGCGAAAGCGATAGGTTAGCCTTCCGATCTGCCCTTCTGAAGACCTATACGCTGAATACGCAGCAAGTCAATGCTTTCAGTTAGCCACATTCCGATGTCGGGAAGCAGTTCCAATACCTGGTCTGGGTTGCCCAAGTACAAGCGTTTTACCACGGATCCATCGCCAATTAAACGCTGATGTGGATCTGCCAGCTGTGTCCCCAGGCAAAAACCCATGTACAAACCCGGTTCTTTTTGTTTGGCATATGCCGTTAGGTAAGCCACTAAGGCCGGACTGACAAAAAACGGCGTCCCGAATTTAATGGCCTCCTGCAATTGCGGAAATTCGCTGGCAACAAAGGTTCTAACGGCTCCGACAATAGCGCCGCGCAAAGCCCCTTGTGCTTGGATATAATCGTCGAAGTTTTTATATGCCGCCATTGCATTTAACCGGTGTAACGAAGGTCTTAAATTTTGATAATACCCAGACAGAAATGCAAAAAAAGCAAGACCTTTGCGGTAAAATTGCATACCATGTATCCAGCAGATTTAGTAGCACCCATGAAACGCGACCTCACAGAGGTTGGATTCGAGGAATTGCTCACCCCCGACCAAGTTGATGCGGTCTTAAACGAAAAATCAGGCACTACCTTGGTAGTGATCAATTCGGTTTGCGGTTGCGCTGCCGGTGCGGCCAGACCGGGCATTAAAAAAGCCTTGTCGCTTGCGAGCAAAAAACCCAATCGCCTTACAACGGTATTTGCCGGTGTGGATAAAGACGCCGTTGATCGCGCTCGTCAACACATGCTGCCTTACCCGCCCAGCTCGCCATCGATGGCCCTCTTCAAAAACGGTCAGCTGGTGCATTTTATCGAGCGGCACCACATCGAAGGAAGAAATGCCGAAATGATTGCGGCTCATTTGCAAGCTGCTTTCGAAGAATTTTGTTAATTCACATTAGCATTTTCCACATTGCGCCCTGTTCTTTGCAGGGCGCTTTTGTTTGATCCTATGTACTCTGCTCTCCAAATTAGCCAAATCCTCAATGCCAACACGGTTGGTAGCCTCGATGGCCCTGACATCGAATGGCTGAGCATCGATTCGCGAAGTGTTTCATCTGGCCATGGCGGACTGTTTTTTGCCATTAAAAGCGAAAAAAACGATGGTCATCGTTTTATTGAGGAACTGGCAGCCAAGGGCATGCGGTATTTTGTGGTCCAGCAAGTCCCCGTTTTCAACGGTTCTGCTGAGCTTACTTTTTTTGTAGTTGATGACGTGATCGCCGAGCTGCAATGTTTGGCGGCTTTTCACCGACTGCAATTCAATTGCCCCGTTATTGCCATCACCGGAAGCAACGGCAAAACCATTGTGAAGGAGTGGTTGTGGCAAGTGCTTCAGCCCGATTTTCACCTCGTTCGCAGTCCGAAGTCCTACAACAGTCAGGTGGGTGTTCCTCTCAGCGTTTGGCGCATGAACGATAGTCACAACCTGGCCATTTTTGAAGCGGGAATATCAAAACCCGGCGAAATGAGTCGTTTGGAGCGGGTCATCCAACCTCAAATTGGGATTTTCACCAATATCGGTGCCGCACACGAGAAAAACTTCACCTCAGAACAAGAGAAGATTCGCGAAAAATTCAAGCTCTTTGAACATTGCTCTACCGTTATCATGCCTGCCGACGACGAAAAAGTGGTAGTAGAGTGGATGAAAACGGGATACAACGCCAATTTGATCGGTTGGTCATTTCGAAAAAAAGGCAATCTCAACATTCGACAGGAAGGTGCCACGCTTGAATGCCAATGGAAAGGCACGGAGTTCACGGTACAAGCGCCATTTTTCGACGAAGCATCGATAGAAAATATTATTACCGTCATGACGGCAGCCCTTCATTTGGGGGTGCCGCCCAAGGTCCTAAGCAAACGAATCCCGCATCTCACAGCTGTGGGTATGCGATTGGAGATGCTAGAAGGAATCAACAACAGTCAACTCATCAACGATAGCTATAGCGCTGATCTGAGTTCGCTTCAAATCGCTCTTGATTTTTTGCAGCAACAACAGTTGCACCAGCGCAAAATCTTGATCATTTCTGATATCCTGGAGGCGGGTATGGCCGATGCGGACTTGTACAAACAAGTAGCGGTATTGTGCACAGCCAAAGGAATCGACGAGATTCACGCCATTGGTCCGAGAATAGGGGCTTTTAAAACCGTTTTTAATAAACCCATTACTACTTACGCCAGCACGGATGAGTTCTTACTGGCTTTTCACCCTGGAATGATCGAACAGAGCTCTGTTTTGATCAAGGGGGCGCGTGTTTTTTCGTTTGAGCGCATCACCAAGGCACTTCAGCAGCGGGTACACGAAACCGTTTTGGAGATAAACCTCAACGCCGTTGCGGGTAATTTTGCGGCGCTCAAAGAGGCCGTGCCGGGTTCAAAGGTAATGGCCATGGTAAAAGCCGCAGCTTACGGGGCGGGCAACCTTGAAATTGCCAAACTGCTCGAGTATCAGCGCGTAGACTACCTTGGCGTTGCTTACACTTCTGAGGGGGTTGAACTGCGCAAATCGGGCATCAAAACCCCCATCATGGTCATGAATCCCGATCCCAACCACTACGAATGGCTATTGAAAAATAGATTGGAGCCCGAGGTTTTTAATATCAACGGATTAAAAGCATGGCAGCTCGCCATCGATAAATGGCCCAAAGAGACTGACCTGGGGATTCACCTAAAAATGGATACCGGGATGCACAGGCTGGGATTCATGGAGCACGAGTGGCCCGAATTGTTGCGATTTTTGGAGGATCACCCCCAAGTAAAGATCAAATCGGTTTTTTCTCACCTGGCAGCCGCTGATGAGCCCGGTTTTGATGCGTTTACGCACCAACAAATAGAGACCTTTCGCAGGGCATGTGAATGGCTTAAACCCGTCTGGCAACCCGATACCATCCGCCATTTAGCCAATACCTCGGCGGCACTGCGATTTCCAGAGGCTCGTTTCGATATGGTCCGGCTGGGTATCGGATTGTATGGAGTAGCCCCCATTCCGGAATGGAAGGGGAAACTGGTGTTGGCAGGCCGATTGAAAACCCATATTTCTCAGATCCGAGAGGTTAAAGTAGGCGACTCGGTAGGCTATAATCGAAACCATCGGGTTGATGCTCAAAATCAACGCATTGCTACCGTGCCCATAGGGTATGCCGATGGGCTGCCGCGCAAACTAGGCAATCAGCGATTTTCGCTTTGGGTCAATGGCAAAGAGGCTCCCATTGTGGGGAACGTTTGCATGGATATGTGCATGATCAATGTAAGCGGAATCAGTTGTTCGGAAGGCGATGAGGTCATCGTATTTGGCCCCGAGAAACCCATCGATCACTTGGCTCATGCCCTGGAAACCATCCCATATGAGGTGTTAACGGGCATATCATCGAGGGTGAAACGCGTGTTTTTCCAGGAGTAAATGTATCTTCGCACTGCATCATGAGGGTTTTCCGGTATATTACAAACATCGTTTCACTGCTGTTTAAGGTGTACTTCGGAGTGTTTTTCTTTGTGAGTCTGGCCTTGTTGTACCCCCTTTTTTATTTGTTCTTAAGCCATCGCAGGGGATTTAAAGCCGCTTTCCACCTCAAGCGATTCTGGGCTTTTCTGCTCCAGCTCGGTTATTTTTCAATCGTGGTGGTGAAGAAGGAGTCGGCACTTCCGGCAGGGCCGTTCATCATTTGCAGCAATCACAGCTCGTATCTCGATATCATTTTCATGTACCGCGCCGTGCCGCGTTATTTTTTGTTCATGGGCAAAAATGAGCTCTTGAAATGGCCCTTGTTCCGCCTGTTTTTCCAGCGCCAGGATATCGCGGTCGACAGGGGCAGCGCCTCAGGAGCAGCACTGGCCTTCAAACGCGCGCGCGAGGCCCTCAAACGAGGGGAGTCGATTGCTATTTTCCCAGAGGGCACCATTCCCAAAGACCAACCCAAGCTCCATCGCTTTAAAGACGGAGCTTTTAAACTGGCTATCGAATGCCAGGTTCCTATTGTGCCGCTTACCTTCAGAACCAATTGGAAACTGCTCCGCGATATCGATCAATGGTTGGGACCGGCGCGGCCCGGATTGGCGCATATCGTGGTGCACAAAGCCATCGCCACAGAGGGCATGCAGGCCGAGGATTTAGTATCTTTGCGCCAACTTGTTTTTGATACCATCGACAAAACCTTACACCATGGAAGTCACTGATGCTCTTGTACAACGTGTAGCCGAACTGGCCAAACTGCGCTTTGATGCCCAAGAAATGGAGTCGATAAAACAAGATCTCAAACGCATGATCGACTTTGTCGACCAGCTCAACGACCTGGACACCGATGGCGAAGAGCCACTTATCTTTGTGAGTCCGCACGCCAACGTATGGCGCGATGACCAACCCGGTAAAGACATTACGCAAGAAGAAGCGCTGCGCAATGCGCCGAAAAAAGACAGCGATTATTTCAAGGTCCCCAAAGTGATGGGGAGGGAGGAGCAGTAAGTGGTATCGAGGCTCCATCTGATTGTAGCCCTGGTTTTGGCGATAGGATGGGGTTTGATGGTAAGCGTGCGCCCCGCGCTGTGGTTGGGTAGTGCTATCTTGCCCGATGTGGCTGTTGCCCCCGCACTGCAGATCGGATTTTATGCCCAGCTCATGCTGTGTTCGCTTATCCCAATTTTGTGTTTACTCGCAGCTTTCTGGCACTCCAGAGCTGTATATATGGTTTTATGCGGTGCCCTTCTGCTGCTTTTTGCCGATCACATTCACCGTATGCAGAGTTTTCCGGTTTGGATGTGGTTGTGGTCGTTTAGCGGATGTTTCGGGCGAGATGAAGACCATACCCGTCTGCAAACGCTAGTAAGTGCATCCCTGATTTTAGCTGGACTGGAACACTTGTCACCAGCCTACCGAACCTCGGTCGCACCGCAATGGGCATCACATGTTGCAAATTCCATTTTTTTTCCGTATATTCTCTGGTTGTTAAAAGTATTGCCCTTAGGCTGGGTGATAGGAGCGGTGGGGTCTTGGCGCTTTCCCAAATGGAACGCACTCAATGCCTTGTTGAGTGCAATTGTTTTGGTACTCATGCTTTGGAGTGGTCAAGACGGGGTCAACGCGCTATTTTGGGGCGTACTTGCTTTATTGAGCGCAGCACTCAGCATGGGTCGAAAAAAGGGGAACATCCGAGTAGAGAACCTATGGGTCGCCTTGCCTTTATTGATATGTGCGGTTTGGTATGGCCTTACTCAAAACGGTAATACGTTGGTTTTTGCCACCTCCGACGGTCGATGGCGGTCTGCGTATTTGACTGTGGAAGGCTACATGTATGACCGACTACCACGCACCATCCAATCGGAATTGATTAAGATGAAGGGACACGAAAAGTGGAGTTTTCCCCTTCAAACCCTTGCGCAGCGAGAGTGGGGTTGCAAGCCCATATCGGGACTGTATTTTATCAAGCCCTACAAGGATGGGCTTGCCGCACACGCAGATCATCCCGGGGATGTGTTTCTGATTGTGGTAGATCACCGCGATTATCGCTTAATACAGGACTAACGCCTTATAGAGCGCATGGTCCCTCAAGCGTGGTAATGGCGCAATGTGGATATAGTTCTTTCCACCTGTAAGCGGAGGGGAGGAATTTTGGATTTAAAAGCCGCATTTTGTGCGTACCTCGGCCAATTTGGGTCGGGCAATGGCACGGGCTTTTTCTGCGCCAATGAGCAGTTGTTCCTCAATTTTGCGGGTATCGCTCATCAACTCATCAAAACGCTGGCGCGCATCGCCAAAGCGGTCGACAATCTTTTCGAAAAGGGCTGTTTTGGCATGACCGTATCCGTAGTTGCCTTCGAGGTAACGGTGGCGCATTTCATCCACTTCGCTGGCGTTGGCAACTAAGCTATACAGTGCAAATACATTACAGGTGTCGGGATTTTTGGGCTCTTCCAAGGGGGTGGCATCGGTAACAATGCTCATGATTTTCTTTTTCAGCTCCTTGTCACTGGTAAAGATGTTGATGTAATTGCCGTACGATTTACTCATTTTGCGGCCATCGGTGCCGGGTATGGTCATTACCTTTTCGTCGATCTGCGCATCGGGAACTACAAAGGTGGGGCCGTACTGGTGATTGAATTTTTCGGCTATATCGCGGGTCATTTCAATGTGTTGGCGCTGGTCTTTGCCCACCGGAACCTGTTGCGCATCGTACAATAGAATGTCGGCAGCCATCAGGACGGGATAGTCAAACAACCCGGCATTGACATCGGCGAGGTTGGCCGATTTATCTTTGAAACTGTGAGCGTTGGCGAGCATGGGGTAGGGCGTGAAACAGTTGAGGTACCAAGTCAGTTCGCACACCTCAGGAATATCGCTTTGGCGATAAAATAGATTATGTTGGGTATCGAAACCAAAGGCTAGCCAGGCAGCTGCCACAGCGTGGGTATTTCGGCGGCGTTGGTCGCCGTCTTTCAGGCTGGTTAGGGAATGCAAATCGGCAATAAAGAAAAAACACTCGTTGTCTTGTTGTTTCGAGAGCTCAATAGCGGGTAGGATTGCGCCCAGTATATTGCCCAAATGAATATCGCCCGAGCTTTGAATTCCCGTTAAAATGCGTGCCATGCCTGTAATTTTGGCCAAAAGTAGCGAAAAGAGCCGTGCTTTGCGATAATGGGCAGCGGTGCCTTATTTCTTGCGCTCAGGTTGGTTCATTACCTCGGTTTGCAATCGGATACTTTCCTTGTGAACCACTTGCAGGAGTTGATGAATAAATTCTGAATCGAGGTGATGCAACAGTCCTTCGCGATTCCATTTCTCAATGACGGTTCGCCAGCGATCCATCTGAAGAATGGTAATGCCATGATGGCTTTTGTACTTGCCGATTTCACTCACCAGGTTCATTCTCGCCGCCATTTTTTCGAGCAATTCTTCGTCGATCAGGTCTACCTGTTCGCGCAGGTTTTGCAGGTGTTGGTGCACGTTGGCTTGGGTGGGGGCGGTGCTGCGCAGGACTAAATCGCTGAGCAATTCGGTCAATCTGCTGGGGGTAACTTGCTGTTTGGCATCGCTCCAGGCGGCGTCGGGGTTTCGATGGCTTTCTAACATGAGACCCTGCATTTCCAAGTCAAGCGCTTTCTGCGCCACGTGCTGAAGCAAGTCGCGACGACCGCAAATGTGGCTCGGATCGCAAATAAAAGGCAATTCGGGAAGCAGACGCTTGAGTTCAATAGCCAACTCCCATCGGGGTGCATTTCGATAGGGGGTGGGAGCCGAAGAGGAAAATCCGCGGTGAATGGCAGCTATTTTGTGTATGCCCGCCCCGTAAACGCGCTCAATAGCCCCCAACCACAATTGCAGATCGGGGTTCACTGGGTTTTTGATCCAAACCGGTACATCGACGCCTTTTAGGGCATCGGCGATTTCTTGCACCGAAAACGGATTGACCGTGGTGCGAGCTCCTATCCATAAAATATCAACACCCGCTTTGAGCGCCGCTTCCACATGATGGGCATTGGCAACCTCCGTGGTGCTGAGAAATCCATTGCTTTTAGCCGCTTGAACCAACCATGGCAGGCCCATGTCGCCTACTCCTTCAAATTGGTTGGGCCGGGTTCGCGGTTTCCAAATCCCGCCTCGCAATACTTTCACCCTTGTGTCTTGAGCAAGGCCTTGGGCCGTTTCATTAACCTGCTCTTCGGTTTCCACGCTACACGGTCCGCTTATGACCAAGGGGTGCTCGAAAGGAGGAAGGTACTGATTGAAAGGTGCGAAGTCCATACGCCATGTGATCTATGACAAAGGTAAGGCCCTTTTGGCAACTGCCTATTAACAACTGGCCATTTAGACCCCTCTGATTGTTTACCTTTGTCTTAATGAACAACAGCAGAAGCATATTAGTTACAGGTGGAGCGGGTTTTATAGGCTCTCATACGGTGGTTTCCCTTTTCGAAGCGGGATACCAGCCCGTTATTGTCGATAATCTTTCCAATTCAACCTCATCGGTGTTAGCGGGTATCCGGCAATTGGTGGGCACGGATCTGCCGTTCTACCAAATTGATTGCACCAACCGGACTGCTATGGCCGAAGTGATCGACAAACACCAACCTGCTGGGGTCATTCATTTTGCCGCCTTTAAAGCAGTGGGTGAGTCAGTAGCTAAACCGCTGGCCTACTATCGCAATAACCTAGATTCGTTGATCGTGCTTCTCGATCTTATGGGCGAGAAGGGCATATCAAACCTGGTATTTTCATCTTCCTGTACCGTTTACGGCGAGCCCGATGCGCTCCCAGTGACTGAAGAGTCGGCCATTAAAATCGCTCAATCGCCCTATGGATACACCAAGCAGGTGGGTGAGCGCATGATTGCCGACGCGGTTCAGGCACAACCTAATTCGCATGCCATTTTGCTGAGGTATTTTAATCCCATTGGCGCCCATCCATCGGCCCTGATCGGGGAGTTGCCCTTGGGGGTTCCCAACAATTTGGTGCCTTATATTACCCAAACAGCCGCTGGTTTGCGATCGGTATTGACGGTTTATGGCGATGATTACCATACCCCAGATGGGACCTGCATTCGCGACTACATCCATGTCCTCGATTTAGCAGAGGCGCATGTGGCAGCTATTGAATTGCTTTTGGCTCAAAAGGTCGATAAAACCGAGGTGTTTAATATCGGAACGGGACACGGTCAGTCGGTTATGGAGGTTATTCGCACCTTTGAACAGGTCAACCAAGTAAACCTGCCCTTTGTCATAGGGCCTCGTCGATCGGGTGATGTGGAGCAGGTGTGGGCAGATGCCTCAAAAGCTGAACAAGTATTGGGCTGGAAGGCTAAACGAAGTCTATCCACGGCTCTCGAAGATGCCTGGCGATGGCAGCTTCATCTTCAGTCGTAAGTCGATACTACCTCTTTGTGTCTTGTATCGATGGATATTAGCAAGCAGGATGAGATCGAATGACAAACATCCGATCCCTAATGCGATTGCTTCGTTGATCGATTTAGCTCTTGGCTTGGCGCAATGCGGCTAAGTTGACCAAGGCGGTAGCCTGAGCGGCGATCGATGCAGGATCGAAACCACATTCTTTATACAATTCTGCCTGAGTTCCGTGTTCAACCCAACGATCGGGTATACCCAATCTAACAACCTTGGCTTGGTATCCGTGCTCGGCCATAAATTCGACCACCGCACTTCCCATACCACCAACAATTGTGCCGTCTTCAACGGTAATCACCTTGTCGAATTTGTTGAATACCTCATGCAAGATGAGCTCATCGATGGGCTTCGCGAAGCGCATATCGTAATGAGCAGCAGAAATACCATCGGCTTCGAGCAAATCGTTGGCTTTTACCACCAGGTTGCCTGCATGGCCTATAGATAATATGGCTATATCGGTTCCGTTTTTGATTTTGCGGCCGGTTCCAATGGGGATTTCTTTCATGGGAGTCTTCCACTCTGTCAGAACTCCTTCACCGCGCGGATAGCGAATAGAGAATGGTCCTTGATCGGGCAATTGAGCGGTGTACATCATGTTGCGCAGTTCGCTCTCGTCCATAGGCGCCGCCACGGTCATATTGGGGATACAGCGGAAGTAAGCCAAGTCGAATGAGCCGTGGTGGGTTGGGCCGTCGCTGCCGGCCAATCCGCCGCGGTCGAGGCAAAACACCACATTGAGTTTCTGTAAAGCCACATCGTGCACTACTTGATCGTAGGCGCGTTGCATAAAGCTGGAGTAGATATTGCAGAAAGGCACTAGACCTTGGGTAGCGAGTCCGGCGCTGAACGTAACAGCATGCTGTTCGGCGATCCCCACGTCGAATGCTCGGTCGGGCATGGCTTTCATCATGATGTTCAGCGAGCAACCGGTTGGCATGGCGGGGGTAATACCCACAATTTTGTCGTTTTTCTCGGCTAACTCCACAATGGTATGGCCAAAGACATCTTGGTACTTGGGAGGTTGCGGACTCTTAGGAACCACTTTGATGATCTCACCCGTCTCCTTATTAAAAAGACCGGGGCTGTGCCAAACGGTTTCATTGCCTTCCTCCGAGAATTTGTAACCCTTGCCTTTTTTGGTGAGCACGTGAAGAATCTTAGGGCCTGGAATGCTTTTTAAGTCTTCCATAACCTTGGCAAGACGAACCACATCATGGCCATCGACCGGACCGAAGTACCGAAATTTAAGCGATTCAAATAGGTTGCTGCTGTTGAGAACCGAGGCTTTGATGCCGTTTTCTATTTTCTGAGCAATGGCTTGGGCGTTGGGACCAAACTTGCTGATTTTTCCCAGCAGATTCCAAACCTCATCTTTCACCTTGTTGTATGCCGCTGAGGTTGTGATGTCGGTGAGGTATTCTTTAAGCGCGCCTACATTGGGGTCAATCGACATGCAATTGTCGTTGAGGATGACCAGCATATTGCTGTTTTCGACACCGCCGTGATTGAGTCCTTCAAAGGCGAGTCCAGCTGTCATTGCTCCATCGCCAATAACCGCGATGTGCTGGCGATCTAAATTGCCTTGTAAGCGATTGGCAACTGCCATGCCTAGGGCGGCTGAGATAGACGTAGAACTATGTCCCACCCCAAAGGTGTCGTATTCACTTTCGCTTCGCTTGGGGAATCCCGAGATACCGCCGTGCAGTCGATTGGTGTGGAAAACCGACCTCCTGCCGGTGAGGATCTTGTGTCCATACGCTTGGTGACCTACATCCCACACCAACTGGTCGTAAGGCGTGTTGAACACATAGTGCAAAGCAACGGTAAGCTCCACAACGCCCAAGCTGGCGCCAAAGTGGCCCCCTTTGACCGATACTACGTCAATGATGAAATCCCGCAGTTCATTGCAAATTTGCGGCAAGTCTTTCTCGGTAAATTTATCCCGTAAATCGGCGGGAATCTCAATTTGCGAGAGGTGGGGTCCGGCTTTAATCTCTTCCATTCAGCGTCACAATAAGGGTCAAAAGTAAGTCAATTTACGGATTTCTCCGTGCTGAGAACTACTTACGCTAAAAAACCAGATTCATTGCCATTAAGTTGTCGCAATGAGCATAATTTAACAAGTTGCCCTTGCTTTCTGCAGCACTAGCGGGCATTGATGCAAGCGGAGGGTGCCGTAGCCGGACCAGTGGTTTTCCGGTGCTAAACGAAAGAGGTTGTTTTTGATTTACCTGATGGCCTGCACAACGGCGTTTTGTGTGTTGCGTTGACCGTTATGATTCACGTAAGTTATCTGAATGGCATAAGCCCCTTGAGCAACGGTATTGCCCATGTAGGTGCCGTCCCATTTCCACGGGGCTCCAAAGCGATACATTAGTTCGCGGCCCCACCGGTCCCATATGCGCATGGATTCTACAGTAACATTGTTTTCTACCACTTCAAAATAATCGTTCAATCCATCGCCATCGGGAGTAAAACCAGTGGGGATAAACAGGCTTTTCACGCAATCGCTTACCTCGTATTGAGCAAAGGCCTCGCATCCTATTTCACTGGTAACTTTGCAGTGATAGGTCCCGGGTTGATCAACTTCTATGCAGGTTTGGTTGCCACCACTGAGCCACTCTGTTTGAGCAAAGGTTCCGCCTGAAACACACAATTGAAGTCGGTTTTCTAAGCAGGGTACGCTGCCCTCTATCCTGGGTAGTAAGGTTTCGGCGGGAGGTATGATCACGTTGAAGGTTTGGCTGCATTCTAGGTGCGACACTGTCAGGGCGATGCTTTGTTCCGCGCTGTCGTGCGGAATGACAAGTTGATAGGCGTTACTCATCAGATCGGTGCTTAACCAACGAACATGTACACTGTCGACCACATTGGCTTTTAACGTCAGTTCGTCGCCAAAGCAGCCGGTCGATTGATAGGTGGGTTGAGCGTTGAGGTTGCGGCGCGGTTCAATGGTGAAGTTCCAACTCAACACGCATGAAGTCGGTAATTGAATGCGCAGCGTATAAGCGCCGGCCCCCAGGTTGGGAAAAGAATTCAGCTGATTTTGGAAAGGCGACCGGATACTGCTGGCATACTGAGGATAGGTGGTGAAAAATTGCATGGATGCATCGCTCACGCCTTGGCAAGAAAGCGGCTGAATAAGCAGGGAGTCGATGGTGAACAACGGCGGGCTAGTAAGCGCTACGTTTTCGATAGAATAACCTCCAGAAGCAGGGGTGACCGCGAAAGTGGGCCGGTCGCGAAGTTCTTCAATTCGATTGGTCGCCACACCCTCCAGGTTGATGTATCCGTAAAGTTCAGGTTCGTTCGCAAAGTCGATGGCGGTGCTCATGTGGTTTTGGATCTGCTCAGCATTCCGAGCGCCTTTCCAAAAACGGATTTCATCCAATTTGCCGACTAGCGGATCAGGTTCAAAGCCATTTCGTTCGCCGATCCTTACATTGCCTGCAAAGTTCAATTTACCTGCTACTGCCACGCTGTCCATTAAACATCCGTTGAGGTAATAGCGAACCGAGGTGCCATTGAGCACCCAAGCGCAGTGATACCAGGTGTTGGGTTCAATGACGGCTTGAATGTATCGATTTATATTAATGATCTCATTTTGGGGAGTGGTTACCTCGATAAAATACCTGTTGAGAGCAAAACCGAACATCGACGATCCCGAGGTGGAATAAAAGATGGGGGAAAGCCCCAAGTCCCTGATGTTAGGGTCTGCCATAACCATGGCCTCGAGGGTAAACGGACCGTCGAAGTCGACCTGATTGACGGTGGCCCCTTGCGCGTTGATCTGCCAAACGCGATTGGAAGTTTGGGCCGATACGTAAAAAACCGAGCCCCATAAAACGATTAATGCGAAGAATGTCTTCATAGGCAAGAGTTTTCGGCGACCTAACGCAGTCGCGAGGGTATGGGAAAGGTAATTTTATTAAACGGGTTGACCGTATTATTTCGTTGAAAAGAGTTCATTACCAGTTGATCAGCGGGATTTTTGGATAAACGTCAACCGCAGTAGATTTCAGCTATGGGGGTTGAAGCAATGCCAGAGGGCGATCATGAGGGAGAAATACAAAAATGATATTCATGCAGCACCGAGGTGCCGAATTTTGTGTGAACGGGAGTCAAAATTTAATTATCCGCGGGTGATCGAAATTGCAATGCACAACATGAAAATCCCGACCAGCCCCGTAGGGGCGGCACAATCTCAAAACCGATGACAAACACCAACACCCAATGGGTGTCGCACCTACGGAGCTCAATAAATCGATATCGACATTGTCTATTATGATGCCGCTCCTATTTTGCCTGAGCTTGTCGAAGGAGAGCTCGATGAATCGCTATTGGGATCAGCTATTACGGTGTCGCTCCTACGGAGCTTATCGAAACGGATATCGGCATTGTCTATTATGATGTCGCTCCTACGGAGCTGTATTTCCAAAAACCAGAATAACCGATGGTATTCTCAGCGATTCCTATGGCCGGAAATCAAAAATTTTGGCCCTGTCATATACTCAAAAAGGCAATTTGATAATTCGTCATTGTGACGTTGATTTCATGTTGCGTACTTTGATTAATGGATTAAATGCCGCAATGGAGCGTAATTTTCTTCAAAATAATAATAACCAGCACGTTGCCCAAAAGCCCCGTAGGGGCGACATCATAATAGTCACGACATTCATTGAGCCCTCCTTCGACAATCTCAGGCAAAATAGGGGCGGCACAATCTCAAAACCGATGGCAAACACCTATACACAAATTTTTGTACACATTGTTTTTGCAGTCAAAGGAAGGCAAAACCTTATCCAACAATCATGGAAAGATCAATTGCACAAATACATCTGTGGAATCGTGAATGCAAAAGAACAGAAGGTTTATGCCATCGGAGGTGTTGGCGATCACATACATATTTTGCTAAGCATCAAACCCCATGTTGTGTTGTCGGATTTGATTAGAGACATTAAAGCCAATTCGTCGAGATGGGTTAATTACGAAGGATTGGTAATGGGTAAATTTCAATGGCAAGAGGGTTTTGGGGTGTTTTCCTGTTCCAAATCTCAGTTGGATAATGTTATTGGATATATAAACAATCAAGAACAACATCACGAGAAAAAAACATTTAGGGAGGAATATGTGGCTATGTTGCAACAATTTGGCATTGAATTTGACGAGAGATTTTTATTTGAATGGATTGAATAATGTGGCTAAATACATCGTATGGCGGATGAGCAATTATGATGTCGCTCCTATTTTGCCTGAGTCTCCTTCGCCAAGGCTCCGGCGATTGAGACTCGTCGAAGGAGAGCTCAATGAATGGCATGCTCATCGGGCTTGCTCCAAGTAACCAACACTCAGTAAGCGCTATATATTTCGCTCACCAAAACATCAAATAACCCACGACGGTAAACTGGGTTAAAAATCCGAGGAGGGATCCGCAAATTACCTGGGCTAGGGTGTGTACCGAAAGCACCATGCGCGCGGTTCCTATGGCTCCCGCTAACAAGATTAAGGCGCTCAGCAAACCCATGGGCAAGAAAAAATGCATCTGAAACAAAGCGCACATCGTACCAATTACCCCGCCAATACCCGTCATGTGAATACTGATTTTCCAAAATAAGGTAATGACAAAGGCTACTACCATGGCTACGATACTGCCAAACATCATGGCGTACAGCTCGCGCGGAAGGTCACTTCTGCGCAAAAGCCAATAGGTTACCGCATACAAGCCCAGGGTCAATATAAACGGGATGAATCGCTCTTTCCGATTCTCAACATCTAGACTGCTGATGATTTGAACTTTTTTGAGGTAAATGACCATGGCAGTGGGCACCAGAAAGGTGTTCAAGGCAATCACGGCGTACAAACCCCAGCGAACCTCCAAGGGATAGGTGGCGCTTAGCAGCGGATCCATGCCAAAAGCCAACAGCACGGTCAACAACGGCATAAACAGCGGTTGGAAGATGTAGGAAATGATTTTAGCGGTTCTGTGACTCATGAGCGCAAGTACTTAATTTTCTGTTACCTGAAGGTTATCAGGCCAATTCTTTCCGCAATCGGGCAACCGGAATTTGAAGCTGCTCGCGGTATTTGGCAACCGTACGACGAGCTAGGACATAACCCTGCTCTTTGAGCAATTCCATTAGTTTTTCGTCGGTCAGCGGATTTTGTTTGTCCTCCGCATCGATACGCTCTTGCAGGATTTTCTTGACTTCCTTGGTCGATACCTCCTCGCCATCGTCTTTGGTGAGGCTCTCCGAGAAAAATGATTTTAGCAGAAAGGTGCCAAAATCGGTCTGCACATACTTGCTATTGGCCACACGCGATACCGTGCTGATGTCAAGGCCCACTTTGTCGGCAATGTCTTTCAAAATCATGGGCTTGAGTTTGGTCTCGTCGCCCGTGAGGAAGTAGTCGTATTGGTACTCCATAATGGCCGACATGGTGTACAATAGGGTCTCGTGGCGCTGTTTGATGGCATCGATAAACCATTTGGCAGCATCTATTTTCTGTTTGATAAACTGAACCGCCTCTTTATTTTGTTTGTTCTCGGCGTAACCGCTCAGCATTTCCTTGAAATACGGACTAACACGGAGGTCGGGAGCGTTTCTTCCGTTGAGGGTAAGCTCGAGGTTGTTTTCTTGATTAACGATCAGAAAATCCGGAATAATGGCTTGGGTATTTTTCGTTCCGTCGGTGCCCGAATTGCCCGGTTTTGGGTTGAGGTGAATGATCTCGTCGATGGCGCTTTTGAGTTCTTCGTCGCTTACTTCAAGGGCAACTTTAATTTTGTCGTAATGTTTTTTGGTGAATTCCTCGAAGAAGTCTTCCAAGATTTCTTTGGCTAAGAAGGTGTTGTCGGTGATGTTTTCCTTCCTAACCAGCTGAAGAAGGAGGCATTCGCGCAGGTCACGGGCACCGACCCCCGCTGGATCGAGGTCTTGAACGACTTGAAGCATGCGTTCCAACTCAGCGGCAGTGGTGTTGATGTTTTGCGTAAAGGCTAAGTCGTCGATGATGCTTTCCAAATCGCGTCGGAGGTAGCCGTTGTCGTCTAAATTGCCAATGAGGGTCTCGGCCAGGATGCGCTCGTGTTCTGTGAGGATGCGCCAACTGAGCTGGCTGAGCAACTGTTCGTGAAATCCCGTTCCTTGGCTGATGGGCATAACTTTTTCCTCATCGTCGGCGCTGCGGTTATTGGCCTCGTATTTGTAGTCGGGGCCATCGTCATCGCCGAGGTAGTCGGATATATCAATTTCCTTTTCCGCCTCGGTGCGGGTATCGTCTTCGTAGTCGTCGTTCTGATTTTCTTCGGGAAGCGATTCGGCATCCCAGTCTTCACTTTCTTCTAATGCTGGGTTTTGCTCCAACTCCTCCTTGATGCGCTGCTCCAATTCGAGCGTGGGCACCTGCAGCAGTTTCATAAGCTGTATCTGCTGAGGAGATAATTTCTGCTGTAATTTAAGTAAGAGCGACTGTCGCAACATGGTAAGGGTAATTCGTCAATGGAAGGTAAAAAGAAATCCCAAACCTTGCGCATTTGGGATTTGAATCGATTTAAAAATACGGGTACTATGAAGGGTATGCCATCAGAATGCGGCGTTTTTTGGAGTGCGCGGGAAAGGGATCACATCGCGGATGTTGCCCATTCCGGTCACAAACAAAATGAGTCGCTCAAAACCCAGTCCGAAGCCCGCGTGTTGGCAGGTGCCAAACTTACGGGTTTCGAGGTACCACCAAATCGATTCTTCAGGGATGTGGAAGTCGGCCACTTTTTTCTTGAGTACATCCAAGCGTTCTTCGCGCTGCGAACCGCCGATGATCTCGCCAATTCCGGGGAATAGCACATCCATGGCAGCTACGGTTTTTCCGTCGTCGTTGGCGCGCATATAAAACGCCTTAAAGCTGGCTGGATAGTCGGTCAGGATAACGGGTTTTTTGAAGTGTTTCTCCACCAAATAGCGCTCGTGCTCGCTCTGTAAATCAGTTCCCCACTCCACGGGGTACTGAAATTTTTTCTCCTTGGCGGGTTTAGAGTTTATGAGAATTTCAATGGCCTTCGTATAGGTGAGGCGTTCGAAGGGCTCGGCCACAACAAATTGAAGTCGACTGATGAGGTCCATTGCACTGCGCTCATTCTGCGGTTTTTGCCTTTCTTCATCCAACAGACGCTGATTCAGAAATTGAAGGTCATCGGCGCAGTGATCGAGGGCATATTGACAAAGGTATTTGAGGAATTCCTCGGCCAGATCCATGTTGTCGTTGAGGTCGTTGAAGGCCACTTCGGGTTCGATCATCCAAAACTCGGCCAGGTGGCGGGAGGTATTTGAGTTTTCGGCGCGGAAGGTGGGGCCAAAGGTGTAAACCTTGCTAAGCGCCAGTGCCGCCAATTCAGCCTCCAATTGTCCTGATACCGTGAGGTTGGTCTCTTTGCCGAAAAAATCTTGCGTGAAGTCGATGCCTCCTTCCTCGTTCTTGGGTAGTTTATCGAGCGGAAGCGCGGTTACGCGGAACATCTCACCGGCACCTTCGGCATCCGAACCCGTGATGATGGGCGAATGGAGGTTGAAGAATCCGCGGTCGTTGAAGAATTTGTGAATGGCGAAACTCATGTGGTGCCTGATTCTGAAAACGGCCCCAAAGGTGTTGGTGCGGAAGCGCAGGTGACCGTGTTCGCGCAAAAATTCAAGCGAATGGCGCTTGGGTTGCAAAACGTATTCCTCGGGATCGGCTTCTCCCAAAACCTCAATGGCTGTTGCTTGCAGCTCAACCGATTGTCCGCCACCTTGCGATGGGATTAGGTCGCCCTGTACACGCAAACAAGCACCGGTATTA